>NZ_JAOCAT010000013.1:0-170945 GCF_029839485.1 Achromobacter sp. GD03932
TTCGGAAAAATCTTCTTGGTCGCCGGGCATGTCCATGTGGAAGTCCTTACGCAGAATGCGGGTAGGCGGGACTGCGGGCGGACGGCCTCTGAACCCGCCGGACCAGGCCGCTCGCCAGCGCCACAGCAACTGCCATGCCTGAGGGCGGGCACGGCGGTTGCTGGCAACGAGGGAATGATTCCCGATGGAGAGCACAATGTCCCTGATCGTTGCCGCCCGTTTCGACACTTTCGACCACGCCGCCGAGGCGGCGCGCAAGCTGTGCGCCGAAGGATTCACCGAAGAAGACATCCATACCTTCTACATCAACACGGCGGGTGAACACGCGCGCTTTCCGATAGGCGGCGACCGCGTGGCCGACCCCGACGCCCGGGGCGGCCATTTCGGCGCGGTGGCGGGCGCTTCCGCGCTGGGTCTGGTGTTTGCGCTGCTGGGCGGCTTGATCGCCGCCCGGGTCGGGGCTTCGGTCTTGATCGTCATTGCCGCTGCGGGGGTAGGCGCTTATCTCGGCGCGCTGGCCGGCGCGCTATGGGTGATCGGGCGCGGACGGCGCAGGCATCCGGCGGCGTCCGTCGCCCGTGACGCGCATCCCGCCGTACGCCAGGCGGGCGTGATGCTGGCGCTGCACATATCGCCGGACCGCGATGCGTTGGCAAGAACCGTGCTGACGCAGGCTGGCGGCACGGACATCGAGCGCGCACAGGGCCGCTGGTTGAATGGCAAATGGGAAGACTTCGACCCCTTGACGCCGCCGCGGCATGTGGAAGCGTCGACGATGGCGAACTAGGCCGAGGGAGACGGAGATGAAAAAAACCTTATGGCTCTGCGGCGTCGTCGCGCTATGCCTGCTGGCCGCGCCCGGCGTGCTGGGCGGGGTGCAGGCGCAGGAGCTGGCGGAGCCGGAAGCGCGCTTCCTGCAGGCGGCGGCGGGCTCAGGCATGTTCGAGGTGGAAGCGGCGGAGCTGGCGAAGAAGCTTGCGGGGGACCGCGACGTGAAAGCATACGCCGCGCGGATGCTGGAGCAGCATGGCGCCATGAACGCCCAGCTGAAGACCCTGGCCGGACGCAAGCAGGTGAAGCTGCCAGCGGAACCGTCCGAACCCGACCGCGACACCCTGCAACAGCTGGGCAACAGGACCGGCCCCGACTTCGACGCGCTTTATATCGAAAAGGCGGCAGTGGACGCGCATACTACCGCCAACCGCCTGTTCGAGACGGCGGCGCGCGAGTCCAAGGATCCGCAGGTGCGCGATTTCGCCGTGCGCGCGCTGCCCATGCTGGCCGAACATCTGGCAATGGGCCGCAAGCTGCAACGCACGCCGCCCGCCGATGCGGACAAGATCCAGCCGGCAACAAAGGGCGAAGCGCCGGCGGTTTCACCCGCGTCGCGCGAAGCGCCCGCATCGATCGCGCCGGCAAAGTAACGGGCAGCGCAGGCCTCAATCGCCCGCGCTGCCGGTAATGGGCAGGACGATGCCGGTGATGTAGCTGGCGCACACGGGCGAGGCCAGGAAGACATAGGCCGGAGAGATTTCCTCGGGCTGCGCCGGCCGCCCCAAGTCCGCGTGCTTGCCGAATTCCGTGATTTTCTCCGGACTTTGATCCGCAGGATTCAGCGGCGTCCATACGGGTCCCGGCGCCACTGCGTTCACACGAACACCCTTGGCGGCGAGGTTGGCGGCCAGCGATCGCGTAAAGGCATGGATCGCGCCCTTGGTGGTGGAGTAGTCCAACAGCCTGGCGCTGCCGCGCAGGCCCGTGACCGATCCGGTATTGATGATGGAGGCGCCCGCGCGCAGATGCGGCAGCGCCGCGCGCGCCATCTGGAAGTAGGCGGTGATATTGGTGCGCAGCGTCTTGTCCCACTTTTCGTCGCTGATCTCGGGCAGCGTGTCCGTGTGCTGCTGATAGGCGGCGTTGTTCACCAGGACGTCGAGCTTGCCGTACGCCCCGATCGTCTGTGCCACCGCCTGTTCGCAAAACGCGGGTTCCTGTACGTCGCCTGCGATCAGCAGGCAATGGCGGCCTTCGCTTTCCACGGCGCGCTGGGTGTCTTCAGCGTCCTCTTGCTCGTTGAGATAGACGACCGCTACGTCGGCGCCTTCGCGCGCATACAGCAGGCAGACCGCGCGCCCTATGCCGGAATCGCCGCCTGTCACCAGCGCAACCATGCCCTCGAGCTTGCCGCTGCCCTTGTACTGCGGCGCCTGGTACTGTGGCTTGAGAACCATGTCGGCTTCCTGCCCCGGCTTTTCCAGGTGCTGGGCCGGCATGGGCGGTGTGGGATGCGGGCGGGCGCCGGTGTCGGCTTGATCGGGCTTGCTCATGTGGGCCTCCTGGTGGGCAGGCGCGACAGGCGCCTCCCCATTGCCGAGCAAATGCCATGCCTGGCCCGCCGCGCGCCGGGGCTACTGCCGTCCCACCACCACGCCAAAAAGGAAAGCTGCGCCGGCCACCAGGCCGATGGCCTGCCAGGGCCGGGCGTGGATGTACTCCTCGGTGCAGTCTATGGTCTCGCGCATCAGGTCGCCGGCGTGGTCGGAAGCGTCTCGCAAGCTGCGCCGCGTGGCGTGCAGCTGTTCGGACAGGCGCGCCTTGAGCGCCTCAAGATCGGTCGCCGAGGCATCGCTGAGCGTGGCTTCCAGATCGTCGATCCAGGCCTCGGGATGCCGTGCTCGCCTGTGCGCGCCGCGGTTGTCCGGGCCGTTTTCCGGAAAGTCTGAGGGCAGGGGGGTGTTGGTAGAGGCCATCGGTAGCTCCTGGCTGTCGGGCGGGAAATGCGCCTGCGCGGACCGGCCCGGGCGGCCGCGCAGCGGATCGGAAGGTTTCAGGCCTCCAGCATGTCGCGGCAGGCCAGGGTGCAGCTCAGGCACGCGCCTGCGCACACCTGGCAATGCTCTGCCTCGTGCGATGAGCATTCGCGCGCGCACGCATCGCATATCAACGCGCACAAGGTGCAAAGCGCATTGGCGAACTCGCCGTCGCGTGCCAGCATGGCCGCGCAAAGCCGGCAAACCGCGCCGCAATCGGTGCACAGCGCAATGCATCGCCGCATGTGCGCCGGGTTCTCGCGCAGGCAGGCGGACGCGCAAACATCGCAGGCGACGGCGCATTCATAGCAGGCTTGCACACATTGCTCGAAATTTTGGTCTCGCATTGCATCTCCTTGTGTGCGCCCGGTACGCGCAGCAACGGGCAAGCCTGGGGGGGGGGGCACATCCGCTTGCAATTTGATGCCGCGTTGCGATGACCGCAGCGGCCTGGAGCCCTAGCATGGGAACCGTATTCCCTACGGGGGAGCCACTGCAGGAGCCACGCATGAAGCCAGCATCCATACCCGGATCCGCGAAGCCGGCGCAAGCCGGCAAGCGGGCGGAAGACAACGCTAAGATACTGCCGCCGCGCGCTCTCGTCGATGTGCCGCGCAGACCGGATAAACCAGACGCCTCGACCCCGGACGAGGCCGCGCGCGACAAGCGCGTCGTGGCCGACACGCGCACCGAGTCGAACTGGACGGACGGTTCCGCGCCGCAACCGCGGGCCAAGAACGCGCGCTCATCGATCCTTTGATGCTTGCTTGGCGTTCGCCGCCGCAGCGGCCTCTCCGCCCAGGAAGGCAAGCAGGCGGCGTTCGTCCGCACTCAGTCCACGGGGACCCCGCGGCGCCGCTGAGCGCGCGGGTAGCGTGCCGTCCAGGTAGGCGGCCAGAATGGCCGGATGCACATAGCAGGCGCGGCATACGGCTGGCGTATTGGCCAGGCGCCGCGCGACCTGCTTGACCACGTCCACCACCGTCTTCTGCGCCTGGGCGGCGCTCTCGTGCGGGTTCGCCTGAAGGGCGGCATAGGCCATGACGGAGCCTGCCCAGGTACGGTAGTGTTTCGCCGTGAAGTCGCCCGCGCCGGCAGCGCGCAGATAGGCGTTGACCGCGCCCGAATCGACGGGATGGCTGCCGCCGTCCGCGTCCAGATACTGGAACAGTTGCTGGCCGGGTATGTCCAGGCAGCGCTTGATGATGCGCGCCACGCGCCGGTCCGCGGCGCTGACGTCGTGGGTCACGCCGCTCTTGCCCTGGAAGCGGAAGCGGAACTTGTCGCCCGTCACGCTGGCGTGCCGCCGCTTGAGCGTGGTCAGGCCATAGGACTTGTTGGTTCGGGCGTACTCGCGCGCGCCGATGCGCACCAGCGTCGTCTCTAGCAAACGTACCAGTACGGCTATCACCTTGTTCTGGGACAACCCGGCGGTACGGAGATCGCGCTCGACCTGCCGCCGTATGCGCGGGAGCGTCTGGCCGAAGGCTGCAAGGCTCTGGTACTTGCTCGCATCGCGCACTGCGGTCCAATCGGAGTGGTAGCGGTACTGCTTGCGTCCTCGGGCATCGCGCCCGGTGGCCTGCAGATGCCCGAGCGGGGTAGGGCAGATCCACACCTCTTCATATGCCGGCGGTATTGCCAGGGCGTCGATGCGCTTGATTTCCCGCGCGCTGCGTATGCGTCTGCCTTGGGCGTCCAGGTAGTGGAAGGCGCTGCCGTTGACACGGACCCGGGCATAGCCTGCCTGGCTGTCGTCGTAGTAGACCAGCGCTGCGCCGCCGCGGGCGGGCGCCGTTCGGGAACTTGGGTTCATGTCGTCTGCGGCAAACAGGGGGACAGGGACGCTGCCATCAGCATGCGGCGTGCCCGCGATCCTCGACGAAGGGGCTGGGCACGCGGCTTGCTGACGGAGGAGTGGATTTTCCCCGGAGACAGCCATGCACATCGCGTACTCGTACTACCTGCACGTTCCGCCCAAGCCAGATCCGATCCCGCCAGGTTCGCCGCCCGGCGACCTGCCTGTTGATCCGGATACCGACGAGCCGGACGTGGACCTGCCGCCCTTGTCGCCGCCCGGCAAGGAGATCACGCCGCCCAGCCCCTGACGCGGGCTGTGGCTTTTCCCTGATCCCAACAAGAACCGAGGAGTCGCCATGTCGACCATCCTGCTGATTATTCTTATCCTGCTCCTGGTCGGCGCCGTGCCGGCCTGGCCCCATAGCCGCGGTTGGGGCTATTACCCCAGCGGCATACTGGGCATATTGCTGATCGTCCTGATTGTGATGCTGTTGACCGGCCGGCTCTAGCAGGTCCAATGCGGTCATGAAGGCGCGAGCCGTGTCGGACGGCTCGCGCATCGGTCCGAGCGCCGGGCGGCCGTCTGGCGGACCGGCGGGTGGCGCGGGCTTGCGCCCAGGCGTAAGATCGCCGGGTTTTTGTGCAGCCCTCCGCCATCCGCGGCATTCCCGACATGACCATCCCCTTGCTTGTCTTGATAGAAAGCGTGCAGGATTACCTGCCCGAAATCGAAGCGCGCGGCTTTCGCGCGATTTTTGCGCCTACCGCCGATTCACGCGCGCAGGCGATCCGTGATCACGGCTCGGAGATCCGCATCGTGCTCACGCGCGGAGCTACCGGCTTGTACGCGCAGGAAATGGCGGCGATGCCCAAGCTGGAAATCGCCTGCTCGCTGGGCGTGGGCTACGAAAACATCGATCTGGCCGCTGCGGCCGAGCGCGGGATCGTCGTGACCCATGGTCCGGGCGCGAATGCGGTATCGGTGGCGGACCATGCCATGGCCCTGATGCTGGGCGCGGCGCGACGCCTGCCGCAAGCGGATGCGTCGGTGCGCCAGGGCCATTGGAGCGGCTTCATGGGACCGCAGGTCACCGGCAAGCGGCTGGGGATCCTGGGCCTGGGCACCATCGGATTGGAAATCGCGCGGCGCGGCGCCAACGGCTTCGGCATGAGCGTGGGCTATTACAGCCGCAGCGTTCGCCCGGAATCGGGCTATGCCTACTTCGACAGCCCGCGCGCGCTGGCCGCGGCATCGGATTTCCTGGTGGTGGCGACGCCGGGCGGAACGGACACGCGCCACCTGGTGGACGCGCAGGTATTGGAAGCGCTGGGGCCGGAAGGCTATCTGGTGAACATCGCGCGCGGCAGCGTGGTGGACACGCAGGCGCTGATCGCGGCCTTGGCCGAGCGCCGCATTGCGGGCGCGGGCCTGGACGTGGTGGACGGCGAGCCCGACGTACCCAAGGCACTGATCGAGCTCGACAATGTGGTGTTGACCCCGCACAGCGCGGGGCGCTCGCCGGAAGCGGTGCATGCCACCGTGGCGCTGTTCCTGGACAACGCCACGGCGCACTTCGGCGGCAGGCCGGTGCTGACCCCGGTGCGCCGGGGCTAGCAGGCCAAGGCTAGTGCGAGAACATGACCGGCACGGTCATGCTCTTCAGGATGGACGCCGTCGCCCCGCCCAGCGCCCACTGGCGCAGCTTGCTGTGGCCATAGGCGCCCATGACGATCAGGTCCGCGCTATGGTCGGCGGCGGCGTTCAGGATGGTGCTGCCCACGCCTACGCCCTTGATGTCGCGGCGCACATGCTCGGGCGCCGGCATGCCCTGCGCCACGCAATAGGTGGCCAGGTCCTCGAACGGCGCTTCATGCTTGGGGCTGGCGGCGCCTTCGTCCATGGTCAGCACGACCATGTGCGAGGCCAGGCGCAATATCGGCGCCGCATCGGCCAGCGCGCGGGCGGCTTCGCGGCTGCCGTCCCAGCAGCACAGCACGCGGTCGCCGATGACCGGGAATTCGCCGCTGGACGGAATCGCCAGCACCGGCCGGCCCGCCGTCAGCAGGGTCTGTTCGACGAACTCGATCTCGTGCGCGGCCTCGACGTCCTCGCGGTTTTCCTGGCTGACCACGATCAGGTCGGTGGTGCGGCCCAGCAGCGCCACGGTCTCGCTGGGCGAGGAGGTACCCGCGCGCATGAATGCGGGCACGTCCGCTTCGGCCGCGGCCTCCAGAAAGGCGGTTTCCACCGCGTCGCGGCTTTGCGCCTGCAACTCCTTGATGATGCCCAGCGAACGCGACATGAGCACGGACTCGCCGTAGTAATACTGCGGCGGCGCGGCGTTGGCGTAGATGCCGACCAGCTCGGCCTTGTGCCGCTTGGCCAGGGCCAGGGCAGCTTCAATGCGGCGTTTGCAGTCGAATCCGTGGTCCAGGTGGACGGAAATGCGGCGGTACATGAAGGCCTCCTTGTTTAAGCGTGCCATGTGCATATGGTTACGCTTTCCGGCCTTCTCGCCCTTGATGCGCGTCAAGCCCGCGGCAGTTCGCCGGGGCGAGCGCAAACGGCAGGCTATGGCGCGGGGGGAGTCCGTTCCACGCGTTCGCGCAATTGGCGCAATTGGCGCGCCTGTTGCGCGATGCGGTCCAGCGGGGCTGCCAGTTCCGGATAGCCCGCGGCCACCGCAGGCGGCACGGCCAGTTGGCGGTCGCTTGCGCGGGGTGCGGGCTGCTGCGGATGCAGCGCATGCGCCAGGGCCGGACCGTACTCGGAGAGCGCTTGGGCGGCGGGCGATCCGGCGGGCGGGGCCGGCTGCAGCTCCAGCACCGTACCCGCCGCCGTGACGCGGCGCATGGCGTTGAGCAGGTTTTCCGCCGTACCGACATTGCGGTCGCGATGCACCGGATTCTGCTGCAGCCGCTGCAAGGACGCCTGCGCATTGTCGGCGGAAAGGCAGGCCATGCGGCGCAGCGCCACCAGGTCCTGCCCATCGCCGGCATCGCCGCTCTTGGCCCGCAACAGGGCGCGCGCATAGGCGGCGTGACGCTCCAGCGCCAGGCTGAGGGCGCCGGCCAGTTGCCGCGGCTCCTTTTCGGGCCAGACCAGAAAGCCCACCAGCAGGGCCAGGACGCCGCCCAGCACGCTGTTGAACGCGCGCAGGGCCGCGAGCATCGGCTCCTGGATCTCGGGCTGCTGGATGTGGGTGACCAGCACGAACTGCGAAGTCAGGAAGAACGTGAACAGCGCGTAATGAATCGTGCGCGCGGCGAAGGTGCCCAGCGCGATTGGCAGGACCGCCAGGGCCACGGACAAGGGCGTGCTCAGGAACAGGCCCAGCAACGAAGCGCCGATGGCGCCGGCCACGCTGCCGGCCACGCGTTCCAGCGTGCGCTGCCAGGTGGTCGCGAAGTAAGGCTGCAGGATGAAGACCAGCGTCAGCGACATCCAGTAGCCATGGTTGACGGCGAAGGTCTTGGACAGCGCCACGGCGATGGTGGCGCCCACGCCTACCCGCAGCGCATGGCGGAAGGCGTCGGATTCGAAGCTCAGGTTCTGGCGCAGTGCGCGCCAGGCGTCTTGCGCAGGGTTGGCTGCGCGGCGGTCGCGCGTGGGCGCCGCCGGGGCTTGCCCCTGGTCGAACAGGGACTGCGTGACGGCCTGCGCCGTGTGCAACAACCGGTCCAGCACCGGCGCCATGGTGGCGAGTTCGGGTGCGTGGGCCAGGGCGCTGCCGCGCAGTTCATGCAGGCCGGCGCTGTAATGGGCCAGGCGTTCGCGCAGGCACTGCGTTTGCTTGGCGTCGTTGACGTCCGAAGTGCTGGCGATGGCATTGCACAGGCTGGCGTAGCGGTGCAGCGCATGCGACAGATGGGCGCCGGCGCCGCGCCCGAGCCAGCGCGGCGCGTTCGATTCCAGCAGATCGGCCGCGGCCACCAGCGCGATGAAGCTGTCCTCCGCATTGTCCAGCAGGTACAGCAGCTGGTGCGCGCGGGCGCGGCGCGAGGGTCGCGCGTCCTGCACTTCGCGGATGCGGGTGCGGGCGGCTTCGAGCGCCGCACGCTGGGCGCTGCGCTGCGGCCGCGTGACCGCGCTCCAGGCCTGGGGGCTGGCGGCGGGCGTCAAGCCCGAGTACATGCGGGCCAGCGCGTCGGCAAAGTCCGCCAGGCCGCGGTAGCAGTGCGCGACCGCATGGGTGGCGTCCTTCCAGGGACGCCGGCGCCATACCAGCGCCGTCATCAGGATGGCCCAGGCCGCCCCGGCCAGGAAAAACAGCGTGTATGAGAGGCTTTCCGCCCAGGTCGGGGCGGGCAGTTCGGCCGCCACCACGAAGCCCGCGGACAGCAAGGTGCCGACGATGGCCGCGGCCGGCCCCAGCACGCGCAACAGGCCGCCGAATGTGCAGCACACGAAGGTCAGGGGCAGCAGCAGCCATAGATGGGCCGCGCTGACGCTGGCCAGAAAGCAGAACAGCGCGCCTATCAGCCCCAGCGCGAGCATTGCGCCAGCGCGCTGGCGCAGGGGACCGCCCGGATCCCCGAAGCAGGCCCAGAACGCCGCGATGGCGCTCCAGCCCAGGCGCGGCTCGTGCGCCAGCACGGCCAGGATGACGGGCGCGGCGCTGATGGCCGCGGCTTGGAGGGCGTCCAGCCAGAGGACGTTGCGCAAGGAGGCGCGCCAACGGAAATACAGGTTCTTCACGCTAGGAATACAGCAGCAGCGGCGGTGGGCCCGGCAGGGCGGTAGTCGCAAACCCTACCATGTCGACAAGGCTTTCCGACGAGGGCGGCGGCCGGGGCCGGAAAGGCCGTTTCATTCATGAATCCGAGCAGCTTAATACGTATGGATACATATATGTGACTTTGCCGCCGCAGCGGCGCAGAATTGCCTGGAAGAAAGTCTGGAAATGGCATACAAAAAGCGCTGTAGCTGGGAATACTCAGTCCAATGTGCCTCTTTCTGCGCCCGGACAGCGCAGGTTTTCGCCCAGGGGCGCGCAAGGAGTATCGACATGATGTCGAATCAAGAGGCTTCCACAGACTCGGTGGCGAGCGACGACGAGATCGCCGCCATGATCACCGGCAAGGATGGCCTGCGCATGCTGTTGCAACCGCAGGTGGACCTGCTGACAGGCCGGATCGTGTCGGCCGAAGCGCTGGCTCGCTGGCGGCATCGCCGCCTGGGCATCATCATGCCTTCCGACTTCATTCCCGCCGTCAACCGCCTGGGCCTGGACAAGGTGCTTTTCGAGCGCGTCTGCCTGCGTGTCATAGACATGCTGCTGACGATGCGGCGCGCCGGCATCGCCATTCCCGTGGCCATCAATGCGCCTGCCTCCACCTTGTCGGACGAGGCCGCGGTGGATTTCCTGCTGGACCGCATCTATGCGGCTGAGCTGCCCGCGTCGCTGGTGCGCGTGGAACTGACGGAAGACCAGCCCATCCGCGAACTCGATGTGCTGCGCGCCACGCTGCTCAAGCTCGAGAATGCCGGCTGCGAGGTCAGCCTGGACGATTTCGGCACCGGCCACGCTTCGCTGAAGCTGCTGTCGGCGCTGCCGCTGTCCGAGGTCAAGATCGACCAGTATTTCGTCACGCGCATGCGCCGCAGCGCCGTCGCCTTCGAAGTGTTGCGCACCGCCGCGGAACTGGCGAACCGGCTCGGCCGCCGGGTGGTGGCCGAAGGCGTCGAAAACGTGGCGGACATTCCCGCCTTGCGCGCGGCCGGCTGCCGCTACGGCCAGGGCTTTGCGCTGGGCCGCCCCATGCCGCTGGACGAATTGACGGTGCGGCTGCGCACGCAACGCGACCAGGGCGAACCGCTGGCCGCGCCCGCCGCCTATGCGTCATCCTGGCTCGACGCCTACGACGCTTCCGCCCAGGAACCGCAGTCAGCGCGCGGCAAACGCCACGCGGCCACGCAATAGAACTGGGCGCGCAGCGTATTTTTTACCAACCTGGCCGGACTTTACCGGCGGTCCTTGCGTCCCCCTCGTACGCGGGGCTGCGGACTGACCGCCGCGCGGGTTTGGGCACGCGGGTTGCTGTATGGAATGCGGCGGAGCTTTTTCCGTCTTCCAGGAGACTTGCAATGCCCAATCAGAACCAGCCCGACCAGCAAAAGCAGCAACAGAAGCAACAGGCCCAGGAAAACCCCAGGGACCGCAATCAGCCCGGGCAGCAGCAGCCCGGCCAATCCGGCCAGCATGCCGACAAGGATCGGCAGCAACCTGGCCAGAACCCGGGCCAGCAAAGCAAGATGCCGCGCTGACTCATAGACCGCGTGTTCCGGGCCCTGTAGTCGGGCGGGTATCGCGGTAAGGACGGCCTTGTCCCGCTGTGGGCGGACAAGGCCGTTTGTGCTTCATGCATCGTCATTGAAGCGTCAAGCCGCCGGTGACAGCCACAGTGCTACCGGCAGTTCGCACAGCAGATCGGACAAGGGCAGCGCACCGTCGGCGCCGCGCCGCGCCTTTTCGTCGCCCATTGCATCGCGCCACGCCAAGTCCCTGACCGCATCGGGCAGGCACAGCGCGGTATCGGCCCAGAATTCCCGCGCCGCCCGCGGCTCGCCGCGAGCGTAGCCGGACAGGCGCAGGGCGCACAGCCGCGGCGCGGCGATCACGGCACACTCGTCTTCATGACACCGCAGCCAGGCGACGACGTGCCGTGCATGCGTCCCGGTTGCAGCCAGGGGGATGCACTCGCCCTGGCCGAACAATGCCGAGTGGCGCAGCCGCGCCGACAGCAGGCGCTGGATCAGGGCCTGCTTCACCGCGCCGCTGCGCCAGTCCGCTGCGCTGGGTCGGACGGCGGCGCTGGCGCGAGCGCGGGCCAGCATGGCTATCCGCGGCGGATAGTCGACCGCGCGCCGGTTATCAGGGTCGACCAGGCTTACGTCCCAGAACTCCGTACCCTGGTACAGATCCGGCACGCCCGGCAACGTGTTGCGCAACAGCGTCTGCGCCATGCTGTTGATCATGCCGGCGGGGGCCAGCTCCAGGGCGTATGCGGCGATTTCGGCCAGCAGGCGCCGGCCGGGGGCCGCGTCCCGCAGAAACTCCAGTGCGCCAAGCCCGGCGGCTTCATAAGCGGAGTCAGGATCCGTCCAACTGGTATGGAGCTTGGCTTCGCGCAGCGCCTTGAGCTGCCACTGCGCCACGCGCTCGATCCATGCGGCCACGCTTGCCGGCCGCTGTTCGATGATGTCGGCATCCCAGCCGGCGGGCCAAGCCCCGATCAGCGTCTGCACCAGCAGGTAGCGGTCTGCCAAGGTGAGTTGCCCGGCGTCGGGCAGGGCATGGATCCAGCGATACGCGGTCTTGCGCCAGGCTTGCGGCATTTCCGATAGCACCGCCAGCCGCGCGCGTGCGTCCTCCCCGCGTTTGTGGTCATGCGTGGCCGTGGCCAGCATGGCGTGGGGGAATTCGCGCGCCCGCGCTTCGACCAGAGCATGGAAAGCCTCGGGCGCCAGCGCGAACCGCTGCGGCGATGCGCCGACTTCATTGCGCGACAGCAGCGGGCCGTAGCGATAGAACAGCGTGTCTTCCAGCGCTTTGGCGGCCAGCGGCGGCGTCAGTTGCTGGAACCGGCGCAGGGATTGCGCAGCTTCCGTTTCACCTTGCGCGAGCGGCGCGGCGGCATGATCCGCCGTTGCGGGGTCGGCGGGTCGTCCGCTCAGCCAACGGTCCAATTGCGCCAGCAAGGCGGCGTCAGCCGAGCCGGGAAGGGCGCACAGGAGGGTTGCGGCGCGTTGCGCGGCTGCATCGCAGTGGTCGCGGTCCGCGTCGCTGCGCCCGCCGTCCTCTGCATAGGTCCGGTACACCGGAAAGGCCGCCAGCCACGCGGACAGCACGCGGTCCATGGCCGGCGCGGACCAGTCGCGGGTGCGGCGGTCGTGCCGCGCCAAACGTTCCAGACAGCGGACCAGCGCCAGGCGTTCCGCGGAAAAGTGCCGCTGCAGCATGCGCGTGCGCGCCGCTTCCAGCTGGCGCTGCGGCGTGCGCAGATCGCCCGTGAGCATCTGCCAGAACGCCCGCAGCGGCGCTTCGGCCTGCGGGTCGTGCAGCAAGGCGCCGACCTGATCCATGAAGTCGTAGCCGGTGGTGCCATGCAGCTGCCAGCGCCCATCGGGCGCTTCGTCCGACGCCAGGATCTTCTCCGCCACCAGATAGGCTTGCGATTGGGCGCAAGCCGGCGGACGGCTGGCTCCGGCTTCGGCCAGGCATCGATTCAGCCTGCGCAGATAGGCGCCCGGCGCGGCCAGTCCGTCGATGTGGTCGATGCGCAGTCCGTCGAGCAGGCCTTGCGCGTACAGGCGCAGCGGCAGCGCATGCACGGCATCGAAGACGGCTTCGTCCTCGACTCGTACGCCCACGAGCTCGCTGATCTCGAAGAAGCGCCGCCAGTTGATCTGATCGGCAGCGCAGCGCCACCAGGCCAGCCGGTAATGCTGGCTCTGCAGCAGCCGGTGCAGGCGCTCGCGGCCGGATGCGCGCGCCGGGTCGCAGCGGCGCAGCAGGGTTTGCGGATCGAGCCCGCGCGCAAGCGATTCCGGCGCCACGGGATAACGCTGGCCCGAGACCTCCAATTCGACGCGCCCGGTAGTGGCGTCGTGGCGCAGCGCCATTACGCCTTGATTCAGCGACTCGCCGTAGGAGTCGGGCAGGATGGGCAGCAGGACTTTGCCGCGCAGCGCGGGATCCGGCGCGTTCCAGTCGATGTCGAAGCAGCGCGCATGCGCGCTTGCGGCGCCGTGTTCGAGCACATCGCGCCACCAGGCATTGGCGGGGTGTGCCGCCATGTGGTTGGGCACGATGTCCGCGATGAGGCCCAGCCCGCGCCGGCGGGCCGCCCGGGCCAGGTCCCTCAGCGCCGACTCTCCGCCCAGCTCCGGATTGACCGCGCCATGGTCGATGACGTCATAGCCATGCGTCGAGCCGGGGCGGGCGCAGGTGATGGGCGACAGGTAGAGGTGGCTGACCCCGAGGTCCGCGTAGTAGTCCACGCAAGCGTGGGCGTCGTGCAGCGTGTAGCCGGCATGCAGTTGCAGGCGGACCGTGGCGCGCGGCATGGTCATGGCCGACTCCGACCCGTGCGCAGGGCTTGCAGCCGGCCTTGCACGGCTGGGTCGGCGAAGCACGCCGCGCTGCTTGCGGCCAGGCGTCGACGCCAGTTGGGATGCTGATCCACGGTGCCGGGCAGGTTGGGCTGTTCCAGTTCGCCCGCCAGGTCTTCCATGGGCACCAGCAGCAGGGGACAAGGGCTGGAAGACACGAAGCGCAGCATGTCCTCCAGCGGCGGCCGCGCGGGTTCGACGGCGCAGCCCAGGGCTTGCGCAAGCAAGCTGCGGTCCATGCGCCGGTTGTGCCGCAGCGTGGCCTCGTCATCGCCGCCGCCCAGCAGGTTCAGTTCGGCGCGCACGTCGATGTCGCGCTCGGCCCACCAGCCGCGCAAGGTCGGCAGGTCGTGGGTCGAGGTCATGGCCACGGCCTGGACGGGCCAGTCTTCGGCGGCAAGAAAAGGCGCCGGCTTGGGCGGCTCGGACGGCGGCGCGGTCATGTCAGGCTCCTGCCGCATGAACCACAGCACATTCATGCCCAGGATGCCGTGATCCGCCAGTTCGCGGTTGAAGCCTTCAGGCACCGTGCCCAGGTTTTCGCCGATGGCAAGCGCGCGGTGGCGCCAGGCTTCCAGCGCCGTCAGCGCCAGCAGTTCGCGCAACGGATAACGCAGATAGGCGCCCGCATCGGCGGCCAGTCCATCGGGTACCAGCCACAGCCGCGCCATGCCCAGGATGTGATCGATGCGCAGGCCGCCAGCGTGAGCCAGCGCGGCGCGCAACATGTCGATGTAGGCCGCGTAGCCTTGGGCATGCATCGCGCGCGGCGAGAACGCGGCCAGATTCCAGTTCTGTCCTTGCGGATTGTGGATGTCGGGCGGCGCGCCTATGGACAGTCCTGGCATCAGGTCGGTCTGGCGGCTCCAGGCGTGGCTGCCGTCCGGACTGTCGCCCACGGCCAGGTCGGCGATCAGCCCCACGCGCATGCCGGCGCGGCGCGCCGCCTTCTGCGCGTGGCCCAGGCTTTCGGCGGCCAGCCATTGGGCGTAGCGATGGAAGTCGACCTCGACCGGATGCTGCCGCGCATATCGCTCGACTTCCGGCGAGTCCGGATCGCGCAGGCCGGCGGCCCATTGCGTCCAGGGCAGGTGGTGTGCGCCATGCGCTGCCTGGGCGGCATGCAAGGCTTCGAATACGGCGTGGTCGCGCAGCGCCTTGCCGCGGCGGACGCAGAACGCCTCGTAGCGCTGGCGGGCATCCTCTGGTCCGATTGCGCGGAACTGGCGGTGCAGCGCGCGCAGCAGGCGCTGCCGCCATATCCCGGCCGATGGCCAATCTATCAAGTCGGTTACGGGCGGCTGGGCGGCCAACTCGGCCAGCGCCCGGCGCAAGGCATCGTCACCAAGGATGGAGGCGGGATCCGCGTACAGGGTGTTCAGGAACAAGCGGCTGGATGGCGCGTAGGGGCTGCAGCGCTGCGGTTGCGCGGCAAACATGGCGTGCACCGGGCTGATGGCGAGCGCGTCGGCGCCCTCGGCCGCGGCAGCGGCGGCCAGCTCGCGCACCGCGCCGAAGCCGCCGAAGCCAGCTTGGCCGGCATCGCGCCTGAGACTGTAGACCTGCGCGCATAGTCCCCAGGCGCGCGGCCGCATGCCATCGGTCAGATCGTCCAGGCTGGGCGCTTGCCGGGGAGCCACCGCGAGCACGGTCTGGCCGCATGCCAGATGCAGCGAGTGATATCCCGGCTCCTGCGGCGCGATCAGGCTGCCGTCGGCTGCGACCTCGCCGTCGCAGGTCAGCCCGGACTCGCACACGATGCGGTAGCGGCCGCGCGCGCAAGCGGGCAGGGAGGCAGGCATGCCGCTGCGCGCGACCAGCAGGGGCGGCAGCCGGGCCCCGAGCTCCACGCCCAGGCGATGGTCGCTATCGCGGATGTCATCGGTGTTGCCCGCCGGCAGGCCCATGCCCTCCAGCAGCAGCCGTAAAGTATCCGGCGACACCTGCCGCGGACGCTGGCGCGCGTCGGTCCAGTGTTCGGCGATGCCGGCTTTGGCGGCCAGCGCGGACAAGGCCGGATCGCCGGCGGGCGTGGTGGTCATGCCGGCTCCTCCAGCAGCCACACGGTGCTGTCGCCGCACACCTCGCCCTGGACCAGCGCGTCGCGCGCGCCGGCCACGGATTCGAAGAGCAGCGTGGCATAGGCCTCGACGCCCGCCTGCAAGGCCTCGGGCAGCGCCAGGCGATCGGAGCCGAAGTTCGCATAGACCGTCAGGCGCGCGCCGCCCGCCAGTTGCCAGCGCGCGTACACGCCGCGTTCGCCGATGGCGGCCGCGCCCAGGCTGACCGCGCCAGCCAGCCGCGGCGCGATCAGGCGGGCGCGCAGATGCAGCAGGACCGCGTAGTCCCGCATCCAGGCATGCGCGTCCGCGGCGCTGGCGCGCGGTTTGCTGGCCAGGTAGGCCGCGGGATCGTTCGGGTCGGACAGCGCGCCCGCGCCCTGGAATTCGGGAAAGCGCGAGAACTCGCGCCGCCGGCCGTCGCGCACCGCTTGCGCCAGGGCCGGGTCGGCATGGCTGGTGAAGTAGTGGAACGGCGTGCGCGCGCCGCGTTCCTCGCCCATGAAGATCAGCGGGATCTGCGGCGACAGCAACTGCAACGCGACCGCGGCGCGCAGCCGGGCGGGACTGTCCACCAGGCTGGCCAGGCGTTCGCCGCCCGCACGGTTGCCGGTCTGGTCATGGTTCTGCAGGAACAGCACGAAGGCGGTCGGCGGCAGTTCCGCGCTGGGTTCGCCCCGCGGCTGTCCGCCGCGGTAGGGTGAACGCTGCCCCTGGTACAGCCAGCCTTCGGCCAGGCAGCGCGCCAGCGCCTGGGCCGGCAGGGCGCTGTAGTCGGCGTAATAGCCGTGGCTTTCGCCGGTCAGGAGGCAATGCAGGGCATGATGCGCGTCGTCATTCCATTGCGCATCGAAATCGCCTTGCAGCAGGCTGGCGCGGTTGTCGTCGTTCTCCAGCACCAGATGCACGTAGCGTTCGGGCGGAATATGCTGTCGCAGGTGCTGGGCCAGCTCATGCAGCCATTCTTGGCCCGCGATCGCATGCACGGCGTCCAGGCGCAGCCCGTCGAAGCGGTACTCGGTCAGCCAGTACAGCGCGTTGTCCTTGAAGAACTGGCTGACCGCCGGCTGACGGAAGTCGATGGCGTCGCCCCAGGGCGTGGCGACGTCTTGCCTGAAGAACGGCGCGGCATAGCGCGGCAGGTAATTGCCGTCGGGTCCGAAATGGTTGTAGACCACGTCCAGCATCACGCCCATTTCCAGCCCATGGGCCTCGTCGATCAGGCGCTTGAGCTCGTCGGGCGTGCCGTAGGCCGCGTCGGGCGCATAGGGCAGCACGCCGTCATAGCCCCAGTTGCGCGGCCCGGGGAAGTCGGCAATGGGCATCAACTCCAGCAAGGTCACGCCCAGCGCCGCCAGCTCCGGCAGCCGCGCCAGCAGGCCCGCATAGCCTCCCTCCAGGCCGGCATGGGTTTCGTACAGCACGGCATCCTCCCAGGGCCGTCCGCGCCAGCTGCCGTAGCGCCAGGGGTAGGCATCCGGCGCGACCACGATGCTGTCGCCATGCACGTCGCCGTACTGCAGGCGCGAGGCCGGATCGGGCGCGACCGTGTCCGCGTCGAGGCGGTAGCGATAGCGGGCGCCGACGGGGCAGTCCACGTCGGCCTGCACGTAGCCGTCCGGGCCGGGACGCAGGGCGATTGCAGGATGCCCTTCGACCTCGAGCGCGAAGCCGGCGGGCGCGGTCGGCGCCCACAGCCGAAAGCGCGTGACGCCGCTCTCCAGCGGGATTGCGCCGGATGCATAGTCGTATGTCATGGCGGATCTCCCGGCACGTAGGTCGCCGCCAGCAACACCACGCTGCGCGCGGCCACCGTGACGGCGGGCTCCGACAAGGGCGCGGCAGGCGCCTGCGTGGCGGAATCCAGCTCGCGGATCCAGGCCAGCTCGGGCGGCGGCATCTGGAAAACCGCGTCCTCCGCGCCTGGATTCAGCAACAGCAACGTTACGTCGACGCTGCCGTCTTCGCGGCAGGCGGCGCGGCGCAGGACCAGGGCATTGGCCTCCGACTCCCAGGCGGCGGCGTCCAGTTCGGCGCCTGCTGGATCGAACCAGGAGATGGCTTTCACGCCAGGCGCGAGCTGCTGGCCCGCGTCGCCGTAGCGCGCGGCGCGCGTGCTGGGGTGGGCGCGGCGCAATGCGATCAGGCGCGCCGCGTAGCGGGATAGCTCACGACCGTCGTCAGCCTGCGCTTGCGTCCAGTCCAGCCACGACAGGGCGTTGTCCTGGCAATAGGCATTGTTATTGCCTTCCTGGCTGTTGCCGAATTCGTCGCCCGCCAGCAGCATCGGCGTGCCATCGGCCAGGAACACGCAGGCCAGCTGAGCCCGCTGCACCCGTTTCCGGGTGTCCAGGATGGCGGCGTCCCCGGTCGGGCCTTCGGCGCCCCAGTTATGGCTGTAGTTCTCGCCGTGGCCGTCGTTGCCGCCTTCTCCGTTGGCCTGGTTGTGGCTGCCGTCGTAGCTGACGATGTCGGCCAGCGTGAAGCCGTCGTGCGAGGCCACGTAGTTGACGCTGCTCCAGGGGCGCCGGTGGCGGCGGTCGAACAGGTCGCGCGATCCGCACAAGCGCGCCGCGATCTCGCCGCGCATGGCGGGATCCCCGCGCCAATAGCGGCGGGTGGCGTCGCGGAACTTGTCGTTCCACTCGGCGAATCCGGGCGGATGGTTACCCAGTTGGTAGCCATCCGGGCCCACGTCCCAGGGTTCGGAAATCAGTTTCAGGCGGGCAAGGGCAGGGTCCTGCAGCACGGCGTCGAAGAAGCCCGAACCCGGGTCATAGCCGGTGCCTTCGCGGCCCAGGGTGACGCCCAGGTCGAAGCGGAAGCCGTCAACGCCATAGGATTGCGCCCAATAGCGCAGCGAATCCGTGACCATTTGCAGGACGCGCGGATGCGACAGGTTGACGGTGTTGCCGCAGCCGGTGTCGTTGATGTAGTAGCGTTCATCGCCCGGCACCAGGCGGTAGTAGCTGGCGTTATCCAGTCCGCGCCAGGACAGCGTGGGCCCCAGCTCGCTGCCCTCGCACGTATGGTTGTAGACCACGTCCAGGATCACTTCGATGCCGGCGGCATGCAGCCGGCGGATGGCCTGGCGCAGTTCGTTCGGGTTGTGCTGCAGGTAGGCGGGCTCCGGCGCAAAATACGATAGCGTGCTGTAGCCCCAGTAGTTGCGCAGGCCGCGTTCGGTCAGGAAGCGGTCCTGCAGGAACGCATGGACGGGCAGCAGCTCCACGGCCGTCACGCCCAGCCGTTGCAGGTGTTCGATGAAGCGCGGGTCGGCCAGCGCGGAGCAGCTGCCGCGCAAGGGCTGGCGCAGGTCTTCGCGCAGCATGGAGGCGCCGCGCACGTGCACCTCGTAGATCACGGTATCGTTCCAGGCCGTGGCCGGCGGCCGGCTGTTGCCCCAGGTGAAGGGCGTTTCCTCGGCCACGATGGCCTTGGGCATGGCGGGCGCGCTATCGCGCCGGTCGATGCTGAGGTCGGCGCGCGCATGCTTCATGCGATAGCCGAACAGCGCATCGCTCCAATGCAGCGGCCCGGTCAACTGGCGCGCGTAGGGATCGAGCAGCAGCTTGTGGGGATTGAAACGGTGCCCGTTGCGCGGATCGTGAGGGCCGTGGGCGCGATAGCCGTACACCAGGCCGGGATGCGCGTCGGGCAGGTAGCCGTGCCAGATCTCGTCGGTGCATTCCGGCAGGTCGAAGCGGCGCAGTTCCTTGCGGCCCTTGGGATCGAACAGGCACAGCTCGATACGCGTGGCGTTGGCCGAGAACACCGCGAAGTTCACGCCCAGGCCGTCGCTGACCGCGCCCAGCGGATGGGGCTGGCCGCCGGCGATGCGCGTGAATTGGGAGGGATCCATATGCGTTCAACCTTCGTAGAGCAGAAACAGGGTGGACAGCGGCGGCAGGGTCAAGGACAAGGCCTGGGGCTGCCCATGGGACGCGCTGAGGCCGGTGCTGGCGCCGCCCTGGTTGCCCTGGCCGGATCCGCCGTAGTGCGTGGCGTCGGTATTCAGTCTTTCCGTCCAGCGGCCGGCCCGAGGCACGCCGATGCGGTAGTCATGCCGCGCCACCGGCGTGAAATTGGCGACCGCGAGCACATGATGGACGCCGTCGCTGCGGATGAATGCGACCACGCTGTTGTCCCGGTCGTCCAGGATCGTCCAGGCGAAGCCCGCCGGATCGGCATCCAGCGCATGCAGCGCCGGCACTCCGCGGTACAGGCCATTCAGGTCGGCAACCAGCCGCTGTATGCCCAGGTGGCCGGGGCGGTCCAGCAGGTCCCAATCCAGCGGGACGTCATGGTTCCATTCCCTGGGCTGTGCCATTTCGCCGCCCATGAAGAGCAGCTTCTTGCCCGGATGGGCCCACATGAAGCCGAGGTAGGCGCGCAGGTTGGCGAGCCTGGCGGCCGCGTCGCCCGGCATCTTGGCCAGCAGCGAGCCCTTGCCGTGCACCACCTCGTCGTGCGATAGAGGCAGGATGAAGCGCTCGCTGTACGCATACACCATGCTGAAGGTGATGTCATGGTGGTGATGCTTGCGGTGCACGGGGTCCTCGGACAGGTAGCGCAAGGTGTCGTGCATCCAGCCCATGTTCCATTTGTAGTGAAAGCCCAACCCGCCGTCGCTGACCGGCGCGGTGACGCCGGGCCAGGCCGTCGATTCCTCGGCGATCATGATGGCGTCCGGCACTTCATGTCGCACGATGCCGTTGAGCGCCTGCAGGAACTGCACCGCCTCCAGGTTTTCGCGGCCGCCGTAGCGGTTGGGGATCCATTGGCCGGGCTGGCGGCTGTAGTCGCGGTAGAGCATGGATGCGACCGCGTCCACCCTCAGGCCGTCGACATGGAAGCGCTGCAACCAATGCAGCGCGCTGGCTATCATGAAAGCCTGCACCTCCGTGCGGCCCAGGTTGTAGACCATGGTGTGCCAGTCCGGGTGATAGCCTTCGCGCGGATCCTCGTACTCGTACAGCGCGGTGCCGTCAAAGCGGGCCAGGCCGTGCGCGTCGTCCGGGAAGTGCGCCGGCACCCAGTCCAGGATCACGCCGATGCCCGCGTGGTGGCAGCGGTCGACGAAACGGGCGAAGGCGGCGGGCGGACCATAGCGCGCCGCGGGCGCGAACATGCCCAGCGGCTGGTAACCCCAGGACCCGCCGAAGGGATGCTCCATGACGGGCAGCAGCTCCACATGGCTGAAGCCCATGGCGCGGGCGTAGGCCGGCAGCTTGTCGGCCAGCCGGTCCCAGATGCAGGCGCGCGAGTCCGGGTCGTCTGGCAGCCAGGAGCCCGCATGCACTTCGTAGATGGACAGCGGCGCGTCCGAGGATTGGCGCGAGCGCCGTTGCGCCATCCAGGCCTGGTCTTCCCACGGATAGCCGGCGCCGTCCTCCACCACCGAGGCCGTGGCCGGCGGCGCTTCGCTGCGCCGCGCCAGCGGATCGGCCTTGAGGCGCTGATTGCCGGCGCGGTCGGTGATGGCGAACTTGTAGCGTTCGCCGGCCTGCACGCCCGGGATGAAGATCTCCCAAACGCCGGCGCGGTGCCGCAGCCGCATGCCGTGCCGGCGGCTGTCCCAGGCGTTGAAATCGCCCACCACCGCCACGCGTTGGGCGTTCGGCGCCCATACCGCGCAGCGCAGTCCTGCCACGCCGTCGATTTCCATCAGCCGCGCGCCCAGGGCTGTGCCGACGCTGCGCCATGCGCCTTGCGCCAGCTCCTCCAGCGTGCCGTCTTCCAGCAGGGTGCCGAAGGCATAGGGGTCGGCGGTGATCTGTTCGGCATCGGGCCACTGGATCGCCAGACGGTACGAGCCGCCGTCGCCGGAGCGGGCTTGAGGAACGCGTCCAAGAAACAGTCCCTGGCCCTGTTCGCGCAAGGGGATGCGCGCACCGGCGCCGTCCAGCGCAGCGACAGCCCGCGCGCCGGGGACATACACGCGCACTTCTCCCTCGTGTGGCCCCAGGAAGGCATACGGATCGCTGTGCAGGCCGCAGGCCAGCGCAGCCAGTTCGACGGGTGAGGTGGCGCTGAGGCTGCCGCCTGCGGGCATGTCCTGGCTCATGATGACGCGTCCTCCTCATCCACCGCGGCCGACAGCAGCAGGCTGCGCGCCAGCTCCACCAGGGCGCACAGCGGTATCGAAATCCAGTCGGGGCGATGCGCGGCCTCGTAGCTCACTTCATAGGCGGCCTTCTCCAGTTGCGCCAGGGCCAGCAGCGCGTCGTCGGCCGCAGGCGGGACAAGCGCCGAGGTGCGCGCATCGCGGTAGCCTTGCAGGAAGGCCTGGCTGGCGGTCTGGCGAAAGCGCGCCAACAGCAGGTCGCGCAGTTCCGCTGGCGCGACAGGCGCGCCCGGCGTTTCGCCCGCGCCGGCATTGGCGTCGGTCGGCGCGCCGCCGATGATGTCGCTGCGGGCGATCGAGGCGGCGGCATAGTCGAACGAACGCAGCATGCCCGCCACATCCTTGCAGGGCGAGGCGAGGGCGCGGCGCGCCTGCACGCTGCTGACGGGTTCGCCCTCGAAGTCGATCAGATAGGCGTCCGCCTGCGCCACCAGCACCTGCCCAAGATGGAAGTCGCCGTGCACGCGCAAGCGCAAGGCGCCGGTCTCGGCCTGCGCCATCGCCGCCACGCGCGCCGCCAGCCGGGAGCGGTGCTCAAAGTACCATTCGGCGCAGGCGCGCGAAGGGGCCTCCAGTTCGCCGAGTAGCGCGCGCAAGTTCTTTTCCGCGCGTTCCAGCAGGCCCTGGACGTGCCGCGCGTGCGCATCGGCATCCGCCTGGCGGGCAGCGCTCGGCTGGAACGCGGGGTCGTCGGTGGCCTGCGACAACAGGTTGTGCATCTGCGCCAGGCGCTCGCCCATGGTGGCGGCCATTGCGGCGTAGCCTTGCAGGTCCTGGGCGAACTCGTCAGGGCTCTGGTTCACCAGCAGCGCATTGTCCAGCGTGCGCTTGAGCAGATCCAGCGTCCAGTTCCAGGCGTCGCCCTCGTTGGCGACATAGCGGTGCGCCACCGCCAGCGTATGGACCACGCCGTCGGCGTCCTCCCGTTGCACCTCGCCCAGCAGCGCCGGCATGTTGGCGTAGCCGGCGCGCGTCAGGTAGCGGGTCATCTCCAACTCGGGCGATCCGCCGGGCTGGACGGCGCGGATCAGCTTCAGTATCAGCTTGCCATCGACAACGACCGAGCTGTTGGACTGTTCTCCTGTCAGCCATTGCAGTTCGCCGTCCCCGGCGACGTCCAGGTCGGCCAGGCCTGCTTCGGGCAGGAAGCGGATGACCCCCGGCTTGTCGCCGGGCTTGCCGCCGCTGCGGCCGTCGAGCTCGCGGCCCTGCTGCATGGCCTGAACGACCGTGCGCACGAAACCGGGCTGCAGGAAGGCGTCCGCCAGCACGCCGACTTCCGCGCCGCGCCGTACCCGGGCGATCGCATACTGCACGGCGGCGGCCTCGTCCCAGACCAGCACGAAAGGCGCCTGCGCGCGCAGGCCGTCGACCCCGTCTTCGGGCTCGACCTCGGCCCAGTAGTACTCGCCATCCGCGCCGGTGAATGGCGTGGCGTAGGCAAGACGTGCGCGCGCCGGCGGCTGCTTGCCCGGATACCAGCGCTGGCGCGCCAGGTACTGGGGCAGCACTTCTCGCTCCAGCGTGGCGCGCGACGCGTCCGTCAAGGCCGCGCCGCCATGCGCGCGCAGCACCAGGGTGGTCAGCTCCGGCATCTGTTCGGGCGTGCTGGCATGCCAGTCGGGCGGGGCAGCCTGGTTGCTCAGGTCCAGCCAATAAAAGGCGTAAGGCGGCAGGGTCAGGAGGTAGGGCAGCTCGCCTACCGCGGGGAACGGCGTGCCGCCCAGCATTTCCACCGGCACGCGGCCGTTGAACTCCTGCAGTTGCAGTTCCACCGGCTGTGCGGCGTTGGACAGGTTGGCCACGCACAGGATGGTGGTGTCCTGCCATTGGCGCAGATAGGCCAGAATCTTCCGGTTGCCCGCGAAGATGAAGCGCAAGGCGCCGCGTCCGAATGCATGGCTTTGTCGGCGCTGCGCCAGCAGGCGCCGGGTCCAGTTCAACAGGGAATGCGGATCGCGCTGTTGCGCCTCCACGTTCACCGCTTCATAGCCGTACAGCGGGCCCATGAGCACCGGCAGCGGCAGCTGTTCGGGGTCGGCGCGCGAGAAGCCGCCGTTGCGGTCGGGCGACCATTGCATCGGCGTGCGCACGCCGTCGCGGTCGCCCAGGTGCACGTTGTCGCCCATGCCCAGCTCGTCGCCGTAATACAGCACGGGCGTGCCCGGCATGGACAGCAGCAGGCTGTTCATCAGCTCGACCCTGCGCCGGTCGCGTTCCAGCAGCGGCGCCAGCCGGCGCCGGATGCCCAGGTTGATGCGGGCGCGCGGGTCCGCCGCGTACACGTTCCACAGATAGTCGCGTTCGCGGCTGGTGACCATTTCCAGCGTCAGCTCATCATGGTTGCGCAGGAAGATCGCCCATTGGCAGGACGCGGGAATGTCCGGCGTCTGGCGCATGATGTCGATGATGGGGAAGCGGTCCTCCTGCGCGATCGCCATGTACATGCGCGGCATCAGCGGGAAATGGAAGGACATATGGCATTCGTCGCCGGCGCCGAAGTATTCCTGCGCGTCCTCCGGCCACTGGTTGGCCTCGGCCAGCAGCAGCCGGTTGGGATACTCGGCGTCGATCACGGCCCGGATGCGCTTGAGCACCTCGTGCGTTTCGGGCAGGTTTTCGTTGTTGGTGCCTTCACGTTCGACCAGGTACGGCACCGCGTCCAGGCGCAAGCCGTCCACGCCCATGTCCAGCCAATAGCGCATCACGGCCAGCACTTCCTTGAGCACCTGCGGATTGTCGTAGTTCAGGTCGGGCTGGTGCGAGTAGAAGCGGTGCCAGAAATAGGCGCCGGCCTCGGGGTCCCAGGTCCAGTTGGATTTCTCGGTGTCGCAGAAGATGACGCGCGTACCCGCATAGGCCTTGTCGTTGTCCGACCAGACGTAGAAGTTGCGCGCGGCCGATCCGGGTTTGGCCGCCCGCGCGCGGCGGAACCAGGGATGCTGATCGGAAGTATGGTTGACCACCAGTTCGGTGATGACGCGCAGGCCACGGGCGTGGGCCGCGCGGATCAGCTTCCTCACGTCGGCCACGGTGCCGTAATCCGCATGCACCCCACGGTAGTCGGCGATGTCGTAGCCGTCGTCGCGGCGCGGCGACGGATAGAAGGGCAGCAGCCAGATCGTGTTGACCCCCAGGCTGGAGATGTAGTCCAGCTTGGAGATCAGGCCGGGCAGATCGCCCACGCCGTCGCCGTTCGAGTCGAAGAATGACTTGACGTGCAGCTGATAGATGACCGCATCCTTGTACCAAAGGCCGTCGTCCTGGAGAGGTTGGGTTTCACTGATCATGGCAATGGGCGCGCGGCGTCATCCATGCAGCGACAAGCGCCACACGCGATAGGGTTGATCGGGATGCAGCGTCAGTTCGCGGATCTGCCCCTGCCATGGCTCGCTGCGTTCAGCCAGCAGGTCTTCTGCGATCAGCCGGCCCGTGTCGGCCTCGCCGAACAGCCAGAATGGCGCCTCGATGCGCGCCGCCTGCGGCTGGAAGGGATCCAGGCTGATGACCGCGAGGATGAAATTGCCGCGGCCTGGCGTGGACTTGCAGAACGCCAGCACGCGGTCGTTGCCGCTATTCGCCAGGGTCAGGCCCCGATGGCTCTGCAGGGCCGGGTTGGCGCGCCGGATCTGGTTCAGGCGGGTGATCTCCGCGCGGATGTTGCCCGGCGCAAACCAGTCGCGCTGGCGCAACTCGTACTTCTCGGAGTCCAGGTACTCCTCCTTGCCCGGCAAGGCGGCCGACTCGCACAGTTCGAAGCCGCTGTACATGCCCCACAGGCCGGACCCCAGCGCCGCCAGCGCAGCGCGTATCAGAAAGCCCGGGCGGCCCGAGGACTGCAGGAAGTAGGGGTTGATGTCCGGCGTGTTGACGAAGAAGTGCGGCCGGAAGAAATCGGCGGCGGGCGGCGTGGAGACTTCCTCCAGATAGGCCTCCAATTCCGCCTTGTCATTGCGCCAGGTGAAGTAGGTGTAGGACTGGGTGAAGCCGATCTTCGCCAGCCGGTACATCATCTTGGGCCGGGTAAAGGCTTCCGACAGGAAGATCACGTCGGGATGCTGCGCGTGGACCTCCGCGATCAGCCACTGCCAGAACGGCAGCGGCTTGGTATGCGGGTTGTCGACCCGGAAGGTGCGCACGCCATGCTGCACCCAGAACAGCACCACGTCGCGCAGGCCGCGCCACAGGGTCAGCTTGCGCGCGCGGCGGGCGACGGCGCCATAGAAGGCGACATTGACAATGTCCTGGTACTTCTTCGGCGGATTCTCGGCATAGCGCAGCGAACCGTCCGGACGCCAGGAGAACCAGTCCGCGTGCCGCGCCAGCCAGGGATGGTCTGGGGAGCACTGGATCGCGAAGTCCAGCGCCACTTCCATGCCGTGGGCGCGGGCCGCGTCCACCAGCCGCAGGAAGCCGTCCAGCCCGCCCAGCAGCGGTTCAACCGCATCGTGCCCGCCGTCGGCAGAACCGATGGCATAGGGACTGCCCACGTCGCCGGGCTCGGCGCGCAGGCTGTTGTTGCGTCCCTTGCGGTTGCGTTGCCCGATGGGATGGATGGGCGGGAGATAGAGCACGTCGAATCCCATCTCGCGCACGTCCGGCAGCCGCGCAATGACGTCGTCGAAGGTGCCATGCTGACCGGGCAGCGCGGATTGCGAACGCGGAAACAGCTCATACCAGCTGGCGTGGCAGGCCTGGCCGCGATCCACCCAGACCGGATAGGGCGCGGGGCTGACGTATTCGAAAGGGCGGTCGTCCAGTTCGCGCATGGTGCCGGCCAGATCCTCATCCAGCAGCGCATCGATCTGTTGCGGTGTGGGCGGAGCCGGTTCGTCTTCGGCGGCCTTGGCGAATCTCTGCAACGTGTTGCGCAACGTCATGGCGCCGGGGTGCGAGGCGTTGCGGGCGCGCGCCAGCGCCGCGCGCAGCATCAGCAGGCCTTCCTCCACTTCCAGGCGCAGGTCCACGCCGGCCTGGTGTTTCACCTCGAAGTCATGGCGGAAGGTCTGCCAGGCGTCCAGCCAGGCATGCACCACGAACTCGTGCGGCCCGATGCGGCGCGGACGGAACGAGGCTTCCCAGCGGTCGTTCAAGCCGCGCGTGAAGGGCGCTGCGCGCCACGAACTTTCGTCGGCCGCGCGCCAGCGCAGTTCGGCGGCCAGCAGTTCATGGCCGTCCATGTAGATGTCGGCGCGCACCGGAATCCGCTCATGCGGGATGCTCTTGATGGGGAAGGCGCCGCCATCCACGGTGGGGCTGACCTGCTCGACCACGATGCGCTGGCTGGCGGCGCCGTCCTGGCGGCGCGCCACATGCCGCGAAGCTTCGCGCACGGGATGCGTGGGTTCGAGCAGATACATGGCGCAGCCCGCGGGCGCAATGGCATTGCCTTGCGGCGCCAGGCCGCCCGGCACGCCTTCGGACAGGAAATCGGCCGGCGGCAGAAGCGGCGCCAGCGCGTCCCAATCCACGCTTGCCTCCTCCGTATCCGACGGATTGAGCGCCAGCACGGCGGTGCCGGCCGCGCATTCGCGCAGCAGCAGGGTGCAGTGGCCGTCGCGCCCGCCGGCCAGACGCAGCGGGCCGCGCAATCCGGCTTGCGCAAACCAGCGATTGGCCGCGGCTACGTCGGGCAGCCGGGCATCGTCCTCGCCATCGAACATCAGGACATCCGCGCATAGCGCCGCGGCCCAGGCGCCGCGCTTGTCCGGGACGTCGCGCGGCGGCGCGGCAATGACGGGTGCAATGGCGCGCAGCCTGCGGTCTTCCTCCGCCAGCCAGCCGGATTTGCAGTCCCACCAGGGCAAGGACGAGCACAGGCCGTCCAGGCCCGCGCCGCGCAAGGCCGCCAGCGACTCGGGCGTCAGTCCCTGCGCCCAGGCAAACAGTTGCGCGACGCGATCCGGACCGCGCAACGCCGCCGCCAATGCCGCCCAGTCCTGGGCCGGCAGGCATTGCGGCGCATGGAAGACATAGCCTGCGGCGCCGCGCTCGATCCAGCGCCGCAGCCGTTTGCTCCAGGTCTCCACAAAGCCGGGCGGCGGCGGCCCCGGACGCAAGTGCAGCGCCTCGCGCACGTCGGCGCTCATGCGCGGATCGCGCGCGGGGTTTTCGGCAGGCGGTTGATACCAGCCGGGGCCAGCCGTGTCGGCTACGGCGCCGACGGCGCAGCGGTCCATGACGATGTCGAGGTACAGGGCCAGGCCGTGTTCGGCGAGCTGCCCTGCGGCCTGCTCGATCCAGTCGGCCATGGGCACGCGCCCGCCTGCCAGCTGCGCGCTGTCGGCATCCAGCGGGGCGGGCGAGGCGCTTTCCGGCCCCTGCAGCCAGGGCGCCGGCAGCAGCAGGGCATTGAATCCGCGTTGCCGCAAGTGTGAATAAAGGCGCGGCCCGATTTCACCGCCACGGGCGCAGGCGTCCCCGCTTGCGCCGCCACGGGCGTGGTAGAGGCGCAAGGGAGCGTGCGGATGGGCTGGCGGGGATGTGGGCACCTGCGGTTCCTCCTGTCGGGGCGCCTAGACGGCGGGCGCGGGAAACGGCCCGCCAGAACGCTGTCCGGCGCGTAGGGCAGCCACCTCGGCCACGGCCGGCACGCGGGGCCTTCTGCCGGTATCGGCCAGCGCGCGATAGAGCTCGGCGTAGGGCGCCGCGGCGGCGCGCCAGCTGAAATCCGCGTTCATGGCATTGCGCTGCATGGTGCGCCAGAGCATGGCGTCCTCGCGCAGGCGCAGGGCGCGGGCGATGGCCGCATTCATGGCCGCGGGGTCGTCGCCGTCGAACAGCAAGCCATTGGCGCCGGCCATTGCCGAGAGCGGCGCGCGCGGCCCGGGATCGTCGATCGTATCGGCCATGCCGCCCACCCGCGAACCTATCGGGATGGATCCGTAGCGCATTGCATACAGCGGCGTCAGGCCGAAGGGCTCGAAGCGGCTGCCGTGCAGCAGCATGTCGGAGCCCGCGTGCAGCCGGTGGGCCACCGCCTCGTCATAGCCGATGCGGGTGGAGCAACGCCCGGGAAAGCGCGCGCACAGTCGTTTGAGAGCTTCTTCCAGGCGGCGGTCGCCCTGGCCGAGGATCGCGACCTGCAGGCGCGGGTGGCGATCCAGCGCCTCGGGCAAGGCCTGCGCGGCGACGTCCGCCATCTTCTGTTCCGTCAGGCGGCTGCCCATCGCCAGGAGCACGGCTTCGGCATCCTCATGCAAGCCGAACTCCCGCTGCAGGGCCGCCTTGCTGCGCGCCTTGCGGCCCAGGTCGCGCGCCGAAAACCGCAAGGAGCCCAGATGCGGATCGCGCACCGGATTCCACACCATGTTGTCGATGCCGTTGGGGATGGCCACCAGATCCGCGGCGCGCCGTCGCAGCAGCCCCTCCAGTCCGCAGCCAAAGGCGGGCGTCAGGATTTCCCGGGCATAGGTATGGCTGACGGTGGTGACGCGGTCGGCGTAGCGGATACCGGCCTTGAGGAAATTCAAGCGGCCCCAGGCGCCGGCGGCTTCGTCGTTGCGGTAGCGTTCAGGTATGCCCAGGGAGGCGGCGCATTCCATCGGGAACTGTCCCTGGAACGCCAGGTTGTGGATGGTCATGATGCTTTTGACGTCGCCCGGGCCGTATTCCCGCAGCAGCAGCGGCACGAGTCCGGCGTGCCAGTCGTGCGCATGCAGCAATTGCGGCCGCGCGATGCCGGGCAAGCCGCCCGCCACGCGCACCGCCGCATGGGCCAGCGCCGCGTAGCGCAGCGCATTGTCGGCGTGCTCGCAACTGTTTTCGTCCAGGTAGATGCCAGGCCGGTCATAAAGCGCGTCGTTCTCGAGCAGCAGGAAGTCCAGCCCCGACTGGGCGCAATGCCCGGCGAAGAGCCGGGCTTCCCCTCCCGGCAGATTGTGCAGTGGCGCCACCACCCGCAAGCGCTCCAGCCGCTGGCGCACGCCGCGGTAGGCCGGAAGCAGCACCGCCACGGACACGCCGGCTTCGCACAGCCCGCGCGCCATGCCCGTGATGGCGTCCCCCAGGCCGCCCGTCTTGGCCAGGGGAAACGCTTCACCCGCCACTACCAGGGTTCGAATCTTTGTCATGCCAACTCCCGTTCAGGCGGATCGTCGAGCGCGTCCGCCGCTGGGGCTTTCATCCGCAAGCGCCGTGCCTGCGCCGGCACCGGCGCAGGCACACACGGCCGGGAACGGTAATTGCTGGTCTGGGCGTTCTGTCGAATTGCGGGAAAACGCGGAGCATCGAATGAAGACTGTGGCGGACTTTGTGCTGGAACGGCTGTCGCAATGGGGGGTCAGAAGGATCTACGGCTATCCCGGAGACGGTATCAACGGCCTGATCGGCGCCTTCGGCCGCACCCGTGAGCCGTTGGAGTTCGTCCAGGCCCGCCACGAAGAAGCCGCGGCGTTCATGGCCTGCGCCCACGCCAAGTTCACCGGGCAGGCCGGGGTCTGCCTGGCGACCTCCGGTCCCGGCGCCATCCATCTGCTGAATGGCCTGTACGACGCCAAGCTGGACCATCAGCCCGTCGTGGCCTTGGTCGGCCAGCAGGCCCGCAGCGCCCTGGGCGGCGACTACCAGCAGGAAGTCGACCTGATCAGCCTGTTCAAGGACGTGGCGCACGATTACGTGCAGATGGCCGCGACCGCCGAACAGGCGCGCCACATGATCGACCGCGCCATGCGCATCGCCCTGGAGCGGCGCAGCGTGACCTGCGTCATTTTTCCAAACGATGTGCAGGATTTGCCGGCGGTGGAGACGCCCGCCCGCGAACATGGGACCGTGCCGACGGGCATAGGCTTGACCTCGCATGCCGGCGTGCCGGGCGAGGCCGCCTTGCGCAATGCCGCAGACATCCTCAATCGCGGCGAACGGGTCGCCATGCTGGTCGGGGCGGGCGCGTTGCAGGCTGGCGCGGAAGTGCGCCAGACCGCTGAACTGCTGGGCGCCGGCGTGGCCAAGGCGCTGCTGGGCAAGGCGGCGGTACCCGACAGCCTGCCGTACGTCACGGGCTGCATCGGCTTGTTGGGCACGCAGCCCAGCTGGGACATGATGAACGAGTGCGACACCCTGCTGATGGTGGGCACGTCGTTTCCGTATTCGGAGTTCCTGCCGCCGCCAGGACAGGCGAGGGCCGTGCAGATCGATCTGGACGGCCGCAAGCTCAGCCTGCGCTATCCCGTGGAACTTGGCTTGGTCGGCGACAGCCGGTTGACCCTGCAGGCCCTGATTCCCTTGTTGCAGCCCAAGACCGCGCGCCGCTGGCGCGAACGCATCGAGGGCAAGGTCGCGCGCTGGCACGAAACCGTGGAGGCGCGCGCAATGGTGCAGGCCCAGCCGCTGAATCCGCAACGTCCCTTCCTGGAACTGTCCAAACGGCTGCCGCCACGCAGCATCCTGACCTGCGACTCGGGCTCGGCGGCGAACTGGTATGCGCGCGACATCGCCATGCGCGAGGGAATGATGGGCTCGGTATCGGGTGGCCTGGCCACCATGGGCTGCGGCGTGCCTTATGCGCTTGCCGCCAAGCTGGCGCATCCGCAGCGGCCCGTCATTGCGCTGGTCGGAGACGGCGCCATGCAGATGCTGGGCATGAACGAGCTGATCACCATCGCCCACCGCTGGAAGGACTGGGCCAACCCGACCTTGATCGTCATGGTCCTGAACAACGGCGACCTCAATCTGGTCACCTGGGAGCAGCGCGTCATGGGAGGCGACCCCAGGTTCGCGGATTCGCAATGGCTGCCCCGGTTTTCGTACGCGGAGTATGGCCGCCTGCTAGGCCTGGAAGGCATACGGGTGGACAGCCCGGACGCCGTGGGAGACGCCTGGGATCAAGCCCTGGCGGCGACCCGTCCGGTCGTGCTGGAAATGGTGACCGACCCCGAGGTGCCACCCTTGCCGCCGCACATTCCGGCCAAGCAGGTGGCCGCGTACTTCCAGGCGCTGCGCAAGGAAGAGGGCGGCGCGGCAGGCGCGGCCTTGCGCGCGACCATCAAGCAATGGTGGGCGGGATGAGGCCGCGGCCGCATCGATCGCATTCTGTCGTTCAGGAGCATGCCATGACCAAGACCAAGACCAGACCTTCCGGACCCTCCCGGCCCGCAGACCCCAAACCGCCGGGTCCGCAGCAGCATCCCGCCGAACAGCCCACCCCCGACCCAGGCCGGCACGAGACCGACCGGCACGGCCGTTGGCCGCCCGACAGCCTGCCCAACCCCATGCCCGGACTGGATCCCCAGCAGACGCCGGGGATCGACAGGCTTTGAGGAACCGCGGCCTTCCGCCGCACACGTTTTTTCACAAGGAGCACGTATGAACAAGCACCACGGATTGCGGGACATGTTTCAACCCGCCGACAACAACACGCGCACGGTGCGCGAACTGATCGCTGGCACCGAGGCGCTCTTGCGCAGCACGGCGAGCTATAGCGGTTCCGAGATCGAAGCTGCGCGCGACAGCCTCAAGCAGCAGCTCGAAGCCGCGCGCGAGCACGCCAAGGGCTGGGAGCGTGCAGCCTGGGAGCGCGCCCGGCATGCTTCCCATGCCGCCGACGAGTACGTCCATGAAAACGCCTGGAAGAGCCTGGCGGGCGCGGCGCTGATCGGCATGCTGGCGGGCGTGTGCCTCATGGCCGACCATAAACGCCGCTGAGCGCCTAATCCTTTTTGCCCATTGATAGGGCGGGGCGTTTCCAGGACCATGCTCGGATTGCGCCGCAACACCGGAATCCACGATGAACATCGACCCAACCGCGCCACGCCGCAAATCGCCATGGGGGAAAGCCTTGGCGGTCGTGACCCTGGTTGCGGCGGTGGGTGTCGTGCTGGCGTTCGCCGCCTTGCGCATCGCCGAGCAGCGCATCGCCAACATGCTGGGTCCGCGCGGCGAGGTGGGGCAGGTCGACATCGGCTATCGGCAGGTGATCCTCAAGGACGTGACGATATCCGGCGGCACGGGCCAGGCAGGAGCCCGCGCGCGGCACGTGATCCTGGAGCCGGACTGGTCTGCCTTCCTGCGCCATGAGACGGTCTTCAAGACCGTCATCATCGAAGGCTTCGACTTCACCGTGGTGCGCCGGGCCAATGGCGATATGGACATTGCGCCCGCGTTGCAGGCCTCGATGCGGGCGGGCGAAGGCGGCGACGGCCAGCCGCGCCGCAACACGCCTATCCGCATCGCGGAATTGATACTGCGCGACGGCCGGCTGGATTTCGAGGACGCCGCAGTCTCTCGGCCCGCGCATAGGATCCCGTTTTCGGGCGTCGAGGCGAGTCTGCGTCCGCTGACCATCCCCGGCGACGGCTCGCGCAGCGAGATGGAATTCTCCGGCAATGTCGAAGGCAACCGCAACGGGGCCGCCACGGTGCGCGCGCAGGGTTGGCTTGTGCTGGGCGGCACGGATGCCGACATCAAGGTGGCGGTGCGCAACATGGACATCCAGCATGCCGCGCCGTACCTGGCCGACAACGGCGCCACGTCCTTGGCCGCGGGCGCCATGGACCTGGACATGCGCACCGCCATCACCAAGCGACGGCTGCAGGCCACGGGCACCGTGGCCCTGCGAGGCTTGCGCTTCGGCGGCAACGGCGACCTGTTTTCACTGCCGCGCAAGGCGGTGCTGGCGGCGCTGAAGGACCAGAGCGGCACGCTGCGTTTCGATTTTTCCCTGGCAGGCGACCTCGACAATCCCAAGTTCTCCGTCGCGCGCGGCTTTACCGCCCAGGTGGCCCAGGGCTTCAGCCATGCGATCGGCGTGGGCGCCGAAGGTGCGGCCGAAGGCGTTACCGGCGCCGTGAAGGAACTGGGCAACGCCTTGTCGGACCTGCTCACGCCTAAGCCTTGAACGAGTGGCCGGCGTCGTTGCGGCGCCTGTCAGCCGCAGCCGGCCTGGGCTCAACTTCCGGTTGCGCGCGCCTGTGCCTCAGTTTCACCTCCAACGCGGCAAAGGCCGCCAGGGCCAGGAACAAGGGCGCGAACGCATAGAGCGCCCGGTAGGCCAGCGCCGCGCCCAGCACCTCGGCAGCAGGGATCCCGGGCGCGAGCGTGGCCACGAAGATGGCTTCCGTGGTGCCCAGTCCGCCCGGCACGCGGATGACCAGGGCCGCGAAGCTGGCGCAAAGCAGGATGCCAAGCACCGCAAAATAGCTGGCCTTGCCTTGCAGCAGCAGATAGATGATGGCCCCCATGATGGCCCACGACAGGGCCGCGACCACGCTTTGCGCCACCGCCATGCCGGCGCCGGGCAGCACCGCATGCTGTCCCATCCAGGTCCAGGTGCGCCGCTTCGCCCGTGCGCACACAGCCACGTAGCCTGCCGCCAGCAACAGCAGCGCGACGCCGAGTGCACGCAGCAGGTGTGACCCGATGGCCCAACCCTGCGGCACGGACACCGCGCCCGCCGCGAACAGCGCGCCCGCGATCCACGCGTAGCCTATCCAGTTCGACACTGCCGAAAACAGCGTGACGCGCGTCGCCACCGACTTGCGGCAGCCCAGCCGCGCGTACAGCCTGAGGCGCGCGCCCAGGCCGCCGAGCAGCACGCCCAGGTTCAGATTCAGGGCATAGCTCATCATGGCCACGCCCAACACCTTGGGCCAGGGCAGGGTATGCCGGGTGTAGCGCTTGCTCAGGAGATCCATGCCGCCGTAGGTCAGGTAGCCCGCCACGACCAGTGCGGCGGCAGCGGCTATGGTCTCCGGCGGTATCCTGCGCATGGCGATCCAGACCTGCGCCCAGTCTACCGAGCGGCCGAAGTAGTACAGCAGCGCCGCCACCAACGCCAACACGATCACCGGCAAGGCACGCTTGACCCGCGGCCAGCGGTGCCTCCACGCGCGCGTCAACGTGGAGCGGAACACTCTCATGCCGACTCCTGTTGCGCCTGGATAGGCAGCGACTTCAGGCGGGGCTTGTGCGCGGGCAGGCTGCCGGCCCAGGCGGGAAAGCGCCGCAGGAAATGGAATACCACCACGCCGATCCACAGCCGCCGCAAGCGCCGCCTGGACCCCTCGGGCAGCTCGATGCGCCGGCAATCCTGTTCGATGAGCCGGTCAAGGCTGCGGCGCAGCGCGGCGTTCAAACCGGCGTCGCGCGCCACCACGTTGGCTTCCAGATTGAGCGCCAGGCTGAGCGGGTCCAGATTGCTGGATCCGATGGTGCTCCAGTCTCGGTCCACGCAGGCAACCTTGCCGTGCAGCGGGCGCTTGCAGTACTCGTAGATCTCCACGCCCGCATCGATCAGGTAGTCATACAGCATGGACGCCGCCAGGCGGGCGACCAGCACATCGGGTTCGCCTTGCAGCAGCAGCCGCACGCGCACGCCGCGACGGGCGGCGTTGGCCAGGTCGTGCAGCAACTGATATCCGGGGAAGAAATAGGCGTTGGCGATCAGCACGTCCTCGCGCGCGGCGCGCACGCCGGCCCGGTAGTAGCGTTCGATGTCCGTCTGATGCTCGATGTTGTCGCGCACCACCAGGCGGCCGCCGCCGTCGCCTTCCGGCATGGGATCCATGCGCGCCGGCCGCCGCCGCTTGCGGGTCCACGCGTCCACCGCTAGCGCCTCGCGCGCGAAGTCCGCGACGTCCGCGGCCAGCGGGCCTTCCAGCCGCACCGCATAGTCCTGCTTGGCTTGCGGCCCGTAGTCGGGCAGATGGTCGGCGGAAAGATTGATACCCCCGACAAAGGCGACCCGGCGGTCGACCGCCACGATCTTGCGGTGCATGCGCCTGAACACATTGGTGCGCACGCCGAGCAAGCGCGGACGCGGATCGAATACATGCACACGGATGCCGCTTTCGGTCATGGCGCCGACGAAGGCGCCGTCCAGCTCGTCCGAGCCATAGCCGTCCACCGTCAGGTCCACGCTGACGCCGCGATGGGCGGCGGCGATCAGGGCGCGCTGGAACTCCTGCCCCACGGCGTCGTCGAACAGGATGAAGGTTTCCACCAGCACTTCGCCGCGCGCCGCGGCAATCGCATCGAGCACGGCCGGAAAATACCCGGTGCCATTCTCCAGCAGCGTGTAGCGGTTGTTCTCGCGCCAGCGCAGGTTCATAGCGCGATCTCCGCGCAGATCGGCACATGGTCGGACAGGCGCGACCAGATCCGCGAGGCCAGCGGCACCGGCTGCCAGTCCCGGACGTTGCGCACGTAGATGCGGTCCAGCCGCAACAAGGGCCAGCGCGCGGGAAACGTGCGGGCGGGGCGGCCCAGGCGCGACGTGTAGACCTCGCGCGTGCCGCAATCCCGCATCAGCGAGTCGGCGCGCAGGCGCCAGTCGTTGAAGTCGCCTGCGATCAGCAGCGGTTCGCTGGCGGGCACGCCTTGCGCCACCAGTTCGCACAGGCGGCGCAACTGCTTGCCCCGGTGGCCTTCCAGCAGGCCCAGGTGCACGCATATCGCATGCACCGGCGTATCCAGCGAGGGCACCCGCAGCACGCAGTGCAGGAGTCCGCGGCCCTCATGCCCATGCACGGTGACGTCATGGTTTTCGTGGCGTTCGATGGGATATCTCGACAGGAGCGCATTGCCATGGTGTCCCGCCGGGTAGACCGCGTTGCGGCCGTAGGCGAAATCGGTCCACAGCGAGTCCGCCAGGAATTCGTACTGGGACAGGGCAGGCCAGGCCTGATGCCGTTCGGCGTGCCCCTGGTGTTCTCCCAGCACTTCCTGCAGGAACACGATGTCGGGACTCGCCATCCGCAAGGCTTCGCGCAGTTCGTGCAGCATGAAGCGGCGGTTGAAGCTGGTGAAACCCTTGTGCGTGTTCACGGTCAGCACGGTCAGCGTGGTGGCATCGATGTAGCGGGAGGAGGGCATGGACGCTCCGGATGGGTCGATCCGGACAGCGGAGCAATCCGCGTTCCCAAAACGTAAAGAGGCGTAACTGCCGGGGCGGCGCTGGGATCCGGCCTCGGCGGCGTTGCGCCAGGCGGGCGGCGCTACACGGTGCGGGCGGCCCAGAAGGCAGTGCGCACGGCGGGCGAGGCCGCGATGCTGGCGGTCACGCGGTCCAGGTCCAGCTCGTCGACCGAGGCCTCGCTCAACGCCGCCTCGATTTCGACTTCGTTCTCGCCGAACTGGTCGATCTTCAGTTCGGACAGGGGCAGCTGTTCGGTTTCGAGCACGTCTTCCAGCACCGTCATGGCCGCCTGCCGCTGCTCCACGTTCGCGATTACATGTATCACGGTCGTGACTTCGGTGGTCTGCGAGTCGACCGGCTGGCGGTTGACGTAGCTGACCACCGGACGCAGCAAGGTGTTCGCCGCCAGCACGAAGGCGGTGGCGGCAACCGCTTCCAGGATCAACGATGCGCCCGCGCAGGCGCCGATGGCGGCGGAGCCCCACAACGTGGCGGCGGTGTTCAGGCCGCGGATGCTGCCGCCTTCGCGCATGATGGCGCCGGCGCCCAGGAAGCCCACGCCCGAGACCACGTAGGAAATGACGCGCGAGCCGCCATCGGCGCCGCCCACGCGGAACGCCAGGTCCACGAAGATGGCGGCGCCCACCGCCACCAGCACATTGGTGCGCAGGCCGGCCGTGCGTTGGCGGAACTGGCGCTCAAAGCCGACCACCGAGCCCAGCACGAACGCGGTCAGCAGGCTGACCAGGGTATTGGCCAGCGTGATGAATTGGATGTTTTCGAAGTTCTTCATCTTCTTCTCTCTTCTTCAGCATGTTATGGATGGGCGCGGGCGGACTCAGGGCAGGCGCCAGACCGACGCCAGGACCAGCAGCAGTCCGGCCAGCCAGATCAGCGCCAGCAGGACGACGCGCGCAATCATCAGGGTTTTGTACGGATCTTTCATGACAGCCTCCTGGCCGCGTTGGCGTCAGGCGGGCAGCACGGCAATGGCCGCGCCGGACTCGCATTCCCAGTGCACCCGGCGCACGTCCGGGCTCTGGCCCAGCCGCAAGGCCACCGCGCCCAACAGATTGCGCAGATGCGGCGGGCAATGCAGCGTGACGACGGTGGATGCGAGCTGGTCCGATTCGGCGCGCGAAATCCGCACCGCCAGCACGCGCAAGTCCAGGTCGCGCAGTTCGTAGTAGAGCTGCTTGCGCAGCGCGTTGAGCGTGTCGCCCAGGCTCACGATGGTGAATTGGTAGGTGGTAGGGGCCGTCTTGGACGCGGCCGCCATGGGCGCGGCCGCGCCGCTCCGGTCCAGGAAGGGCAGGAATTGCTTGATACGCATGATCGTCTCCTTAGCGGGGAGTACGGTGGCAGGTCCACATGCATGCGCCGCCAGGCCGGTGCGCAGGCGCGCGCAACAAGGCGCAACGCATCGCGTCGGCAAGCAGTAGGGGAGAGGGCTGGCGGTCCCGTGTCGGGTACCGAAGAGCCGGGTCCTGGCTGTCAGACAGGACCGGCGCGGACTATTTCCGCGGATCCTGCGTCAAGCGGCGCTTGCAGTCGTGTTCCGACTACATCCGTCGTTGTCCACATTGATCTCTGGTGAGTTGAAGGTGCCCGCAGTATATCGCCGACCTAGGGTAAACACCAGTAAAAATGCCGCGAAAGAAGGGCGTCCGCGGCATGGCCTGCCTGGGCTTCGTCGGATGCGGGAGAGACCGGATTCATGTAGTATTCAGTTTCCCGTAAGAAAGAGAGCAAGGCGGGCGCTCTATCCGTTTGCTGCCCCGGCAGCCTGAGCCGTCCGCCATCTATGACTGAAGACCCACCCCCTAGCAGGGCGCCGCAAGCAAGCCGGCGCCCGATGCCCCATCTTCCCGCCACGGCCCGGGCGCGCAGCCCGCAAGCCGACTCCATGTTCGCCGCCGCGGCCACGCCGCGCCTGGGCGGTCGCGCTCCGCCGGCCGTCCTTGGGGCCGTTCGCGCCCGCACTGAGCCTCATGCCCGCATCCGCGGCGCATTCCCCTTGATCCTGGCCGGCGCCGCATGGCGCCCGGTCCCGATTTGCATGGAACCTCGATGATTTTCGATTGGATGTCCGACCCCACCGCCTGGCTGGGCCTGGCGACCCTGGTCGTGCTTGAAATTGTGCTGGGTATCGACAACCTGGTGTTCATCGCCATCCTGGCCGACAAGCTGCCGCCCGAGCAGCGCAACCGCGCGCGCCTGATCGGCCTGACGCTGGCGATGGTGATGCGCCTGGGCCTGTTGGCGAGCATCGCGTGGGTGGTCACGCTGACCGAACCCATGTTCACGCTGCTGGGAGCGGAGATCTCCGGACGCGACCTGATCCTGATCCTGGGCGGCCTGTTCCTGCTCTTCAAGGGCACCATGGAGCTGCATGAGCGCGTGGAAGGCAGCGCCGGCCACGAGCAGGGCCAGAAGCCGCAGCATGCCGTGTTCTGGCAGGTGATCCTGCAGATCGTGGTGCTGGATGCGGTGTTCTCGCTGGACTCGGTGATTACCGCCGTGGGCATGGTGCAGGACCTCAGCATCATGATGATCGCGGTGATCGTGGCCATGGCCGTGATGATGCTGGCCAGCCGCCCGCTGATGGCTTTCGTGGGCCGCCACCCGACGGTGGTGATCCTGTGCCTGGGCCTGCTGCTGATGATCGGCTTCAGCCTGGTGGCGGAAGGCCTGGGCTTCCACGTGCCCAAGGGTTATCTGTACGCCGCGATCGGCTTCTCGATCCTGATCGAGCTGTTCAATCAGCTGGCGCGCCGCAACCGCGTCAAAGGCACGCACGCCCTGGGCCGCCGCCAGCGCACCGCGCAGGCCGTGCTGCGCCTGCTGCGCGCCGGCCGTGCGGGACAGGCCGCCGGCCAGGCCGACGAGGTGGCCGCGCTGGTCGACGGCGCGGACGGCGAACCGGCCTTTGCGCCCGAGGAAAGCACCATGATCGAACGCGTGCTGTCGATCGGCGGGCGGGACGTGCGTTCCATCATGGTGGCGCGCGGCGACATGGTCTGGCTGGACGTGGCCGATACGCCGGAGATCATCGTGCGCAAGTTCGGCAGCGGCCACTCGCGCCTGCCGCTTTGCGCGGGCGATCCGTCCAATGTGTTGGGCGTGCTGCACTTCAAGGACGTATTGCCGCTGTTGCAGAACCCTGGCCCGATCGATCTGGTGGAGCTGGCGCGCGAACCGCGCTATGTGATGGAAACCATGCCGGTGCTCAAGGTGCTGGATGAGCTGCGCGGTTCGCGCGAGCACATGCTGATCGTGGTCGACGAGCACGGCGTGTGCGAAGGCCTGATCACGCCCATGGACGTGCTGACCGCCGTCGCGGGCGACCTGCCCGAGCATCAGGAAGACCAGCCCGAAGCCTTGCAGCTGGCGGACGGAACCTGGCTGCTGGAAGGCCGCCTGGCAGTTGCGGAAGCCGCGCGCCTGCTGGACGCGCCGGACCTGGCCGAGGAGTACCCGGATGCCACGCTGGCGGGCTGCCTGCTGCGCGCCGGCGGCCGGATCCCCGAAGCCGGGGACGCGATCGAGTGGCGCGATTGGCGCTTCGAGGTCACCCGCCGCGACGGCCTGCGCATCGATCAGGTGCGCGCCAGCCTGATGCGGCAGGAGGCGCCGCAGGCCGGCTGATGTTGCAAGGCCGGCGCCAGCGCCACGACGGGGATGCCTGAGGGCATCCCCGTTTTTTTGTCTGCGCAATAACCTTTCTTCATCCTGAACGCAATGGGTTACGGCCTATGGCGAGTATTGGTGAAAGTAAAACTCTGTGCGAAGATTGCGACAGATTTCACGACTTTGGATCTCGGCACGGCTTGCCGAGATCAGCATTTCCGCACGGCGCGTCTTTGCATTTTGTTATCTCTCTCCGGGGTACATCGCATGGGCAGTACGCAGTCTGCATTCAAGGAAATAGGTGGAAGAGGAATCGCGGCGTGGCTGATGATGGCTGCGCCGCTGTGCTTTGCGCAGCTTGCGCACGCCCAGTCCCAGTCGGCGGATGACGCCAACAAAAGCAACAACCCGCTGAACCTGGCGGCGTCGTTGAATTTCCAGAATTACTACACGCCGAAGTTGTTCGGCAGCAACGCTCACACCAACGACTTCCTGATCAGGCCGACCATTCCTGTCGCGCCCGGCGAGTTGGTCGGCGTGCCGCAGATATTCCGCATCACGGCCCCCGTCAGTACGCGCCCGCAGGCCGACGGCAGCTACAAGACTGGCCTGGGCGACATCAATGTGTTCGACATTTTCCTGTTGCAGCAGGGCGCGGTGGATCTGGGCGTGGGACCGATGCTGACCATGCCCAGCGCGACCGGCAGCGAGCTGGGCGCGGGCAAATGGTCCGCCGGACTGGCCGGCGTGGCGGTGCACTCCAGCAAGGAAGGGCTGCTGGGCGCGCTGGTGCAATGGCAGCATTCATTCGCCGGCCAGGCCGCGCGCGACACCGTGCATACCGCCACCTTCCAGCCGTTCTTGATACGCAACCTGCCGCAAGGCTGGTACCTGAGGTCCACCGCAACCTGGACCTTCGATCTGCAGAAGAACGACTACTACATTCCCTTGGGGCTGGGCGCGGGCAAGGCCTGGCGTGTCGGGAAGAACATCTTCAACGCGTTCGCGGAGCCGCAATGGACGGTTGCGCACAAGGGAGAGGGCCTGCCCCAGTTCACGTTGTTCGCCGGTTTGAACATCACCTTCGGGAATTGATCCCGTCAGCGTTTTCCGATCTTGCGGAGTGTAGGCATGCAGAGCGCGATTGCGGCAGTTGCTGGGTGCTTGGCGGTGCTGGCCGGACTGGTCCTGCCGTCGTCCGCCTGGGCCACCGAAGGGGCGCTGGGACGCCAGATCACCGGCACCAACGTGCAGCCCAATGCCGGCATCGTTTCTCCCGAGCCCATCTGGGCCGTCAACCTGTCGCAGATCTACCTGGACGGCAGCGTGGGCGGCAGCCGCGAAGTGCCGGTAGGGGGCCGCACTTCGCTGGGCCTGGACGCGAAAGTCGCGTTCACCCTGGCCACCGTGCTCAAGACCTGGGACACCGGCCCCGGCCGCTGGAACTTCGCTTCCAGCTTCACCTTGCCCTATGTCTGGAACAAGGTGAATTCCACGGTCACGGGGCCGGGCGGGCGCAACGTGGAGCAGAGCGACACTGCCTCGAACCTGTTCGACCTGTATTTCTCGCCCATCATCGCGGGCTATCACTTTTCCGAAACCTCCCATATGGCGCTCAGCCTGAACATCTGGGCGCCCACCGGCAAGTACAACGCCAACGACATGGCCAACCCCAGCCTGAACAACTGGACCTTCATTCCCCAGGTGGCCTACACCAAGATATTTCCGGAATCCGGCTTTCAACTGGACACCGTGGCCGGCGTCCAGTTCTACACCCGCAACAACGCCACGGACTATCGCAACGCGCCGCTGTTCAGCATGGACGTGATGGGCCGCAAGATCTTCAGCAACGGGGTGAGCGCGGGCCTGATCCTGGGCACCATCCAGCAACTGGGCAGCGATTCGGGGCCGACCGCCGACCGACTCAACGGCTTCAAGGGGCGCGACTGGGCGCTGGGCCCGATCGTGACCTATGACACGAAGCTGGCGGACAAACGCTCCCTGTCCCTGAGCCTGCGCTGGGTACCCACGATCAGCAGCACGAAGCGTCTGGACAGCAACGACACGGTCATGGCGACCGCGACGCTGGTGTTCTGAACGTCAGCACGATTTCAAGGGGCTGCCAGCCCCGGGCGCGGCACGGCCGCACCTGAACCATCAGCTTTCGGGTGATAGCAATGGCAAACCAGACAAAGGGAAAGACACGCTACGCCAGCGCATTGCTGCTGGCCGGCGTGGTGCTGGGCGCGGGCGCCAGCACGGCCTACGTGGTCATGGGCAAGAACGGGCCGCCCGAAGCGGTGAAGGTGGTGCTGGGCGACGGCAAGAGCGGCCCGGCGGGCATGGCCTGGGTGCCGGGACGCGAGTTCCTGATGGGCAGCAGCCACAAACTGGCCCAGCCCAATGAAATGCCGGCGCACAAGGTATCCGTCAGCGGCTTCTGGATGGACGTGAACGACGTGACCAACGCGCAGTTCCGCCGTTTCGTCGAGGCCACCGGCTACGTCACGACGGCCGAGCAAAAGCCTCGATGGGACGACTTGAAGGTGCAGCTGCCGCCCGGCACGCCGCGTCCGGACGACAGCCTGCTGGTGCCCGGCGCCATGGTGTTCGTCGGCACCGAGAGCGAGGTGTCCCTGCGCGACTATTCGCGCTGGTGGCGCTATGTGCCCGGCGCGAACTGGCGTCATCCGCAAGGCCCGGGCAGTTCCATCGCCGGCAAGGACGACCACCCCGTGGTGCAGGTGTCGTACCAGGACGCCACGGCCTATGCCAAATGGGCAGGCAAGCGCCTGCCGACGGAATCCGAATGGGAAATGGCCGCGCGCGGCGGGCTGGAACAGGCGACCTATGCCTGGGGCGAGGAGTTGCTGCCTCAGGGTAAGCCCATGGCCAATATCTGGGACACGCAGCAACAGCAGCCGTTTCCTGTGGTGAAGGACGAAAAGGTGCAGGTCGGCACCATGCCGGTGGGCAGCTTCTCGCCCAATGGCTATGGGCTGTACGACATGGCCGGCAACGTCTGGCAATGGACCGCCGACTGGTACCGCGCCGACGCCTTCAAGATCCAGGCGCAGTACCGCCAGCCGCCCGCGGATCCCGCGGGGCCGGCCGACAGCTACGACCCCGACGACGGCATCGTTCCGCCCGCCGCGCCCAAACGCGTGACGCGAGGCGGCTCGTTCCTGTGCAGCGACACCTATTGCATCAGCTACCGCACCAGCGCCCGGCGCGGCACGGACCCCATGAACGGCATGTCGCACCTGGGTTTCCGCACCGTCATGACGCCCGAACAATGGAAACTGGCCCAGACCGCCAGGAACGGCGTCGCCAGCCGCTAGCCGGCAAACCATCGATCACGCAGGAGAGGGTATGCCGATGAGTAACCGCGACAGCATTCTGGAACTGGAACGCGCCATCGCGCGCGCCGTGCTGGGGCAGGGCGCCGTCATCCGCGAAGTGCTGCTGGGCCTGCTGGCCGATGGCCACCTGCTGCTGGAAAGTCTGCCGGGGCTGGCCAAGACCCGCACCGTCAAGACGCTGGCCCAGCATCTGGCCGCGGCCATGAGCCGCATCCAGTTCACGCCCGACCTGCTGCCTTCGGACATCACCGGCGCAGAGGTGCTGCAACAGGACGCGCAGGGCGCCAGCCGCATCCAGTTCCAGCAGGGGCCGCTGTTCGGCAACCTGATCCTGGCAGACGAGATCAACCGCGCGCCCGCCAAGGTCCAGGCCGCGCTGCTGGAAGCCATGGAGGAACGCCAGATCACCGTGGCCGGCACGACCCACCGCATGCCGCAGCTGTTCATGGTGCTGGCGACCCAGAACCCGATCGAGCAGGAGGGCACCTATCCCTTGCCCGAAGCGCAGATGGACCGCTTCATCATGAAGATCGTGCTGGACTATCCCGACCCCGCCAGCGAAAGGCAGATGCTGGCCATGCTGCGCGGCGAATCGCGCCAGGACGCGGAACCCGCCGCCGCGCCGCTCAGCCAGGAAGACCTGTTCGCGTGCCGCGCCGAGGTCGACCGGGTGCACGTGTCCGAGGCGCTGGACCAGTACCTGGTGGACCTGGTCAACGCCACCCGCAGCCCGGCCGGGCATGACGCCGACCTGGCGCGCTGGATCCAGGTCGGCGCCAGCCCGCGCGGCGCGATCGCGCTGGACAAGGTGGCGCGCGCCCACGCCTGGCTGGCGGGGCAGGACTATGCCTCGCCCGATGATGTGCGCAGCGTGGCCCGACCGGTGCTGCGGCATCGCCTGCACCTGTCCTATGACGCGGTCGCCGACGGCGTGTCGGCGGACCAGGTGATAGGCAGGCTGCTCGACACGGTCGCCGTGCCGGTCTGAGTGCGCCATGCCGTCCGCCGCTCCTTCCCCGGAAGTCCAGGTCCGCATCACGGACCTGATGGCGCTGCAACCCGCCGCGCGCGGCCTGGGGTTCTTCAGCCGCCAGCCGGTGCGCAGCATCCTGGCCGGCCAGCATGGCTCGCGCCTGCGCGGGCGCGGCCTGGACTTCGAGGAGTTGCGCCGTTACCTGCCCGGCGACGATCTGCGCCAGCTGGACTGGCGCGCCTCGCAGCGGCTGGGCAAGCCCTATGTGCGCACCTACAGCGAGGAACGCGACCGGCCGGCGCTGGTGGTGGTGGACCAGCGCATGGGCATGTATTTCGGCTCGGTGCGCAGCTTCAAGTCGGTGGTGGCCGCGCGCGTCGCGGCGCTGTCCGCCTGGATGGCCTATCTGGCGGGAGACCGCGTGGGCGGCTTGGTGTTCAGCGATGCGGGCATCGACAGCGTGCGCCCGCTGCGCAGCCGCGAACGCATCCAGGCGCTGTTCGCGGCCATTGCGCGGCGCAGCCAGTCCATGGGCGCGGACCAGCCCGACGTGGACGCATCCGGACGGCTGAACGAAGCGCTGCAAGGGGCGCTGGCGCACGCGCCGCATGATTGCCTGGTCTGCCTGATCAGCGACTTTGCCGGCGCCGACAGCGCTACCTTGCGCCTGCTGCGCACGCTGGCCGCGCACAATGACGTGGTCGCAACGCTGGTGTACGACCCGCTGGCGTTGCGCATTCCCTTGAGCGGCCGGCTGGTGGTGACGCAGGGCGAGCTGCAGGTCGAGGTCGCGGCGGATCGCAAGCAGGTGCGCGAGCCGTTGTCGGCGTTCTTTTCCGGGCGCCTGCAGGACGTGGCCGACTTGCTGCGCCGCAGCCGCGTGCCGCTGCTGTCCATCGACACGGCGGACGACACCGTGGCGCAGTTGCGCCGCGAACTCGGCCGCGAGGCCAGTGTTGCGCAAACCCGGGGCCGGGCATGAACGCCGACGCCGCCCCGTCCATCGAACAGCTGCGGCAGCTGCCGCTGCCCGAGCCAGTCAGCTACTGGCCGCAGACCTGGGGCTGGCTGGTCCTGCTGGCAGTGGCGCTGGCGCTGGCCGCATGGGCCGCGTGGCGGATGGCGCGCCGCCACCGGCGCAATGGCTACCGCCGCGCGGGCCTGCGCATGCTGGAAGCGCTGCGGCGCGAAACGCAGGCGGATCCGCTGGCCGCGCGGGCCTTGCCGGACCTGCTCAAACGCGTCGGCCTGTCGTCGGTGGCGGCCGCCGACCGCAACCGGGTGGGCGCGCTGCAAGGCGCGGAGTGGGTCGCTTTCATGGATGGCGGCGCAGCCGTGTTTCCGCCCGACGCCGCCGTACTGCTGAGGGCGCTTGCCTATGCGCCACCCGAAGCCTTGCGGGCCATCGACCCCGCGCGCGTGCGGACCTTGTTCGCCGCCAGCCGGCAATGGATGGAGCGTCATCATGTGGCGGCTTGAATATCCCTGGCTGCTGGCGCTGCTGCCGCTGGGCTGGCTGGCATACCGCTATCTGCCGCCTTATGTGCAGCGGCGCAGCGCCGTACGGATTCCGTTCTTTGAATCGGTGGCGCGCAGCACCGGCCAGACGCCGCGGCGCCCCGGGGTGCGCGGCGACCGCTGGCAGCTGGCCTTGAACGCGCTGGTATGGCTGCTGCTGGTCCTGGCGCTGGCGCGGCCCGAACGAGTCGAGCCGCCGCTGGAGCACCGCCAGCCGGTGCGCGACCTGCTGTTGGCCATCGATATCTCGCAATCGATGGAGACCGAGGACTTCGTCGCGCCGGACGGCCGCCGCGAGGACCGCTTGAGCGGCGTCAAGGCAGTGGTGGCCGACTTCATCGACCGCCGCAAGGACGACCGGCTTGGACTGATCGTGTTCGGCACCGCGGCCTATCCGCAGGCGCCGCTGACCCAGGACCACGCCACGCTCAAGCTGCTGCTGGGGCAGGTAAGCACGCGCATGGCTGGTCCCAATACCGCCATCGGCGACGCCATCGGCGTGGCGATCAAGCAGTTCGAGCATGCCGGCGAACACGATCAGGTCCTGATCCTGCTGACCGACGGCAACGACACCGGCAGCGCCGTGCCGCCGGACCGCGCCGCGGCCATGGCGGCCGCGCGCCACATCGTCGTGCATACGGTGGGCATAGGCGATCCGCAGGCGCAGGGCGAGGAGAAGGTCGATTTCGACGCCTTGCGCGCGATCGCCGCCAAGACCGGCGGCCGCTTTTTCCCGGCGCAGGACCAGGCCTCGCTGCGGCAGGTCTACGCCGAACTGGACCGTATCACGCCGCATGAAGTGCGCGAATTGCGCCACCAGCCCAAACAGGATTTCTTCTGGGTGCCGCTGGGCCTGGCGCTGTTGCTGCTGGCTGGCTGGCACCTGGGCGCCGCGCTGCGCGGTTGGCGTCATGGCGCCGGGGCGCAGGGCAAGAGCGGCGTGGAGGAGGGCGGATGGAAATCGACCTGAGCGCCTTCCATTTCCTGCGCCCCTGGTGGCTGCTGGCGGTCGTGGCCGCGGCCTTGCTGCTCTGGCGGCGGCGCGGCGAGGACGGCCGGCTCGGCTGGCGCAGCAACATTGCGCCGGCGCTGCTGCCACACCTGACCGTGCGCACGCAAGGCAGCCGCGGACCGCGGCCGGTGCAATTACTGGCCGCCTTGCTGGCGCTGGGCGGCCTCGCCGCCGCGGGACCGACGTGGCAACAGGACCGCCCGGCCTTCCTGGACAATCTGGCGCCCCTGATCGCGGCGGTCGACCTGTCGCCTTCGATGGATGCAGCGGATCTGCCGCCCAGCCGGCTGGAGGCTGCCAAACGCAAGCTGCGCGATCTGCTGAAGCGGCGCGCAGGCGCCAAGACCGGCCTGATCGCCTACGCCGGCTCGGCGCATCTGGTGCTGCCGCCGACCGACGATCCCGCCTTGCCCGACATGTTCGTGCAGGCCCTGTCCACCGGGCTCATCGCCGCGCCCGGCAAGGACGCGGCGGGCGCGATCGCGCTGGCCGCCAGCCTGCTGCAATCGGGCGAGGCGGGCGGCACTCTGCTGTTGGTGACGGACGGCGCGGACACCCGCCAACTGGCCGAGGTCGAGCGCCTGGCGCGAGCCAATTCCTTCCAGGTCCTGGTGTGGGCGGCGGGCACGCGCGATGGCGGCGTGGTGCGCGACGCCCGCGGCCGGCCGCGCATCGACGCGCAAGGCCGGCCCTTGCTGGGCAGCTTCGACGAGGATGCGTTGAAACAGCTGGCGCAAGCCGCCCGCGCGCCCCTGGGCAGCCTGACCCTGAACGACGACGACCTGGACTGGGTAACACTGCATGCCGAGCGGCATTTCCAGGAGGTGCAGGACGCGGACAAGCCGCTGCACTGGAAGGACGCGGGCTATTGGCTGTGCTGGCCGCTGGCGCTGCTGGCATTGCTGGCGCTGCGGCGCGGCTGGAACATCAACTGGACGGCCTGCCTGCTGCTCGCCGTCACGGCCGCGCTGCATGCGCCGCGCGCGGAAGCAGGCGCGCTGGCCGACGCCTTTTTCACGCCCGACCAGCAGGGCCGCTGGGCCTACGATCACAAGCGCTATGCCGAGGCCGCGGCCTTGTACGCCGATCCTTACTGGAAAGGCCGAGCCGCCTACGACGCGGGCGACTACCAGGCGGCGCTGGCCGCATTCGCCAAACTGGACACGCCCGAAGGCGACTTCTATCTGGGCAATACCCAGGTCCGCCTGCGCAGCTACGAAGCGGCGCTCGCGGCATACGATCAGGCGCTGCGCCTGCGGCCGGATTTCCCCGAAGCGCGCGCAAACCGCGAGCTGGTCGCCAGATTGATCGCCGCCGCCGAAAGCGAGCAACAGGACGACGATTCGGAGAAGCCGGACGAGACCCGCGTGGACAGCGACAAGGGCGCGGGCAAGATGATGCGCACGGAAACGCCGCAAGCCGCGTCCGACGAGGTCTGGCTGCGCAACCTGAGCCTGTCGCCGGCCGGCTTCCTGAAGCAGAAATTCGCCATCGAAGACGCACGCAAGGCCGCGCCGGCGCAGGGGAAACAGCCATGATCCGCCGCCATGCCGCGCTGCTGCGTTGCCTGGGCCTGCTGCTGTTGCTGCACCTGGGGCTGTGCGCAGGCGTGGCGCGCGCCCAGCAGGCGGAAGCCGGGCCGCAGCTGCACGCCGAGGCGCGCATGGCGACTCCCGGCGACCTGACGGCCGGCGCCACCGCCATCCTGCAGGTGGACGTGCTGACTTCGACCTGGTTCACCCAGCCCCCGCAGATGCCGGCCCTGGACATTCCGGGCGCGCTGGTGTCGGGGCCGTCGGGACAGGCCACCATCATCCGAGCCACCATTGGCGGCGTCGCCTACAACGGACTGCGCTACGCCTATCTGGTCAGTCCCGAGGCGGCGGGCGCCTTGCGCGTGCCGGCCATCCAGGTCAGCGCGCAGGTGGGGCAGGCGACGGCGCCCCTCGTTGCGCAGACGCGCCCGCTCGAGGTGCGCGCCGCCGGACCGCCGGGCGGGGTAGCCGGTGGAGTTGCGGGCCGCCTCCTGGCGGCAAACTCGGTCCAGGCGAGCCAGCAGATCCGCTATTCGGCCGAGCCGCCCGCCGTGGGCGACCACGTCAGCCGCGTCATCACCGTGCAGGCCCAGGGCGCGCAGGCCATGCTGATCCCGCCTGCCGCCGCAGCCGCAGTTCCGGGTCTGAAGCTGTACCCGTCCGAGCCCCAGCTGACGCAGATCTCCGACAGCCGCGGCGGCTTCCTCGGCGGACAGCGCGTCGACCGCCTGGACTATGTGATCGAACGCGGCGGCGCCTACGAACTGCCGGCGGTCGAGATCCGCTGGTGGAACATCGCGGCCAACAAGGAAGAGCGCGTGACGCTGCCGGCGCAACGCTTCGAAGCGCAGGCGGGCGCCGCCTACCAGGCGCCATTCTCGGTCGAACAGGACCTGCGCGACATGGGCCGGCAAGTGCAGGTGCGGATCCCGGGAGGATGGCTGGCGTTGGCCGCGGGCGTGGCGCTGGCGGCGCTGGCCTGCTGGCTGGGCGCGCCCTGGCTGCGGCGGACGCTGGCCCGCATGCGGGCCGGACTGCGGGCGCGGCGCGAACAATGGCGCGCGTCCGAACCCTATGCGGCAATGACCCTACGCCGCCTGCTGGCGCAGCCCCAGCCGCGCATGGACGCGCTGTACGCATGGCTGCGCTGCGCATGCGGCGCGGCCACGCTGGCACAGGGGACGGCCAGTCTGGAACCGGCGCTGCGCCGAGCGGGCGACGACGCCCTGCGGGCCTGCTATGGCCGCGAACCGGACGCGGCGCGGGGCTGGCAAGGCTTGCGCGAGATGTTCCCGCGCTGGCGTCGGAGCTTGCGCACCGCGGCGCGGCCTGCCGGCACGGCCGACCTGCCTGCGCTGAACCCCCGTCCGCCCGCGTCGTCGCGCGGACTGGCGGACACGCCGCCCGGCGAACTTCCCGGAGATCTCCCATGACGACGCCTTTGCTTGCCCGCCGCTGGTTCGCGCTGCTGCTCCTGTTGTTGCTGGCCGGCCTGGCGCGCGCGCAGACGCCGCTGCCGTCCTGGAACGAGGGGCCTTCGCGCCAGGCCATTCTTGGGTTCGTGCAAGCCGTCACCGCGGAAGGCAGCCGGGACTACGTGGCGCCGGCCGACCGCATCGCGGTGTTCGACAACGATGGCACGCTGTGGAGCGAACAGCCCCTGTACTTCCAGCTGATTTTCGCGTTGGACCAGGTCAAGGCCATGGCGCCCCAGCATCCCGAATGGGCGGCCGAGCAACCCTACAAGGCCGCGATCGAGGGCGACCGCCAGGCGCTGGCCGCCTCGGGCACGGAAGGGCTGCTGAAGATCGTGGGCGCCACCCACGCCAACATGACGACGCAGGCCTTCGGCGCGGAGGTCCGGCAATGGATCAAGACCGCCCGCCATCCGCGCTTCAAGCAGCCCTACACCAGCATGATCTATGCGCCGATGCTGGAGCTGCTGGACTATCTGCGCGGCAACGGCTTCAAGACCTACATCGTCTCGGGCGGCGAAGTGGAATTCATGCGGGCCTGGGCGCAGGACGTCTACGGCATTCCGCCCGAACAGGTGATAGGCACCACCTTCGTCACCGAGTTCCAGATGCAGGACGGCAAGCCCGTGCTGATGCGCACGCCCAAGCTTGACTTCAACGACGACGGCCCGGGCAAGCCCGTGGCCATCAACAAGTTCATCGGCCGCCAGCCCATTTTCGCCTTCGGCAATTCGGACGGCGACCTGCAGATGCTGCAATGGACGGCGGCCGGCAGCGGCAAGCGTTTCATGGGCCTGGTGCATCACACCGATGCCCGGCGCGAGTGGGCTTATGACCGGGACTCCAGGATCGGCAGGCTGGACCGTGCGCTGGATGAAGCGCAGCAACAGGGTTGGGTAATCGTGGACATGGCAAAGGAGTGGAGAAGGGTATACGCATTTGAAACACAGTGATTCGTTTACGTGACTGGGAACCGCCCGCAAGGGTCAGGAGAAAGCGATGAACGCAAGAAAACTGTTGAGCGCGGCGCTCTTCGCCGCAACAGGCCTCATGGCACTGGCAAGCGCGCAGGCGCAAACCCAGGCGCCCGCGGCCAATCAGGGCCAGGCGGCGGCTTCAGGCAAAAAGCCGAACATCCTGGTGATCTTCGGCGATGACATCGGGCAGGCGAACATCAGCGCATACACGCATGGCGTGGTCGGATACACCACGCCGAATATCGACCGGATCGCCAAGGAAGGCATCCTGTTCACGGACTACTACGCCGAGAACAGCTGCACGGCAGGTCGCTCGTCCTTCATCACGGGACAGTCGCCGCTGCGCACAGGGCTGTCCAAGGTCGGCATGCCCGGTGCGACCGTGGGGCTGCAGAAGGGCGACATCACGCTCGCCGAGGCCTTGAAGTCGCAGGGCTACACCACGGCCCAATTCGGCAAGAACCACCTGGGCGACCGGGACGAGTACCTGCCCACGCGCCACGGTTTTGACGAGTTCTTCGGCAATCTCTACCACCTGAACGCCGAGGAGGAGCCCGAGCGCCCGTATTGGCCCAAGGACCCCAACGATCCCTACGTCAAGAACTTCTCGCCGCGCGGCGTGATCAAGGCCACCGCCGACGGCAAGGTGCAGGACACGGGCGCCTTGACCACCAAGCGGATGGAGACCATCGACGACGAGACCGTGGGCGCGGCGATCGACTACATCGACAAGCACGGCAAGGAAGACAAGCCGTTCTTCGTGTGGATGAACACCACGCGCATGCACATCTATACGCATATCCGGCCCGAACACAAGGGCAAGAGCGGCATGCCCGGCAATGATTACGCCGACGGCATGTGGGAGCATGACCAGGACGTGGGCAAGCTGTTGAAGAAGCTCGACGACATGGGCATCGCCGACAACACCATCGTCGTCTACACCACCGACAACGGCCCCAATGCCTTCACCTGGCCGGACGCCGCCACCACGCCATTCCGCAGCGAGAAGGACTCCAACTGGGAAGGTGCGTTCCGCGTGCCCGCCATGGTGCGTTGGCCGGGCAAGATCCCCGCCGGGGAAATCAAGCGCGGCATCGTATCCGGCATGGACTGGTTCCCGACCCTGATGGCGGCCACGGGCGACACCACCATCAAGGAACGGCTGCTGGATGGCTGGGCGCCGCAGGCCGGCGGCACCAAGTTCAAGGTGCATCTGGACGGCTACGACCAGCTGGGCTATCTGACCGGCAAGCAGGACAAGAGTGCGCGCGACGAGTTCTTCTACTTCAATGACGACGGCGTACTGGTCGGGGCGAGGTTTGGCGACTGGAAGGCGGTGTTCTGCGAGCAGCGGGCTCCCGGCAATCTCAACATCTGGCAGGACCCATTCGTCTGCCTGCGCTTGCCGAAGATCTTCAACCTGCGCATGGACCCGTACGAGCGCGCCGACATTACGTCGGACCAGTACAACGATTGGCTGGCCAAGAACGCCTATCTGACCGCCATCGCCACAATGAAGGCCACCGCGTTCCTGGATACGTTCCTCAAGTATCCGCCGAGCCAGCGTCCCGCTACGTTCAGCGTGGATCAAGTTCAGGAGAAGGTCAACAAGGCCATGGAAGAACACTTCCAGCAGCTTGACAAGCAAAAGGCAAAGTAACTGCGCCCGGCGCAAGCCGGGACAGTACCGGGCGGCGCCTGTCGCGCCGCCCGGCAACGCGAAGGAGCAGCATGATGGGCATGGGGGCAAGCGAGGCGGCGATGCAGGGACATGATGTGGACGACAAGGCGGCGCAAGGGCCCGCCCTGACGGCGGTCCGGCCGGCCGCGCTGCTGTTCCTGTCCGGAACGGCGGCCCTGGTGTTCCAGGTGCTGTGGATCAAGCAGTTGTCGCTGGTGGTAGGCGTGGAGGTCAGCGCCATCGCGGGCGCGGTCAGCGCATTCTTCCTGGGCCTGGCGCTGGGCGGCTGGCTATTGGGCCGCAAGGCGGACCATCTGCGGCGCCCGGTACGCTTCTACGCCAAGCTGGAAGCAGCCGTGGCGCTGTCCTGCGTCGCGGTGACGTGGCTGCTGGCGCGCAGCGCCGCCGCCTTCGTCGCGGTCGAGGCCCATAGCAGCCTGGCGGCCTGGCTGGCGGTGGGGCTGCTGCTGGCCATCCCCGCCTTCTTGATGGGCGGCACCTTGCCGGTGCTGCTGCGCGCCGTAAGCCGGCAGCAGGGCGCGGACGTAAGCCGCTCCGGCGGCGCGATGTACGCCGCGAATACCTGCGGCGCCATCCTGGGCGCCTTGCTGCCCGCATTCTTCCTGATTCCGCGCTTCGGCGTGCAGGGCGCGGCGCTGGCCGCGGCCTCGCTGAACCTGCTGGCGGCGCTGGGCGCCTGGATGCTGGACCGCAGGGCGGGCGACAGCGCGGCTCCCGCCGTCAGTCCGCAGTCCGCTGCGACGCCCTTGTCGGGCGACGCGCGCCTGGCCGTGGCGCTGTATGCAGTGGCTGGCGCGGTCGCGCTGGGCTACGAAGTGATCTGGTCGCAGATGATCGTGCCGTTCATGAGCACGCGCGCCTTCGCCTTCGCCATCGTGCTGGCCACCTATCTGGCCGGGCTGGCCATCGGCGCCGCGCTTTATGCGCGCTGGGCCCATCGCGTGCGCAATCCCTGGCCGGTGTTCGGTTTCCTGATCGCTGGCGCAGGCCTGCTCGCGGTGCTGGAGGTGGCCATGCTGGGCAAATGGCTGATCGTGGCCCAGACACAGGCGGAAGCGGCGGTCTACCAATGGACGGGCAGCGGCTTCGCGGGCATGTGCGCGCGCTTCGCCGTGGCGGCGGCCAGCCTGGTGCTGGCGCCCACGCTGCTGCTGGGCGCGGCGTTTCCCGCGGTGCTGCGCATCGCGGTGGGCGATCGGCAGGTGGGGCGGGAAGCCGGCGCCGTACTCGCCGGCAACACGCTGGGCGGCATCGCGGGCACCTTGTTGACGGGATTCCTGCTGTTGCCCGCCCTGGGGCTGGTGCGCACGCTGAGCGTGCTGGCGGCCATCGCGGCGGCGGTGGGCGCCGTGGCGGCCTGGCGCGGAAGGTCGGATGGCCGCGCCGCCACCGGCTGGGCCACCGGCATCGCGGGCCTCGCCACGCTGGCGGTGGTCGCCATGCTGCCGGCAGACCAGTTTGCGCGGCTACTGCCCGGGGCGAGCGGCGCGGGCCTGGTGTTCTACGAGGAAAGCCATGGCGGCACGGTGGCCGTGGTCGAGCGCGCCGGCAACGGCAATCGCTTCCACCGGCTCTACATCCAGGGCGTATCGAACTCGGGCGACGCCATGCCTTCGCTGCGATACATGCGGCTGCAGGCGCTGCTGCCCTTGATCGTGCATGCGGGCGAACCCAGGTCCGCGCTGGTGGTGGGCTATGGCACCGGCATCACGGCCGGCGCCTTGTCGCAGTACCGCGGGCTGGAAAAGCGCGCGGTCGCCGAGCTGCTGCCGGCCGTGCTGCGCGCCGCGCCGCAGTTCCAGGGCACGTTCCAGGCCGCCACCGATCCGGGCCTGGACAAACGGCTGCGCGACGGACGCCGCGAGCTGCAGGCCAGCGCCGAGCGCTGGGACCTGATCACGCTGGAGCCGCCGCCACCTTCCGCCGCAGGCGTGGTGAATCTGTATTCCCGCGACTTCTACCAACTGGCCGCAAGCCGGCTCGCGCCGCAAGGCATCGTGGCGCAATGGCTGCCGCTGCCCACGCAGAACGAGGACGACACCCGCGCGCTCATCGCCAGCTTCATCCAGGTCTTTCCGCATGCCCAGCTCTGGACCAGCGAACTGCATGAAATGCTGCTGTTGGGCTCGATGCAGCCGCTGACGCTGGACGCGGCCCGCATCCAGGCGCGCTACGCCCAGCCCGATACCGCCGCCGCGTTGCGGGCAGTGGGCGTACCATCGGCCGCGGCCTTGTTGTCCACCTGGGTCACAGACCGGGACGGCCTGGCGCGCTTTGCCGGCGATACCCCGGCCGTGACCGACGACCGCCCCGGCATCGAATACGCGACCTGGGTCCGGCCGCGCGAAGTGGCGCGCGTCCTGCCCGCGCTGCTGGCCTTGCGCAGCGAACCGCCGCTGGTCGGCGCGTCCGACGCGCTGCGCGCCGACATGCAGCTGGAGCGGGCGCGGCTGGACACGTTCTACCGGGCTTCGCTGGCGGCCTATGTGGGGGATCGTGAAACCTGGGGCAGGGAAATGAACAAGCTGGCGCGCGACGACGGCGACAACGCCTACTACCGCTGGTTCATGCCCAGCGCCAGGCAGTAGGGTGTGGCTGTGCGAGTCTTGACGGCGGGCGCTGACTGCGGGTCTCAACTACATATGCGCCGCCATGGCGCGACCCCGTGGGGCGAGCAGTAGCCCGCGCAGGGCGTCGCCATCGACATGCCGCTCTGGCAGCGCAGGTCCGGCGCCCGTTCGCCATAAGGCACCATGCCCTGGCAATCGCATTGCGCCAGTCCGGCGCCGGAAGGCAGCTTCCGAGGCGGCTCCGGCGCGGCGGCGCGTTCGGCCTTGGCCTTGGGCGTTGGTGCGGGCGGCGGCGCGTCGTCGGCGGCATCGGCGCGCTCGATCACGCCCCGGACCTTGGCCGCCGGCATGCTGCAGGCCTTGGCGATGGCATTGACCGTGCGGCCGTCGTTGGCCATGGACAGGATCTTCTTGTCAGCGCAGGCCGCCTCGGCGCGCGGCGCGGCGAGGACCCACAGCGCGAGCGCGGCGGCCAGGAAAATGCCGGGACTGGTCAGTGTCATTGCACGCCTCCTGCACCCATGCCCGAATGAGGATGTACGGCGTAGTCTGGTCAGGCGAGAGGGTTCTGGCCAAGAGCGTAGTGCCGGCTATTTGGGGGTGTCAACGCAGCCCGATTGCCTAATACTTCTTGCGGACGCGGGCCGGGCGCCGGCGCTATTCCTAAGCATGAGGCGGCTTGGTGCGCGCGCCATGATGCGCGGGCACCAGCCCGGCGCGATCAAGCTGCCGCGAACTCCGGATGCAATCCTGCCGCGAACGGATGCGCGACGACCTCCGATTGCGCCTGCGCGCGGGCCGCCTGCAGCGCATCCGCGCCGCGTGCGGTGCCTTGCACCGAGAAGAAGGTCACGTTTTTCAGGCCCATCGTACCCAGCACGTGCTGCAGATACGGCGTAAGGAAGTCCGGCTGGCTCTGTCCGTCGCAGCCGAAGTCGCCGCCCGAGGAGATCGCCACGTATACCGGGCGGTCCTCCAGGCTGCCTTCCTTGCCGCGGGCCGTGATCTGGAAGGTGCTGCGCACCCGCACCACATGGTCGATCCAGGTTTTCAACGATGCCGGCACGGTGAAGTTGTGCATCGGGGTCGCGATGACGACATGGGTCGCGGCCTGCAGGGACTGGATCAGTTCGGATGAGCGGCCCAGCGCGCCGCGATTCTCGCGTCCGTCCGTGGGGTCCTGGCGCGCGCTCAGCGCGGCCGCATAGTCGGAGTCGACCAAGGGCAGGGCAGTCGCGTCCACATCGACCACGGCCGCCGCGCCCGGGGCGGCGGCGGTGAGCTGGTCGACGATGGCTTGCGACAGGCGATAGCTTTCGGAGGCGCGGCCGCGCGGGCTGCAGATGATGCGCAGGATATTCATGACGCGGAAGTTTCCAGGGATTTGCTGAATCGGATGGCGCTGGTCAAGAGACCGGCGCGGAAGTAGAAGCGCTGGGCCAGGGCATTGCCCAGGCCGGTGTCGAGCACCAGGCGGGCGCAGCCGTTGTCGCGCGCGGCGGCGTCCAGGGCTTGCAGCAGCCGGGCGCCCCAGCGTTCGCCGCGGCGGCCGTTGGCCACCACCAGGTCGTCCACATACAGAAAGCGGCCGTAGATCAGGTTTTCCTGCAGGCGGTAGCCGGCCAGCGCGACGGCTTGGCCCCGGTCCATGGCGGCCAGCAGCCGGTAGCCATCGGCGCGCATGCGGCTCACGCGCGCGACGAAATCGGCGTCTTCCTTCAGATGAGGCCTGAGTTCGCGCATGAGCGGCAGGCAGGCCCGCAGATCCTGCGGGCTTTCGATGTGTTGCATGGTGGCTTCGGTCATGGAGGCACGGTCGGTGTCAGGGTTCATGTGCAGTCATGTTAGGAGCCGCATGCCATAATTAGAAGGGCCATAAATTGAATTCTGGACTATGCCATGATCAGCCCGCAGCCACAGGACCCGCCGGCGCCGCCGGACGGCGCCGAGCCCCTGTACCGCCAAGTCTATGAGCGCTTTCGCGGCGCCATCGCGCAGGGCACGCTCAAGCCGGGCGACCGCATTCCGTCGGCGCGGGCGCTGGCCAAGGAGATGGGCGTGGCGCGCGGCACGGTGGAGGTCGCGTATTCGCTGCTGGCATCGGAAGGCTATATCCAGGCGCGCGGCCAGGCCGGCACGGTGGTGGCGCCCGACCTGCAGCCCCAGCACGCGCCGCCGCCCGCCGTGGCCATTCCGCCCGAGACGCCCGGCGACGGCCCGGGCTGGCGCGAGCCTTCGGGCTTGCGGCCGTTTCAGATGGGCCTGCCGGCGCTGGATGAATTTCCCCGCAAGCTCTGGGCCCGCCTGGGCGCGAGGCAGTTGCGCGGCCTGCAGGCCGCGGACCTGGCCTATCCGCCCCATGGCGGCCTGCCGGCCCTGCGCGGCGCGACCGCCGCCTATCTGCAGGTCGCGCGCGGCATCCATTGCCAACCCTCGCAGGTGTTCATCACGGCCGGCTACAACAGCACGATGGCGCTGATCCTGCAGACGCTGTTCGAAGCCGGCGACCAGGTCTGGATGGAAGATCCAGGCTATCCCCCGACCCGCGCGCTGCTGGAGCAGGCGCGCTTGAAACCCGTACCCGTGCCGGTGGACCAGGACGGCATCATGGTCGGCGCCGGCATCGAGCGGGCGGGACGGGCGCGCGGCGCGGTGGTGACGCCTGCCCATCAAAGCCCCTTGAGCATGTCCTTGTCATTGCCGCGCCGGCAGGCGCTGCTGGACTGGGCCGAGCGTTGCGAAGCCTGGATCGTGGAAGACGATTACGACGGCGAATACCGCTACGTCGGCCGCCCGCTGCCTGCCCTGAAGAGCCTGGATACGCAGGGGCGGGTGCTGTACGCGGGCACCTTCAGCAAGGTGCTGTTTCCCGGCCTGCGGCTGGCCTATCTGGTGGTGCCCGAGGCGCAGGCCGCGCGCTTCGCGCTATCGGCGCGCCTGCAGGCGGGCGCCGCGCCGGGCCTGACCCAGGCGATATTGAGCGCCTTCATGGCCGAAGGCCATTTCGCCCGCCACATCCAGCGCATGCGCAAGCTGTACGCGGAACGGCGCGCGGCGGCGGTGGCGGGCCTGCATGATGCGCTGGGGCAGCGCCTGCGGATCGAACCGCAGCCCGGCGGCATGCATCTGGTGGCGCGTCTGGAACCCGGCCAGAGCGACGTGGCGTTGGCCGGGCGGATGGAAGAGCAGGGCATGTATGCGGGCGCGCTGTCGCGCTGGTGCGCCGCGCCGCAGACGCAATCCGCGCTGCTGCTCAGCTTCACCAATATCGCCACGCAGGCGCAGGCCCGCGAACTGGGCCTGCGCATATTGCAGCTGATGCAGCCTTAGTTCAGCCCGGACTTGTCCAGGCCGTAGGCCGCATCGGCCGAACCCGGCACGGTGCGGAACGCCACGTTCAGCCGGTTCCAGCCGTTGATCCCGACCACCAGCAGGGTGAGGTCCGAGATTTCCTTCTCAGAAAGCTGCGCGCGCGCCTCGTCATAGACCGCATCCGATACGCCCTGCGCCGACAGGGTGGTGACCGCCTCGGTCCAGGCCAGCGCCGCGCGCTCGCGCGGCGAGAACAGCGTGGACTCGCGCCAGATGGCGATGTGATGCAGGCGCAGCTCGCGCTCGCCGGCGATGCGGGCCTGCTTGACGTGCATGTCCAGGCAGAAGCCGCAGCCATTGATCTGCGAGGCGCGGATATCCACCAGTTCGCCGACCTCTTGCACGATGGGGGTCTTCTTCAGCGACATGCTGAATTCCAGGTACTTCCTGGACTGTTCCTCGGACACCTGGAAATAATTCAAACGCTGGCTCATGTTCCTACCTTTTCGATGCGTGTTGCCGAGCAGAATCTCGTGCTGACAGGATGCCGCGGCTTGGCCCAGGAAGGTAGTGCCATAAATGCAGTTTTCGCCTGGGCCATGCTCAGGCCGGCCAGCGCAGCACGAAGCGGGCGCCGCCCAGGGGGCTGTCGTGGATTTCGATGCCGCCGCCGTGGCTGGCGGCTACCCGCCAGACGATGGCCAGGCCCAGGCCGGCGCCGCCGGTGCCGCGGTCCCGGCTTTCGTCCAGGCGGATGAAGGGTTCGAACACCCGCGCGCGGTCGGCCGGCGCGATGCCGCCGCCATCGTCGTCCACGATCAGCTCGAAGCCGCCCGCCGGACACTGGGTGAGCTTGACCTCCACGTGACGGCTGGCATAGCGCACCGCGTTTTGCACCAGGTTCAGCAAGGCCCGGCTCATGTAGCGCGGATGCAGCCGCACGCGCGGCGGGTAGTCGCGATGCACATGGCACTGGATCGCACGCGCCTCGGCCTGGTGCGCCACCTGGGCCAGCGCTTCGCCCAGCCAGTCGCAGGTGTCCACGGTTTCCAGCCTGACGGAGTCGTCGCTGGGACGCTCCAGCCGCGCATAGACCAGCAGTTCGGCCACCAGCGTTTCCAGTTCGCAGATGTCGGCCTGCATGTCGCGCAGTATCTGATGCCGCTTGGGCTGGTGCTGGTCCTGGCCCAGCAGGGCGACCTCGAAGGACAGGCGCGCTAGCGGCGTGCGCAATTCGTGCGAGACCGCGTTGGTCAGGCTGCGCTGGTTTTCGACCAGCGCCGAAATGCGCTCGGCCATCTGATTGAAGCTCTCGCCCACGTGCCGCATGCCGGCCAGCCGCGACAGCCGCACCCGCACGCCGAGTTCGCCCTGGCCCATGCGCAGCGTGGCGTTGCGCAGCCGGTCCAGATCGCGCCACAGGGGCAGCGCCCAGAGCAGCAGCAGGATGATGCCGACGATCAGGCTTAGCGCGGCCCAGACGCCGACGGTGACCCACCGCTCCAGCACCGGCGCGCGCGGCAGGCGGACTTCCAGCCACTGTCTGGGCTCGCCGGACAATGGGACGAGGTAAACGTTGTACTCGTCGCGCATGATCATGCCGAGCGCGGCCAGTTGCCGCTGCTCCGCTTCGCTGGGCGTGACCTTCTCGTCGGAGAGCAGGCTCAGGCCCAGTCCATAGAGCGGCTGGATGTCGTCGCGCAGGTGTTCGGCGCGCGCAACCGGGGCAATGCCATCGAGTTCCTTGCGCAGCACATGCATCTGTCCCCGGACGGCCTGGTACGACAGATCCGCGCTGACCGAATCCAGCAGATACATCAGGCTGCGTTCCACCAATTGCGACCCCGCGACATAACCGATGGCGGCGACGACAAAGATGCGGATCGCGAACTTGAACATGTGGGATACGGCCGGATGAGGACTCGCGATGCTAGGGGCATACCGCCGGGCAGTCCGCCGATATTTGTACGGTATTTGTAAAGTTGTTTGTAGCGGCTGCGCGGGCGAGGTAAACCCGCCATATGGCCCGGCCCGTTCAGGCGGTTGAATCTGCCGCGGCGCCCGGCTATAAGCATGGGGCGGGGGCAGGACCCTCATGCCCCGCCTGCCGATGAAGCCGAATCCCATGCCGCCGCTGCCTCCCCACCAAGACGAACATGTCGCCAGCAAGCCCGCCACCGCCACGCGCGAGCAGCCCGGCCAGGGCTCCTGTCTGGAAGTCTTCCTGGTTTTCCTGCGCCTGGGGCTGACGTCGTTCGGCGGGCCGGTGGCGCATCTGGCGTACTTCCGCACGGAATTCGTGGAGCGCCGGCGCTGGCTGGACGACTACGCGTATTCCGACCTGGTGGCGCTGTGCCAGTTCCTGCCGGGGCCGGCCAGCAGCCAGGTCGGCATGGCGATAGGCCTGAAGCGCGCCGGATGGGCCGGCATGCTGGCGGCCTGGGTGGCGTTCACGCTGCCCACGGCGATCGCGCTGATTCTCTTCGCGCTGGGCCTGGCGCAGTTCGGCTGGCTGTCCGCGTCGGGCGCCATCCATGGACTGAAGATCGCGGCGGTGGCCATCATCGCGCAGGCGGTCTGGGGCATGGGCCGCTCGCTCAGTCCCGACCGCGAGCGGGCGGGGCTGGCGGTGGCTGCGGCGCTCATCACCATCCTGATGCCGACGACCCTGGGGCAATTGAGCGCGATCCTGCTGGGCGCCATCGCCGGCATGGCCGCGCTGCAGGTACCGCCGCGTCCGGCCCTGGCGGTGCAGCCGCTGAAGATCTCGCGCCGCGCCGGATACACGGCATTGGCGCTGTTCGTGCTGCTGTTGGCGGCCTTGCCGGCTTGGGCGGCGATCAGCGGCATGCCGCTGGCGCAGCAGCTGTCGGGCTTCTACCGCGCGGGCGCGCTGGTGTTTGGCGGCGGCCACGTGGTGCTGCCCTTGCTGGAATCCGCCTCGGTGGCGGGCGGCATGGTTTCCAACGCCGATTTCCTGGCAGGCTACGGCGCGGCGCAAGCCATGCCGGGGCCGCTATTCGCTTTTGCCGCCTTCCTGGGCGCGATGTCGTCCGGTCCCTTGTCGGGCTGGGCTGGCGGACTGGTGTTGCTGGCGGCCATCTTCCTGCCAGGCGCCTTGCTGGTGGCGGCTGCGCTGCCGTTCTGGGAAAGCCTGCGGCGGCGCGCGGGCGTGCGCAACCTGATCGCGGGCGTGAACGCGAGCGTCGTGGGCATCCTGCTGTCGGCGCTGTACGACCCGGTCTGGATCAGCGCCATCCGCGACCGCGCGGACTTCGGGCTGGCCTTGCTGCTGTTCGGCCTGCTGGTCTATGCGCGCTGGTCGCCCGTCTGGGTGGTGCTGCTGGCCGCGGCCGGCGGCTGGGCGTTGGCCTAGCGCAGCCGCCCCAAGACAACCCCGCGGCGTTGAATTGAATCAGGACTGCCAGCGCGGCGGGCGTTTTTGCAGGAAGGCGTCTATGCCTTCGCAGGCGTCGGCTTCCATCATGTTGCGCGCCATCACGTCGCCCGCGTAGTCATAGGCATCCGCCAACGCCATCTGCCGCTGCTTGTAGAACATGCGCTTGCCGTAACGGATGGCCGTGGGACTCTTGGCCAGGATGTCGTCAACCAGCGCGCGCACGCGCTGGTCCAGCTGCGCCTCGGGCACCGCGTCGTTGATCACGCCCCAATCCCTGGCCTGGCCGGCATCGATGAAGCGCGCCGTCACCAGCATTTCAAAGGCGCGCTTGGCCGATACGTTGCGGCTGAGCGCGACGGCGGGCGTGGAGCAGAACAGGCCGACGTTGATGCCGGATACCGCGAACTTCGCCGTGTCGGCCGCCACGGCCAGGTCGCAGCTGGCCACCAGCTGGCAGCCTGCCGCGGTGGCGATGCCGTGCACCTTGGCGATCACCGGCACCGGCAAGGCCTGCAAACCCTGCATCACGGCGCTGCATTTCCTGAAGAGGTCGCGGTAGTAATCCAGCGAGGGCTGGCTGCGCATTTCGCGCAGGTCGTGGCCGGCGCAGAACGCCCGGCCGCTGGATTCGAGCACCACGCAGCGCACGCCGGCATCGCGCGACAGCGCGTCGATCTCCGCTTGCAGCGCGGCCAGCAGGCCTTCGGACAGCGCGTTGAACTGCCCGGGGCGGTTCAGGCGCAGCGTCACCACGCCGTCTTCGGCGTGGCGCGCCAGGATCGGCTCTTGCGCCGCTGCTTCGTTGTTCATGTCGTCTCCAGGGTGGGCTATCCCTGGATAGTAGAGGCATACGCCGATCGGCGTCAGCCCGCCGCCAGACGCCGCGCCATGCCCGGCGACAGGCACAGCAGCGGCCCGACGATGACCGCGCCGATCAGCGCCATCGCCGCTTGCGGCGCCATGCCGCTGTCCAGCAGGAGAGTGGCGATGACGGCCGATCCGCTCATCTGGAACAGGCCATAGACCGCGGCCGCGGTGCCGGCGCGCTCGGCGAAGGGCTCCAGCGCCAGGCTCAGCCCGGACCCCAGCGCCAGCGAAAAGCCCACGGTCAACACCGCCACCGGCAACATGAAGACCCAGGCCGACAGGGGTAGCCACAGCCACGCGGCCAGGTGCATGGCGGCGGCCGCAAGCAGGGCGGCCATGCCCACGCGCACCATGGTGTGGCGGCCAAAGCGCGCGATGAAGGCGGGGGCCAGGAAGAAGGCGCCGATATTGATCGCCGCGTTGCCGCCGAACCAGGCGGAGAAGCCCAGTTCGGAATAGCCCAGTTGCTGCACCAGCACTACCGGCGCGGCGGACACGAACACCAGGATCATCGCCATGCCGGCCATGCCGAACGCCGCGAAATACAGAAAGCGTCCGCTGGCCGCGATCGGCGCATAGCGGCGCAGGCTGTAGAGCGCGCCGTGGGGCTTGGGCGGCGCGGCGCGGGTTTCCTCGAAGCGGATCGCCAGGAATCCCGCAAGGGTCAAGGCGAACAGCACCATGAAGGCAAAGGTGCTGCGCCAGCCCGCGTGCACGGCCAGCGCGCCGCCCACCATGGGCGCCAGCGCAGGCACGGTGCACAAGGCGCCGTTCAAATAGCTGTAGACGCGCGCGCCGACTGCGGGGCTGAAGCAATCACGGACCGCGGCAAAGGCGACCAGCGAGGCCGAGCACGCGCCCAGCCCCTGGATCACGCGGGCAACATAGAACACGTCCAGCGACGTGGCCGCGGCGCCCAGCGCCGAGCCCAGCAGATAGGCCAGCGCGCCGCCCAGCGCCACGGGCCGCCGGCCATAGCGGTCGGCCAGCGGACCGATCAGCACCTGGCCCACGCCCACGGCGAAGATGAAGAGGGTGATGCTGGCTTGCAGCGCGGAGACTGGCTGGCCGTAATCCTGCGCCATGACGGGCAAGGAGGGCAGATAGATATCGATGCCCATGGGCGTAAGCGTGACCAGTCCCATCAGGAGACCGATCAGCCAGCGTTGGCCGCGAGGGGATAATGCAGACTTCATGGCAGGCTCGGGGTCCATTGCGGACCCGGGAAAACCCGATATTATCCATGAACCGGCGTAGAATCTTCCAGCTATGAACACACCCGCCCTGCGTCCCCGCATCGTCATCCATTACTGCACGCAGTGCCAGTGGCTGCTGCGCGCCGGCTGGATGGCCCAGGAACTCCTGTCCACGTTTTCGACCGATCTGGGCGAGGTCGTGCTGCAGCCTGGCACCGGCGGGATCTTCCAGGTCACCTACAACGGCGACCTGATCTGGGACCGCAAGAGCGATGGCGGCTTCCCCTCGGCCAAGGAACTGAAGCAGCGCGTGCGCGACCGCCTCGATCCCGGCCGCACGCTGGGCCATATCGACGGCCACTCCGCCGGCCCGCTGGCCGCGCCCGACACCTGAAGCGCATGCGGACCGGCCCCGCAAGAGCCGGCCCGTTGCCACGCAGCCGCAGGCTTCAGGCGGAAGACTCCGCTTGCGCCAGGCCCGCGCGCTGCTTGCGTTGGCGCATGGCCGACACCACCAGCAGCGCAATCAAGCCCACGCACGCCACCACGAAGCCCAGGCTGATGGGCCGCGAGACGAAGATCGTCAGGTCGCCGCGCGACAGCAGCAGGGCGCGGCGGAAGTTCTCTTCCACCATGGGGCCGAGCACAAAGCCCAGCAACAGCGGCGCGGGTTCGAAGCGCATGCGGATCAGCGCGTAGCCCGCCGCGCCGAACAAGGTCACCATGGCCACGTCGAACAGATTGTTGTTGGTGCTGTAGACGCCCACGCAGACAAAGAACAGCGCCGCCGGGAACAGGTAGCGGAACGGCACCGTCAGGAGCCGCACCCACATGCCGATCAGCGGCAGGTTCAAGAGCAGCAACAAGACGTTGCCCACCCAGAAGCTGGCGATCAGCCCCCAGAACATGTCGGCGTGCTCCACCATCATCTGGGGTCCCGGCTGGATGCCGTGGATGATCAGCGCGCCCAGCATCAGCGCCATCACCGGATCGCCGGGGATGCCCAGGCTCATGGTGGGAATGAAGCTGGTCTGGGTCGACGCGCTGGTGGCCGCTTCCGGTCCGGCGATGCCTTCGATGGCGCCGCGGCCGAAGCGGCGCGGCTCGCGCGCCACCTTCTTTTCCGTCGCATACGAAATGAACGAGGCGATGGTGGGACCGGTGCCGGGCAGGATGCCAAAAGCCGCGCCGATGGCCGTGCCGCGCACCAGCGCGCCGCGCGACTGCTTGATGTCGCCGGCCTCGGGCCGCATCGACTTCATGCTGATCTTGGCGGTGGTCACCTTGGCGTCGCCGCCGATGCGGTTGATGTTCTTCAGGAAGTCCGCCACACCGAAGAGACCCATGGCCAGCGCCACGATCTGCAGGCCGTCGGACAGCTCCAGGATGCCGAAGTGAAAGCGCATCGTGCCGGTGTTGACGTCCGTGCCCACCACGCCCAGCAGCAGACCCACCACCACCATCGCCACGCCCTTGATCGCCGATCCCTTGGCCAAGGTGGCGCCAGCCAGCAGGCCCAGCATCATCATGGAGAAGTACTCGGCGGGGCCGAACTTGAAGGCCACGTCCACCAGCATAGGGGAGAACAGGATCATCGCCAGAATGCCGACCGACGCGCCGCAGAACGACGAGAACATCAGCATGAACAGCGCCGAGCCGGCCTTGCCGTTGCGCGCCAGCGGATTGCCGTCCAGGCAGGCCACCGCGTGCGACGCGGTGCCGGGCAGGTTCAGCATGATGGAGGTAATCCCGCCGCCGTACTGCGACCCGTAGTAGATGCCCGACAGCATCACCAGCGCCGCCGTGGGCGTCATGGTGTAGGTTAGCGGCAGCAGGATGGAGATCGCGGCCAGCACGCCCATGCCCGGCAGCACGCCGATAAGGTTGCCCATGAACACGCCGAATACGGCCCACATGAGGTTGTCCAGCGCGAAGGCGACGGAGAACCCGTGCATCAGGTTGTTGAAGATTTCCATCGATCAGCCCCAGCGGAACAGCGGAAACTGCAGTTGCAGCGCCCAGGAGAAAACGGCCACGCCCAGCACGGTTACGCCGGCGGCCAGCAGCGCCGCGCTGCGCGGCGTGTGCTGGCGGTCGCCCATCGCGGAAATGAAGACCAGCGCAAAGGTCGCGGGCACCAGGCCGCCATACTTGCCCAGCAGGATGAAGGTCATCAGTCCGCCGATGATGCAGCCCCAGCCGCGCCAGTCGGGCGGGGGCTCGTCTTCGGCGTCCTCATCGGGTGCCGCGGGCGCCGCCGCCATGCGCGCGATCATCAGGCCCAACAGCACCAGCAGCACGCCCAGGATCGCGGGGAACATCCCCGGCCCCATGCGCGCCAGGCTGCCGATGTTGTAGGTGGATGCCTGCGCGATGGCGCCCAGGCCCAGCACGATCATCGTGCCGGCTGCCCAGACCTCGCGCCGCGCGGCGCTGCGTTTGGATTGCATCTGTAGTCCTCCCGTTGTTGTGCTTTTGCCTGACTACGTTCTGAACAAAAGCTGACTTTTGAATGAACGCGGAAGTCTAGGAATTCAAACTTCCGTTCACCTTTCAGGCGCACGGGCAATGCGCCAAACAGGCGTTTTTTCGGCAAAAACGGGGGAAATCCCTAAGCCCGCGAGAATGGCGGGCAGGGCCGATGCGCTGCGCGCAAGCGTTTGTTGCGGCTATGCGCCGCGCGCCGCGGCGGCGGGTTCTCAGCCCTTGGGCGTCCAGGGCTTGCGCGGGCTGCCGGCCAACGCGACGTCCAGGCGCTGCCTGGCGGCCAGGGGCCAGCAGGCGTCCATGTCGTAGAACGCTTCGGCCGCCGGCACGTCGTCCGGTATGCCCACCCATGGGTGCCTGGAACGCACGAAGCAATGCGCGCCAGGCGGGAAGTCGGCGGCGCGGTCCAGCGTGCCCGCGTAGATCAGCGCCACCGTTTCGCCGTAACCCGGGTGATGGCTCCACAGCAGGCCGAGGCAGGCCGCGCAACGCACGACCACGACGGTCTCGCCATCATTGGCGTTCTTGTCCGCGGGATGGCGGCGCACCTCGCCGCGCAGGCGCTGCACGCGGTCGGATTCGATCACCGCGTTCATCGCAAAGGCGGTGCCGGAGTGCCGTTGGCACACGGTGCAATGGCAGCAATGGACAAACATGGGCGGGCTGGCGAGGCGGTAGCGGACCGCGCCGCAATCGCAGCCGCCTTCGATGGGAGCCTGAGTCACGATGCGTCTCCTGGAAAGGTGCGCATCCAGTGTATTGAGGCCGCTGGCCGCCGGGCAGTGGCGATCGCGTCACGCTGCGGGGGGATTTGCGTCAACGTCACCAGGGCAGGGCGGCGGGACCGGTATCGCGGCCGCCGGCGATGCTATTGCTTTTGCAGGCAATATGATGCTAAAATACATCAACTTTCGGCAAAATTACAATAAACCAAGCGCCGAAAAAGTCGCTGGCGGCCGCGGCCGCCATTTTCGTTTGCGTTGCCTGCGCGCATGCCCCCCGCGCCCCGATGGCATCCATTGGAAACAGCATCCATGGCACGCACGAATCTCATGCATTGCGCTTTGCGCGGGGGAAAGCCATGCGTCCTGAACAGGAGAACGTTCATGTCTCATCAACTCGTTGGCAAGAAGTGGCAATTCGAGATTCCTCCCCTGGACTGGAAGGCGCCCGAGACCAATAAGGACGCGGACATCAAGACCGTTGCCGCGGACGCCGATGCCGCCGAAGACCAGGACGCCTGACCGGGCGTTGCCACAACCCTGAAATAGCCGCCGGGCGGGCAGGGGCGTCAGCCCGCGTGCATCACCACGCGATTGCGCCCCTGCTGCTTGGCCGCGTACAGCGCGGCATCGGCCGCCTGAAAAACCGGCTCCACATCCGCGCCGCCCGCCGGCCAGTGCGCCACGCCGGCTGACACCGTGATTTCCGGGGCGCCGCTCAAGCGGCGCATCTCCGTCGCCTTGCGCAGGCGCTCGGCCATGCCCGAGGCCTCCCTGGGACCCGCCGCGGGCAGCAGGATCAGGAACTCCTCGCCGCCGTTGCGGCAGAGTATGTCGGTCGGGCGCGAACAGTCGCGCATCAACTGCGCCATTCCCTGTATCACTTCATCGCCCGCCGTATGGCCGTAGGTGTCATTGACCCGCTTGAAATGGTCGATGTCCAAGGCGATCACGGCAAAGGGCGTGTCGGCCGCCTGCAGCGCGTCCACCGCCTGCCGCATGCCGCGGCGGTTGCGCAGCCCGGTCAGCGGATCGGTGATGCTGGCCTGATTGAGCTGGCCGATCTTGTCCTGCAGGTTGGTGTAGCTGCGGATCACTGCGCGCTTGAGGCGCTGCGCCTCGAAATACCAGGCTTTCACCGAGCGCACCCGCTGCATGGCCACCGCCATGTCATGGTGCTCGACGTTGGTCGCCAGTTGCGACAGCGGCTGCGAAATCTTGCGCGCGCACCACCAGATGGCCAGCAGGAACAGCAGCGCGAAGGGCGCCGCATAGCGGATCAGCGCCCAGATGAGATCGTGCAAGGGCTCCAGCGTGGCCAGCGCGGGGCGCTGCGCGATCACGCCCCAGCCGCTGCGCGAAACATGGGCGTAGCCGGCCAGCATGTCCACCCCGCGCGTGTTGATCAGGCGCTGCGCGCCGTCTTCGCCGCGCATCACCGCGGCCACCACGGGATTGCCGGTGACGTCCTCGCCAACGCGCCCGCTCTCGGCGTGATAGATCAGCCGCCCCTCGTGATCCACCACGTACAGATAGGAGCCGTCCTGATACGGATGCTTGCCCAGCAGGTTGTGCAGGGCGCCTTCGTTGCGCAGGTAGATCGTGCCAGAGACATAGCCCAGGTAGACGCCGCTCTCCGAATGAATGGGATACGAGACGTTGATCAACAGGTTGCCGGCGACCGATACATAGGGCTTGCTGATCAGGGGCTTGCGTGTTTGCAGCGCCATGCGGCTGGCGGCGTTGTCGACCCGCGTTCCCTGGAAGCTGCGGATGGCCTGGCTGGCCGCCACCATGACGCCGTCGGCGCGGATGATGGCGACCGAGTTGAAGCTGTCCGTCTGCTCCCGCAGGCGCGCGACTTCCGCGTTCAGGACCTCCGGCGCATCGAAGCGCCAGGCGACATGGCGGGCGCTGTACTCCAGTTGCTGCAGGGCCGATTCCAGAAAAGTGCCCGCGCTCTCGGCCAGCTTGGCGGCATACACCCGGTTGGATTCCAGCGTATTGGCGATGAGCTGTTCGCGCTGCACCCGATAACTGGCGTAAAGGGCGTTGGCGGTGGCGGCGAGGGCGCTGCATACGGTAAGCGCAAGCACCAGCCCGCGTAGGTTGATTCGCATGAAGATCGTGTCGGGCAGGATTCGGGTTGCGGCGAGTGCGCGGGATTTTACCCGCGCGGGGCGTCCGGCTCGTCCAAGAGCCGGGCCGCGGGCGATTCGGCCGCCGCCCCGGCGCGGAAGTAGCCCATGACGGTGGCCACGCTGGCATGCCCGGTCATGGCCATGGTGTCGCCCAGCGGTACATTCCGCCGCCCGGCCTCGGTCACGAATCCGGATCGCAGGCTGTGCGCCGAAAACTCGCCTTCCAGGCCAGCCAGCTTGCAGCGTTCCAGCACGATGTCCCGCACTGCGGCCGCGGCCAGCGGCTCGCCCAGCACGTCGCCGCGCCGCACGCGCCGGAACAGCGGACCTTGCGTGATGCCGCTGGCGCGCAGCCAGGCATCGAGCGCCTGGGCAGCCACGCCCACGATGGGCTTCTGGTCGTTGGCGCAGTGGGTGCCCGCCTGGTTGGTCTTGGAATACGCCAGCGCGTACAGAAAGCCCTCGGCCGTGCGCCGCGTGTTTTCCATCGTGGCGTGCACGACTTCGGAGCGCCTGCGCCCGCCGCTAGCCCAGGCGAACAGCAGCAGGGCGCGGTCGCGCAGCCCGCGCAGCGAGCCGTCGCAGGTGGCCAGCATGGCCTCCAGCGGTTCGCGCGTCAGCGCCACCTTCTTGGCGGGCGCCACGCCGCGCCGGGCGTAGGCGCGCCGCGTCCTGGCAAGCAGTTCGCGCACCGCGGCCGCGCGGCAGGGGTTGGGGTGGCCTTGAAGTTCGTGCGCCTTGGACAGCACGGAGATGCGCTGCAGCAGCGTGTTGAGGCTGGGCGCACCCAGCCTGCCTTTGGCTTTGAGCCGGACCAGTTCCTGGTCCAACGCCAGCGGCAATTCCCATTTCAGGCCTTGCTCGGTGGACCGCTGCGCATGGTCCACCACGAACTGGACCACGGCGGCTTCCGGCAAGGGCAGGGCAAAGGGACGGGCGTAGCGCAACTCGAACCAGGCGCTCCAGTAGCGGATGGCGGCGCGGTAGCTGGCGACCGTGTTGGCCGAACTGCCTTCGCGCATCAGGGCGCTGGCCGCGGCGTCGGCCTGGGCGTCAAGGGTAAGCGGATCCAGCGCGAGCAATGGCGCCTGCAATTTCAGCTGTGTCATGGTCGGAAGAGCGAGAAAAAATGGCGCGTATCTCCTTCATGAGTGCCCTGGCGGGTCTGCTCAGAAGATGAAAATCCCTGCTCAGCAAGCAGATATTGCGGCCAGGAATATTATCGGACAGCGCGAGCGGCGACAGCACCTGCCGAAAGGCAGCCAGGTTGAACGGGGTGGCGGACCAGATGCTTATTGCATTCGAGTTTTTTGCCAGTTCCAAGTACAGCCCGATGGACGCACAGTGGACAATACGCTCCGGGAGCGCGCGGCCTTGCATGGAAAAACACCTGAACAGGGGCGCCGTTTCGTCATCGATTGGATCCGGGGTAATCCATTCGTACGGCAGAAGCTCGTCAAGACTGGTGGCGTGCAGAGCTGGATGATCGGGCCGGACGCCGATCACCGTTTTTACAACGGATAGTTGAATCGCCGGAAAACCCGTGGATTCCAGGGGAATCTCAGACGAAATTGCGAAATCGAGCGTTCCATCCCGCATCAGCATCAGAAGCTTGCTCGGACGTTCTTCAATAATCGTCAACCGGGTGCCGGAATGCCGCATTTTGAATGCCAAGATCGCTGTTGCCAAGTCGGCGCTGGCGGCTACGGGACTCACGCCTATTCTCAATTCGCCGCACGATCGCCCCTTGATCGCCGCAATGTCCTGCCGAACGCGCGCAACTTCCGCATTGATCAAGCGCGCCCTGTCCGCGATGACTGCACCGGCCTCCGTCAGCGTCATCCCTTTGCCGGTCCGGACCAGCAGCGGCATTTCCAGATCCGCTTCCAACTCCCTCAGCGACTTGCTCACCGCCGATTGGGTGAGGCTCAACCTGTCCGCCGCGCGATTGATAGTTCCCGTCTCGATCACCGCCAGGAAGGCCCGCAATTGATTGATTTTCATACTGCCTGCACTCGATTTGAACGCGTGGATCCTAGTTTAGTGCGGCAAATGGTCAGGAAGGAAATCCCACTTCCACGCGTGCCTTTTTCCTGGAAGCCGTTCTTGTTGAGTTCGGACAACAACCAAAAGTTGTGCGATCAAAAAAAAGTCGTGGGGAGGGCTCGCCAAAACTGCCATGATCCATCGGGAGGCACGAACTCGCGTCAACTCCGCCGCTTTGAATTGCGCCGGGAAGCTTTGTCGGCGCGGGTGATTTTCTCCTGTGGGCATGTTTCAAAAAACACCGAGTAGCGATTAGAAGAAGCCGAGAATTCAAAAAAATATACATATAGGACGCAATTAAGACGCGGCCGCAGTATTTCCCGAGGAGACCAGTATGTTCAAGGATTTTGCAAGCTTCGCCGCCCTGGCGACGGAGTTCACCCAAGTTCGCCGCTGGATTCATCAGCACCCGGAACTCGGATTCGAAGAGCAGGGGACCAGCGCGTTAGTGGCCAACCGGCTGCGCGAATACGGCTACACAGTAACCGAGGGAGTCGGCAGCACCGGCGTCGTGGGTGTACTCAAGCGGGGCCGTTCGGCCCGCACCATCGGCATCCGCGCCGACATGGACGCATTGCCTATACATGAAAACGAAAGCCTCTCGTATCGCAGCATCCATGAAGGAAAAATGCACGCTTGCGGCCATGATGGGCATACCGCGATTTTACTGTGTGCAGCCAAGTATCTGGCCGAGTCGGGACAGTTCGATGGCACGGTTAATCTGATTTTCCAGCCGGCGGAAGAAATGCTCAGCGGCGCACGCCGGATGATCGAGGACGGCCTGTTCGACCGCTTTCCCTGCGATGAAGTCTATGCGCTTCACAACTTGCCTGGCCTGCCGGTCGGCAAGGTCGCCTGCCTGGTGGGTCCAGTGACGGCTTCTTCGGATGTCGCCCTGGTCAACATCCAGGGCAAGGGGGGGCACGGAGCCATGCCGCACCTCACCAAGGACGCCGCCTTGGCTGCGGCCGCCGTCGTCGTTGCATTGCAAAGCATCGTTGCCCGCAATGTCACCCCTGGCGAAAGTGCGGTTGTGACCGTTGGCGCTATTCACGCTGGAGAGGGCTTCAATGTCATCCCCGACCGTGCGCTTATCAAGGTGAATACGCGCGCCTGCACTACGGATATGCGTGACTTGTTGGAAAAGCGCATCAGGGAAGTGGTCACCGGCGTTTGCGCAGCGTACGACGTCACGGTGACAATCGAGTTTGACCGCCAGATCGGCGTGCTGGTGAACCACCCAAGGCCGACTTCCGTCGCGCACGGCGTGCTCACGGATCTGCTTGGGGCCGAAAACGTTATTAGCGTTCACTCCAAGGGCAATCTGGGCAGCGAAGACTTCGCGGCCATGGCTGAAGTTCGACCATCCTGCTACATCGCGATTGGAAATGGCGTCGGTAGCGCTGGCGGCTGTTCGGTTCACAACCCTGGCTACGATTTCAGCGATGAACTCATCCCCATTGGCGCCGCGTACTGGTGCAAGCTGGTGGAAACGGCGTTGAACCGGGCATGAGGCTTCCATGATGACCCAACCCTATCAACGCTTCACCCTCGCTATGCTGATGATGGCTACGATCATCTGCACCGCTGACAAGCTGATTTTCGCGTTTGCTGGGCCGTCCATCATTCGTGACTTGGACCTGAGCCCTCTGGAGTTTGGACTGGCGGGAAGCGCATTCTTCTTTATTTACTCCATCGCCGGCGTGGCAGTCGGCTTCCTTGCCAACCGAGTCCAGACCAAATGGATCTTGACTGGCATGTCGCTGATATGGGCGGTATCGCAGTTTGCCGTTAGCTTCGCGGGCAGCTTGGGCACTCTGATTGCAGCCAGGTTGCTCTTGGGCGCCGGAACCGGACCCGCAACGGCAGTAACTCAGCATGCCGGGTTCAAATGGTACGCCCCGAACGAGCGACTTGGCGTCTCGACCATGATACATGTCAGCGTGATTATTGGCGGATTGGTCGCCAGTGCGGTGTTGCCGCTGGCGGTTCAACATTTGGGCTGGCGGACCTCATTTCTATTGCTCGGCCTTGCCAGCGTCGGTTGGGTCGGGCTCTGGCTGCCATTCGGTCGAGAAGGCACTGTTGATGCGCATGCCTCGGTCGATACGAGTCCAAAGCGTTCCTACCGCCAGACCTTGCTGAACAAGTCATTCGTGATGATTTCGTTGCTTGGCTTCATCGGCGGTGTTCCGGGCGTCGTCGGCTTCAGCTGGCTAGCCGTCTTCCTGCAGGAGGGCGTGGGGTTGAACTCGGGGCAAATGTCCCTCTACCTTGTATGTCTTGCCCTGACGCTCATGTTCGTGAACTTGCTGGTGATGGCAGGCAGCAAGAGGGCGCTGCGTAACGGTACGTCATTCCAAAAAGCGATGGTCTGGCCTCCACTCTTTGCCATCATGATTGGCGGCGCGGCCTACCTAGGGCTGCGCTACGTCGGCGGGAATATGCCAATGACGTTAGCGCTGTACCTCATCGCTTCGGTCGCCTCCAACTTGCTGCCCCCGTTCGCGTTTGCGATCGTTGCGCATTTGTGCGGAGCCTCGCAACGCGGCGCGGTGCTGGCGATATACAACGGCATTGTTACGCTGGCAGGAATCGTGACCCCCGGCCTGATCGGTTACATGATCTCCGATATGGGCGGCGACGCTTCCGCCGGTTTCGATCAGTTCTTCACGCTGTGTGGAGGCATGGCGCTGGCGGTGAGCATCCTGGCATTCATGGTGCTAGATCCGGAGAAGACACGAAAAAGACTGGATCTGGACTGCCGCATGGAAACAACGCTGCGGTCGCCTGCCTCGAGCTAGGACGAGGTCTGGGTGGGCCTTGAAGCGGCCCCCTCTCGAATGGATCCGCCGTGGCGTAATCGCATGGATGCGTCTGCCACGGCTTTGGTCCATGATCCCAGCCTCGACGAAGCGGCGGAGCCGCTTATCCTTACTGTTGCTTTGGGGGCGTGCGGGCCGGCGATGTGTGAGCTCGACGCCGAGCCGAATCAACCTGAGCCCATGCCCGAGGCGGCCCAACGCATGCCGTTGTACCAGTGTTGATGGGCCTGGACAGGCGATAGTGTGCGAGAACTCCGATCGGCACGGGTCGCCCGCCAACGCCACAAACCTCGGCCTTCTGACAGTTCACGATAACTGCCCGCCAAGGCATGGGACTCTCCTGGGCAGCCATCCCGGAAGAGTGTTACCCATGCCCTCATACACCTGTCACCTATGCCTCTGGCCCCCACAAGGGGGGAGGGGCGCACGTTTTCGCCTACTTCTTTCATAGAAGAGTCGACAAGCCTAGATGAATGTTATATTACTTATGTGTCATGTATGATATCTAACATACATATGAAATTATCAACGATAAGATTCCATTATCGTGAGTAATTATCCTACAGTTGCCGAATCCGGCACGGAGCGCGCGCATGGCCACCGGAATTACCGAAACTGACGTCTGGACCGCCGCCGACGCCTTGCTGCTGGAGGGCGCGCGGCCCACCATCGAACGGGTGCGGCAGAAGATCGGCCGGGGTTCGCCCAACACCGTCAGCCCCTATCTCGAAACCTGGTTCCGTTCGCTGGGCGCGCGCATCAAGGACCCGGGCGCGTTCGCGGCGCCCGCGGCCGTACCCGACCCGGTAGCGCAGGCGGCCTCGCACTTCTGGGAAGCGGCCTTGGCCGAGGCCCGCGCGCAGCAGGAACAGACCTATCGCGGTCGCTGGGAAGAACTGGCGCGGGAAGGGGAGCAGCTCGCCTCCGACGCCGAACAACTGCAGCAGCGCGAAGCCCAGCTTGCGCATCGCGAACAGGATCTGCAGGAAGCCCTGAGGGTGGCCACTTCCCAATTGGCCGCCGCCGAAGACCGGCTGCTGGCGGCCGAACAGCAGTTGCGCCAACGCGATGAACTGCTCAGGCGCAACCAGCTGCAGCTGGAAGACGCACGCGGCGCCACGCAGGCGGCGCTGGCGGAAAGCGAGAAGATCCGCACCCAGCATGCCCAGGCGCTCGACGCGCTGGAAACCCGCCACACTGCCCACGAGCGCCGCTGGCTGAACGAACTGGACAGCGAACGCGGCGCCGTCAAACGCTTGCAGACCCGGCTGGACGAGGCGCAGGCCGCCAGCCAGCAGCAGGCGGCGCAGGCGCGCAAGGCGCTGGAGCAGGAACAGGAGCTGCGCCGCCAGGCCGAACATAAGGCGCAGGCTGCGGGCGGCGAGATCCAGGCCCTGCAAGCGCGCCAGCAAGCCGATCAAGCCGCGGCCAGCGCGGCGCGGGCGGCAGCGCGTGAACGCGAAATGGCGCTGGAATCCCGGCTGGCGGCGGCCGAGCAACGCGCGTCCGACTACCTCGCGCAGTTGAAAGGGAAGGATGAGCAACTGGGCGAACTGACCCGGCATCTGCTGGCGCAAGTCCAGCGGCAGGATCCGGGGCAGGCGCGGCCGGAGCATCCCGGGTCCTAGCGCCGCGCGCGCCGCCTGGCGCATCACGGTTCGAGGTTCGCGGCAAAAGGATGCGCGGCATGCCCCCGGCGACCCGATTCGGATTATTGTTATAGGAATGGCGAAGCGCGCAACGCGCCCCGCCACGCGGCACATATATAGCGACGCAGTAACCCGGCCAGCCGGAGGAACTATGTCATTTCGCGTGATTGCCTCGATGCTCTGCGCGCTGTTGCTGTGGCTGCCTCCATCGCCTGGGTATACCCAGGCGACAAAGGGCAAAGGCGACCCGCTGGCGCTGGCCTACAACATGAAGCCCTGGACCGGGGATTTCGACGGCATGCTCAAGCGCCGGCAGGTCCGCGTGCTGGTGCCTTACAACAAAACCCTGTATTTCCTGGACAAGGGCGGCACGCAGCGCGGCATCATCGCCGAGATGATGACCGAGTTCGAGAACGACCTGAACCGGCAGCTCAGGAACAAGAACATTCGCGTGTACGTGGTGCTTCTGCCGACCTCGCGCGAACGCCTGATTCCCGATCTGCTGGCGGGCAAGGGCGACATCGTCGCGGCCAACCTGACGGTCACCGAGGAACGCCGGAAGCTGGTCGATTTTTCCACGCCGCTGGCGTCGGGCGTGCCGGAGCTGGTCGTGGCCTCGCCAGGCGCGCCCGAGCTCAAGTCGCTGGACGATCTTTCCGGGCAGGAAATCTTCATCAACCCCGTCAGCAGCTACTACGGCAGCGTCAAGACATTGAACGCGGATCTGGAGGCCAGGGGCCTGAAGCCGGCCATCATCCGCGATGCGCCCGGCAACTTCGAGACCGATGACATCCTGGAGATGGCCAGCGCGGATCTGGTCAAATACACCGTCGCCGACCGCTACCTGGCCAATTTCTGGAAGCAGATCTTCCCGCAGATCAAGGTCTACGCGAACCTGGAGATCGACAAGGGCAACGACATCGCCTTCGCCTTCCGCAAGAACTCGCCCAAGCTCTCGGCGGTGCTCAACCCCTTCATGGAGAAGAACCGCGTCGGCACCTCTTTCGGCAACCAGCAGCTCACCAAGTACCTGAAATCCGTGAAATGGGTGAAGGGCGCCACCGACCCCGAGGAAATCGAGAAATTCCACCGCCTGGCGGAGTTCTTCCGCAAGTACGGGGATGAATACAACATAGACTGGCTGCTCATGATGGCCCAGGGCTACCAGGAGTCGCGGCTGGACCAGGATGCCAAGAGCTCGGTCGGGGCGATAGGCGTCATGCAGATCATGCCGGCCACCGGCAAGGAACTGAAGGTAGGCGATATCCGGCGCGAGGAGTTCAACATACACGCCGGCGTCAAGTACATCCGGTTCATGATCGACCAGTACTACGCGAAAGAGCCCATGACGGACTTGAACAAGGGACTGTTCGCTTTCGCTTCCTATAACGCCGGCCCCGGCCGGATCAACCAGCTGCGCAAGGAAGCCGCCGCCAGCGGACTGGACCCGAACGTCTGGTTCGACAATGTGGAGCGGGTGGCGGCCGAGCGCATCGGGCGCGAAACCGTGCAATACGTGAGCAATATCTTCAAGTACTACATCGCCTATACGCTGGTGCGCGCGCAGGGCGCGGGCGACGGCGCGGGGACGCCGCGCTAGCCGGAGGCGGCGCCGCTTGCGGGCCGCCACGGTGTATGTCCGCGGGTTTTTCGGATAAATTCGCCACAGGCGCATCCGCATGCACCCATCCGGCAGACGCCCCGCCGGCATCGATGCGCCACAGATCAGGGCTGCCGGCCCTGTCAGGAGCCGCGGTTGAATCCTCTTCCACGCCAGACGGTCGATCTCGCCCGCATCATCCTCGTCATCGTGATCCTGGCCGGCCTGATGGCAGGCAGCGTCTACATCCTGCGCCCGTTCCTGCCCGGCCTGGTCTGGGCCACCACGATCGTCGTGGCGACCTGGCCGGTCATGCTGGCGATCCAGCGCTATTGCGGCGGACGGCGCTGGATGGGTACCCTGACCATGCTGGTCATCCTGCTGTTCGTCATCGTGCTGCCGCTCTACGAGGTGATCTCGACGCTGGCCTTGCACAGCAGCTCGATCATGGCGGCGGTCAAGAGCCTGCCCGACTACGCGCTGCTGGCGCCGCCCGCGTGGGTCCACGGCATTCCGCTGGTCGGCCCCAAGATCGCGCAGGAATGGCAGACCCTGTCGGACGCCGGCGCCGGCGGCCTGCTGGCCAAGCTCGAACCGTATCTGACAAGCGCCGCGGCCTGGCTGCTCGGGCATGCCGCCATCGTCGGCGCCTTCATGATGCACATGCTGATCACCGTGGTCGTGGCCGGCATCCTCTATACCAAGGGCGAGGTGGCGGTCGATTTCGTGCGGCGCTTCTTCAACCGGCTGGCGGGCCAGCGCGGCCTGGCGGCCGTCAAGCTTGCCGGGCAGGCGATACGCGCCGTGGCGCTGGGCATCGTCGTGACCGCCGTGGTGCAGTCCGGGCTGGGCGGGATCGGCCTGTGGATCGCGGGCGTGCCGGCTGCCGGCATCCTTACCGCGCTGATGGTGATGCTGTGCCTGGCGCAGCTGGGGCCATTCCTGCCGATGCTGGCTGGCGTGGTCTGGCTGTTCCAGAACGACATGAAGCTGGCGGCCGCGGTGCTGCTGGTCTGGGCGGTGCTGGTGGCGATGCTGGACAACCTGCTGCGGCCGTTGCTCATCAAGCGCGGCGTCAACCTGTCCTTGCTGCTGATCCTGGTGGGCGTGCTGGGCGGACTGTTTGCCTTCGGCATCGTGGGCCTGTTCATCGGCCCGGTGATCCTGGCGGTGACCCATACGCTGCTCAACGCCTGGATCGAAGAAGTGCCGCCGCCCGCCGCGTTGGACGCGGAAACGGAGCCCGCCACAACGCCCGCGGAACGCGCCGGATTTCCGCCGGTCTGAACGCCGCCGGCATTGGCTGCCAGCCAGGCCGCGCCGGGCAGCCTGCCAGGGAAGGGCGTAACATCTGCCTCACGTCGCGGGCGCATTGCCCGCTTTTCTGGCAACACCCCGGCAATACCTCATGACGATGCACCCTCTGGCGCCGCTGCAAGGCGGCTACTCTTCCTGGTCCGAAGCCCTGCCCGAAGCACGGCTCGATTCACGGCTCGATTCACGGCTCGATTCACGGCTCGATTCACGGCCTGGTTCCACACCCGGCTCCGCGGCTTTCCCGCACAAGGCGGTGGCGCGATGAGCGAAAGCGTACGCCTGGCCAAGCGTCTGGCCTCCGAACTGTCCTGCTCGCGCGGCGACGCGGAACGCTACATAGAGGGCGGTTGGGCCGCCGTGGACGGCAAGCAGGTCGAGGAGCCCGGCTATCGGGTGGCGCCCGGCCAGTCCGTGGGCCTGTTGCCGGGCGCGCGCCTGGAAGACGCGCGTCCCGTGACCGTACTGCTGCACAAGCCCGCCGGCCTTTACGCCAATGACGAACCCGGCTCCGCGCGCGACCTGATCCTGCCTGAGAACCTGATGCCCGGCGACCGTTCCGGGCAGCGCTACCTGAAGCGCATGTTCAATGGCCTGAAGCTGGTCACGCCGCTGGAGCGCGCAGCCAGCGGCCTGGTCGTCTACACGCAGGAATACCCGATCGCCCGCAAGCTGGTGGAAGAGGGGCGCTACGTGGAGCAGGAGTACGTGGCCCAGGTGTCCGGCCAGCTCAGCGCCGCCGACCTGGCGCGCCTGCAGCGCGGCATGGCTTACGACGGCCGCGCCGCCACGCCCATGAAGGTCAGCTGGCAGAACGAAACCCATCTGCGCTTCGCCCTGAAGACGCCCGCGCCCGGCTTCATCGAGTACGTGTGCGATGCGGCGGGATTGCGCCTGCAGGCCCTGCGCCGCATCCGCATCGGCCGCCTGCCGATGGCCGGCCTGGGCCTGGGGCAATGGCGCTACCGCCTGGACTACGAACGCTTCTGACGGCAGCAGGGATGACCATGGAACAAGCGCCGCAAGGCCAGCGACCACAGTGCGATCCCGGACGCCGGGGTTTCTTGATCAATGCCGGCGCCCTGTGCCTGTCCGCCGCCCTGGCCGGCTGCGCGGCGCCCAAGCCTGCGCCGCGCCGCGCGCCGCAGTCGGCCAAGCCCGGCTCCGTCGCGCCCCCGGTTGTCAGCAGCGCCGCAGCCCCCGTGCCCGCGCTCAAACCCGGCGCGCGCATCGCCATCGTGGCGCCCGCGTCCGCCGCGCTGGATGCCGCAGACGAAGCGGCCGAATGGCTGTCCGCGCGGGGCTACGTGCCGCAGGTCATGCCGGCCGCGCGTTCACGGCTGGACGCCCCCTATGACTATCTGGCGGGATCGGACGCCGACCGGTTGGCCGACCTGCATGCGGCGTTCGCCGCGCCCGATATCGGCGCCGTCTGGTGCCTGCAGGGCGGCTTTGGTTCCTGGCGCCTGCTGGATCAGCTGGACTTCGATCTGCTGCGCCGCCACCCCAAACCGTTCATCGGCTATAGCGACATCACGGCCCTGCACCTGGCCATGCAGCGCCGCGCCGGTTTCGTCACGTTCCACGGGCCGATGCTGGCGCAGGACCTGCTGGCCGGCAAGCGCGAACCCACCGAATCGAACCTGCTGTCCATGATCAGCGGCCAGGTGGGGCAGGGGGCGTGGATCACGCCGCCGCCTTACGCCACCGCCACGGAACTGATACCGGGCACGGCGACCGGACGGCTGATCGGCGGCAATCTGGCGCTGATCGGCGCACTGATCGGGTCCGATAGCGAAATCGACACCAGCGGCGCCATTCTTTTCATCGAGGACGTCAACGAAGCCTTGCCTCGCATCGACCGGCTGTTGAGCCAGTTGGCTGCGGCGGGCAAGTTCGATGACCTCAAGGGAGTACTGGTCGGCAACTTCACGCGCATCCTGGGCGTGCCGGGCGACGATGCCCAGGCGCAGGGGCTGCTGTACCCGCTGATACTCGACCGGTTCCGCTCGCGCGGCATTCCGGTGCTGGCGGGATGGCCCAGCGGCCATGGCGATCCGAACCTGACCTTGCCGCTGGGCGCTCAGGTCACGCTGGACACGGGGCGTGGCGGATTGCGGCTGGAGCAAGCAGTGGTGGTGTGACCCGGAATGATCCATTAATGAGGCATAAAACTTGGCTATGCCTTATTAAAATAGCATTCTTAAATACAAAAATGACTCATTAATAGTGCAAATTACCAAGCAACGCACTATTATTGATTCATGAAAAAGAAGATCGAACCCAGCTTCGATGCCGCCATGGCGCTTGCGCGCCTTGGCGCCAACATCCGCACCGCCCGGTTGCGCCGCGCCGAAACCGAGTCCATGCTGGCTGCCCGCATGGGCGTGTCGCGCGCCACGGTCACGCGCCTGGAACGCGGCGACGGCGGCGTGTCCCTGGCGCTGGCCATTGAAGCCTTGCTGCAGTACGGCTATGCGGACCAGGTCTACGCCCTGGGCGACCCCGACCTGGACGGCGTAGGCAAACGCCTGGACGCGGTGCGCCGGCCCAGCCGGGGCAGCGGCAAAACGCCCAACACGCACCGCGCCGATCCTACCCAGCTATAGCGCCACGCAAATCGTGAAAGCAAGAAAACACAAATCGGTGGAAAGCGAGCTGTATGTCTACGTCGACATCCGCGGCGAGGCCGTGCTCGCCGGCCTGCTGACGCTGGACGATTCGGACGAAAGCCGCTTCTACGCCGAATTCACCTACGTGCAGTCCTACGTGAACGACCCGCGCGCCTTTGCGCTGGATCCGCTGAACCTGCCGCTGGTGGATGCGCGCACCACCTTCCGCACCGAAAGCCGCTACGAAACGCTGGGCGCGATCTTTGACGCCGCGCCCGACGCCTGGGGCCGCAACGTCATGCGCGTGGACAACGCCGGCGCTCGCGTGACCGAGGACGAAGTGCTGCTCAAGGGCCGCGGCATGGGCGTGGGGGCCTTGTTCTTCAGCGCCCGCCGGCTCACGCCGAACATGCGCAAGACCTACCGCCTGCCGGAACTCAGCCAGGTGGAATCGCTTGCCGACCTGCTCGCCGACATCGACCAGGGCGTCAAGCCCAAGGGCCTGTACCGCGACATCCTGGGCAGCTCCTGGGACATCGGCGGCGCGCGCCCCAAGACCATCGTGCGCGACGAGCGCGGCGAAATGTGGATCGCCAAGTTTCCGCGCAAGGGGGATTCCTACGACCGCCAGCGCGTCGAGTACGCCAACCTGCAGATGGCGCGCGCCATCGGCATGACGGTGCCCGAGATCCGCCTGGCTGAAACGCATCTGGGCGCGGTCCTGCTGACGCACCGCTTCGACCGCGAACTGCTGCCGGCCGGGCAGGGCGCAACCCCGATCGTCGCGCGCCGCCATTTCCTCAGCGGCGCAGCGCTGATCAGCCCCTCGGCGCAGATCGGCAAGCGCGAGCTCGACGAGGCGCGCGGCAAGGCCACGTATTCCTACGCGCGGCTGGCGGACGTCACGCGCCGGATTTCGTCCAACCCGGTGCAGGACCTGAAAGAGCTGTACGCGCGCATGGTCCTGAACGTGGCCGTCCACAATACCGACGACCACCTGAAGAACGTCGGCTTCGTGAAGGACGAAGGCGCGCAGACCTACCGGCTGTCGCCCCTGTTCGACGTGGTCACGCAGGAAGGCTCCGCCAGGCACTACCTGCACATCGGCGCGGCCGGCCGCGAAAGCTCATTCCAGAACTGCCTGAGCGAGTACCGGCGCTTCGGCCTGCGCTCGGAAGCCGTCGCGCGCGGCATCCTGGAGCACGTGCGCGAGGTGGTGACGCAGCGCCAGCGCTATTACGGCATGGCAGGCATGACGGCTCAGGAAATCGGGTATGTGGAAGCGTCCTTGATGGCCTGGCGCCACGCCGCATGACACGCCCGCGCCGGCCTTACACCCGCTTGGCCGACCAGTTCCCCCCGCCGGTGGCGCTGCCGTTCATCTGCTTGCCGTTCACTGTCCCGGTATAGCGCACGCCGTTGGCGACAAAGGAGATCTCGGCGCCGTTCAGCCGCGCCTCCGAAATCGGCGCGCCGCCCAGCTTGCCGGACAGGCGCTGGTAGCGCTGCTCCAGCTGCAGGGGCTGGCCGTCCACCTCCCAGTTGCCCGCCACCTTGGCGGGCACGATCCACAGGAGCGCCGTGCAGTAGGTGTTGCAGTCCTGCCGGATGGTTTCCTCGGCGTCCGGCTCCCAATCGCCCATGCGGAAGGAGTTCGACACGATGCGGGTGCCCGGCGCCAATTCCAGCAGCTTGGGCCGCAGCTTTTCGTTGATGGTCGACAGCAGGAACATGGTGATCACGTCCGCCTGCGACAAATCGGTGGCGAACAGGTCCGCCGTCACGAAGGTGGCGCGGTCGGCAACGCCGGCGCGCTGCGCGTTGCGGCGCGACAGTTCGACCAGATCCGGGTTGTACTCGATGCCCTGGGCCGTCAGGCCGCGCTGGGCCGCGGTAATGACGGTGCGTCCATCGCCCGAGCCCAGGTCCATCAATCTGTCCTTGGGCGTGACCTTGGCCATGTCCAGCATCGTATCGACCAGGGCTTGGGGCGTAGGCACCCAGATGACGTCCTTGCCGTCCTGACCGACGTCGGGCACGTACTCTTTCTGTTCCGAGGGCTGCGCGGTGGCGGCCAGCGACGGCAGCGGAGCGCATGCCAGCGCCAGCGCGGCTGCCGACGCGATCAAGGCGCCGCGCAACGGCGGCACGGCGGTACGGGCGGTGGATCCGAAGGATTGAATCGCGATGTGCATGATGTGGACTCCTTGCAGGTAAGGCATGCGGACGGAACCGCCGCCCCGGGAAACAGTGATCAGGCCCGCGGCTGCGCGGGACCCAGCAGGCGCAGCAGCGGCAGGCCCGCCGCCAGCACCGCCAGCCCGATCAGCGCGCCGGCGCCGGCATACATGGCGCTGGACACCACCAGGCCCGCGCAGGTCAGCGCCAGCAGCAGCGGGGGCAAGGGATAGAGCGGCACGCGGAACGGGCGCGGCCGGTCCGGATCGATGCGCCGCAGCCGCCACACCGAGGCCGCAACCAGCAGCATGAAGATCCAGAACACCGGCGCGGTGTAGGCGACCAGGGTCTGCACGCTGTTCTGGCTGAAGGCGCCTAGCGCGATCAGCGCAAGCGTGATCGCGCCCTGGACCAGCAGCGCGGAAGCGGGCGTCTCGCCTTGCGCGTTCCACGCCGCCAGCGCGCGCAGCCGCGGTACGTCGCGGCCCAGGGCGCAATACACCCGCGCGCCGGTGATGATGGTGCCGTTGATGGTGCTGAGCGCCGTGGCGCAGATCGTCAGGCTGAGCAGGGCGGCTGCGTAGGGGCCGGCCGCCAGCTGCATCACGTCCGCCCCCAGCGCCGGCGTATCGCGCAGTCCCTGCAGGCCGAAGATCTCCAGCAGCGCCAGGTTGGTCAACACGTACGCGCCCGTCACCAGCAGCGTGCCGATCAGCAGCACCCGGCTCATGTTGCGGCCCGGGTCGCGCAGCTCGCCGCTGAGATAAGCGGCTTCGTTCCAGCCGCCGTAGGTCAGCAGCACGAACACCATGCCCATGCCCAGCAGGCCCGCGGTATTGCCGGTCAAAGGCATCGGTTCGGCATCGCTGCGCAGCGGGCTGTCTCCCGCGGCGGCCAGGCTGGCGATCAGCACCGCCGCCAGGGCCGCCACCGTCAGCGCGGTGAACACCCATTGCAGCCGCTTGGAATAGCGCGTTCCCGCCACGTTCAAGGCGGTCAGCGCCACCACCGATATCGCCGCGTGCAGGGCAGGGCCGTACGGACCGAGAGGCGCGAGCCGTTGCGCGTAATCGCCATAGATATAGGCGACCACGGCAATGGCGCCGGTCTGGACGACAGAGCAACGCGCCCAGGCGAACATCAGTCCCACCTGCCGCCCCCAGGCCCGCGTCAGATACAGGTATTCGCCGCCCGCGCCAGGATAGGCCGAACCCAGCTCGCCGTAGCAAAGCGCGCCAACCAGCATCACCAGGCCGCCCGCGCACCATAAGGCGATGTACATCGCCTCGGAACCCGCGTGCTGCGCCACCAGCGGCGGAAAGCCGAATATGCCGATCCCGATCACCACGCCTACCAGCACCATGGTGGCATCCATCACCGATAAACCGGCCGACGCGCGCGGCTGGAGCAACAGGGCCGGATTCGCGGACGAACGCAGGGTGGGCTGTGTCATCGGATGCTCTCGGTTGGGCGCGGCGGGCGCGCGGAGACGGCGCCATTTGGGGACGGTGCCTGACAATCACCTGAACAATTTGCGACCAGTGTGCAAGCGGGAAAGTTTCTTCGGGTTTTCCCGAAACAATCGCTGATTTCTTGAATTCAGCGTAGATTCAGCATCATCCAAACTATAAAAATAACTCTCTATGCCATTGATTTTTAGATGATTATTTATGTTTTTGAAGTGTTTTATTTAAAGTGATTTCTTAGCATTGAATCACGCTCGATATGGCTGACCTGCCGCGTTATGCTGGTTGCGCCGGACGCGCGCCACACGAGCGGCCGCCGCGCAGGGAAGGGAGCCAAACCGTAATTCAGGAGCAGCGACATGAAGCTATCCATACGCGTGGCCACGGCAGCGCTGGCGCTTTCCGGACTGATGGGCCTGGCGCCCGCCGCGATGGCGCATCACGGCTGGTCTTGGGCCGAATCCGAACAGATGACGCTGCAAGGCACGGTCCAGCAAGTGCAGATTGCGCCCCCGCATCCCTGGCTGGACGTGCGCGCCGACGACGGCGTCTGGCGCGTGGAGCTGGGCAATCCCACCCAGACCAAGGACGCCGGATTCGTCGAAGGCTCCGCCAAGCCGGGCGACGTCATCACCGCCATCGGCAACCGCGACCGCGAGTCGGACGCCAAGCGCATGAAGGCCGTCCAGATCAAGGTGGGCGGCAAGACCTACGACATTTATCCCAGCCGCATCAAGAAGCCCTGACCGGCCGGGCCATGCCTGAGCTGCTGCGCCTTGCGCTCGAACAGCTTGAGACCCTGCCGCCGTCGATCTGGCTGCGGCGGTGGAGCACGCTGTACCTGCTGGTGAACGCCGCCCACATCGGCGCCATCGGCCTGCTCATAGGCTCCATCGTTCCGCTGGACCTGCGCCTGCTGGGGCTGCTCAAGCCCGGACCGCTGGCTGTGCTGGCGCCCGTGCTCGCAAGGACCGCGGCAGCGGGCTTGGCGCTGGCGGTATTGACGGGCGCCATGCTCTTCAGCGTCCAGCCGCTGGAATACCTGGCGAATCCCGCGTTCGGAATCAAGATGGGCCTGCTGGCCGCGGCCGCGGCCAATGCCGTGCTCGCGCGCCGCAGCAAAGCCTGGCAGACGGTGCAGGGCGAAGGCAGGGCGACGGGTGCCATGCGCGTGCGCGCAGGCGCCTCGCTATTTCTATGGCTGGCTTGCCTGGTGGCGGGGCGCTGGATCGGGTTCCTGTCTTAGCAGCCAGGGCCTTGCGCGTGCGGCGATCGCAGCGCCCGGGAATTCAGCGCGCGGCGTCGGCCACGGCCTCGACCGTGATGCGCAGTTGCACCTCGTCGCTCACGCCTGGCGCGAACGCATCCACGCCGAAATCGCTGCGCTTGACGACTGTCATGGCGTCAAAGCCGATGGCCGGACGCTGCGCCATCGGATGGATGCCTTGCTTGTTCTGGCGCGCCTGCAACACCACCGGCTTTTCGATGTCCTTGATGCGCAGGACGCCGCTGATGCTGAGATTGCCATTGCCGTGGTCGGCCACCGAGGTGCTCTTGAACTGGATCTCCGGATACTTGGCCGCCTGGAAGAACTCGGCGCCTTGCAGCATTTCGTCCAGCTTGGGCACGTGCGACGTCAGGCGCGCCACCGGCACGCGCAGGTCGACGGCCGACTTCGCGGGTTGAGCGGCGTCGTAGCGGATGACGCCCGTCACGGCCCCGGCATGCGCGGTGGGCTTGGAGAAACCCAGGTGGTCCCAGGTCACCACGACTTCCGTGTGTTCCGGGTCGATCTGGTAGTCCACGGGCGCGGCGTGCGCCGGCAGGCTGCCCAAGGCCAGCAGCGAGGCGGCCAGAAATGCTGCGTAGGTGTGCTTCATTCGATTCTCGGTATGTTCGGCGTCTGGAGGAGCCAGGACGCGCATTCCGTCAGCCCGCCAGCTTAAAACGCGCTGACAGCAACGGCACGGAAGAAGGATAGGAAAGGATGCAATACCGCGCTAGTCCGCCGAAACTGACTGCAGCGTTCCAGTTTTGATGCCAATCAAACCGATACGATAAGTGGCAGTGCTGGCCGGGCCTCGCGCGCCGGCCAGCCCGCCGCCGTCAGGAAGCCTGGGCTTCGGCCCGTGCGCGCTGCACGGCGGGTCTTGCCGCGACCCGGGCCAGATAGGCCGCGAGCTTGGGGAACTGCGCAAGGTCGACGCCGTCGCCCTCCAACCAGCTGCCTATCGTAAAGAGATAGCCGTCGACCACGCTGTAGCGCTCGCCCGCCGCCCAGGGACCGACAATCTGCGATTCCAGATAGGCGGCGCAGGCGGTCATGGTCTGCGGCACCTTGGCCTGCATGGCGGCGTGCGCGGCCGGATCGTCGGCCCAGCGCGCGCCGCGGCGCTTGTGCGCGTGGGCCACGTGGGCGGTGGACGCCAGATAGCTCGCCAGCTCCTGCATGCGCGCGAAGGCGAAGGGATCGTCGACCGGCGCCAGCTGCGCGGCCGGAAAGCTCTGCGCCACGAAGGCGAGCAGGGCAGGGGTCTCGGTCAGCACGCCGTGCTCGGTCGCCAGCGCCGGCACGCGGCCCTTGGGATTGACGCGCAGGTACTCGGGGCTCTGCTGCTGCCCGGCGCCCATGTCGAGCTTGACCAGGTCGAAATCGGCGCCCGCTTCATGCAGGGCGATATGCGTCGCCAGCGCACAGGTGCCAGGGGCTGAGTAAAAAGTCCAACGGGACATCCGCATCCTCTACTTTCTATGGTTGAAAAGCCAAGTCGCCGCAACGGGCTGCCGGCTACAGGGTAGCCCGATCACTTGCCCGCGCCAAGTTTGGCGGCGACGCGCAAGAAGCGGCGGCATTGTCTGATCTACATCAGGCGGCAATCCGAATTGGCTGCGCGTTGCCATTCGTCCACGGCATCTGCTCCGTCTTGCGTGATAGCATCTGCGCCGATAAGGAACCGCCGAATGCACGCATCTGCCCATGCCCGTAGACGTTGGGTCGCGCTGGTCGCGATGGCCCTGTTCGTCTTCCAGGCGCTAATCGCGTCTTCGGCGCTGGCGGCCTCGGGCATCGGAACGGGCCAGGCAGGCGTCACCACCATCGTCTGCACGGCCAGCGGCCCGCGCGTGGTGACGCTGGATGCCGATGGGCAAAAGCAGGGTGCGCAGCAGCAGCACAGCGGCGCTTTGCCGCACTGCTGCAGCGCGGGCTGCGCCATGCTGAGCGACGCGCTGCCGCCCGCAATCATCCTGCTGGCCTGGCTCCTGCCAGCCGCAGCCCCCGCAGTCCATCCCCCGGCCGCCGAACCCCACATTGCAAGCGCCTTGACCCGGCTGCCGCAACGGTCGCGCGCGCCGCCGCCATCCGCCTGACCCTCTCCCCAGACTTCAACGACATGCCATCCGCGCAGCCCGTGTTTCCGCGGGCCTGAGCGCTTGCGCCAGCGTCATCGGCGCGCAGCGGGCCATGGTCCTTTTGCGCCGCGCGGGGAGGGTCCCCCTTTCGTCACGCCCATGCGCAGACTGCGCGCTCCTGTCACGCCTTCCTTAAGGGGAGACGGCCGCGCCGCCCGTCTGCGCCTGCCATCGCACGTTCCCGATCGACAGACACCAGACATGACCATTAACCAAGAATTCCTGCGCCTGAGTTGCCTGGCCGCCGCAGTGGCCGCCTCATTTCCCGCCTGGCCCCAAGCCGCCGGCACGTCCGACGTCTACACCACCGATCCCGTGGTCATCACGGGCGTAGAACCCAGCGCGCCGTTGACCTTCACCACGGATCCCAAGATCCCGCGCCAGCCGCTGCCGGCCAGCGACGGGACCGACTATCTGAAGACGATTCCCGGCTTCTCGGCCATCCGCAATGGCGGCACCAACGGCGATCCCGTGCTGCGGGGCATGTTCGGCTCGCGCCTGAATCTGCTGACCAACGGCACGTCCATGCCAGGCGCCTGCCCGGCGCGCATGGACGCGCCCAGTTCCTATATCTCGCCCGAGAACTTCGACCAGCTCACGGTCATCAAGGGGCCGCAGACGGTGCTGTGGGGACCCGGCGCGTCCGCCGGCACGGTCAAGTTCGACCGCGACACGCCTCGCTTCACGGCGGCCGGCGTGCGATTCGACGGCAGCCTGACGGGCGGCTCGTTCGGCCGCAACGACCAGGCCGCCGATCTGACCTTGGGCAACGACAAGGTCTACACGCGCATCACCGCCAACCATTCCCACTCCCAGGACTACAAGGACGGCGACGGCAACACCGTGCCTTCGCGCTGGGACAAGTGGAACGCCGACCTGACCCTGGGCTACACGCCTGACGCCGACACGCTGTACGAACTGACCGCGGGTACGGGCGATGGCGAAGCGCGCTATGCCGGCCGCGGCATGGACGGCTCCCAGTTCAAGCGCGAGAGCTTCGGCCTGCGTTTCGAGAAGCGCAACCTGGGACCCGTGCTGGGCAAGGTCGAAGCGCAGCTGTACTACAACTACGCCGACCATGTGATGGACAACTACACGCTGCGCGCGCCGGACCCCATGAGCGCCATGCCCATGGCCATGGCGGCCGACGTGGACCGCGCGACCTGGGGCGGCCGCTACGCCGGCACCTGGGAACTGTCGCCGGATGTCAGCCTGGTCACCGGCCTGGATTTCCAGCAGAGCCGCCATCGCTCGCGCAGCGGCACCGACACGGTGCCGTACAGCAGCCAGAGCTGGGTCAAGGACGCCGACTTTTCCAACACCGGGTTGTTCGGCGAACTGACCTGGCGCGCCGCGCAGGACAGCCGCGTCATCGGCGGGGCGCGGATCGACTGGGCCTCGGCCAAGGACTTCCGCCAGGGCACAGGCTCGATGATGATGCCCATGCCCAATCCCACTGCGGATGAACGCCGCAAGGACACGCTGCCCAGCGGCTTCCTGCGATATGAGCAGGATCTGGCCACGCTGCCGGCCACGGTCTATGTGGGCCTGGGCCACGTCGAGCGCTTCCCCGATTACTGGGAGCTGTTCTCTCCGGACCAGGGGCCTGCCGGGTCCGTCAACGCCTTCCAGGGGGTGAAGCCCGAGAAAACCACCCAGCTGGATTTCGGCGCGCAGTATAAGACCGAAGCACTGGACGCCTGGTTCTCAGGCTACGCGGGTTACGTCAATGACTTCATCCTGTTCAGCTACACCTCGGGCGGCATGATGGGTCCGGCGTCGCAGGCCAGCAATGTCGATGCGCGCATTGCTGGCGGCGAACTCGGCGTCTCATACAAGCCCGCGCCCGCGTGGAAACTGGGAGCCACGCTCGCGTATGCCTGGGGCGAGAACCGCAGCGACGGCAGGGCGCTGCCGCAGATGCCGCCGCTGGAGGCCAGGCTAAGCGCCGCCTACGATGACGGCACCTGGTCGGCCGGAGCGCTGTGGCGCATCGTGGCCGCGCAAAGGCGCTACGCCTTGAACGAGGGCAACGTCGTGGGCAAGGACTTCGGCCCAAGCGCGGGCTTCGGCGTTTTCTCCGTCAACGGCGGCTACGCGGTCAACAAGCAGGTTCGCCTGTCGCTGGGTGTGGACAATCTGTTCAACAAGACCTACAGCGAACACTTGAACCTGGCCGGAAATGCGGGTTTCGGCTATGCCGCCAACACCGCAGTCAATGAACCGGGCCGCACCGTCTGGGCGCGCGTGAGTTTCAAGTACTGACGCGCCCAGTCCGGTATACGCGGTTAGGACGGGCGCCCAGTCGTCAGCAGGCGGACGATGGCGCGCAGGTCCTGTTCGGCCTCCAGCCCACGCAGCCGTCGCGCCAGCTCCCGTGTCTGGGCGGCGGGCAAGGGCGGCTGCGCGGACGCGCAGCAGGCTTCGAACTTGGCGTCCTGTTCCGCCACGCCCAGGGGGCGTTCCGGGCTGCCAGGAAAGGCCGGCATGTCGACCGTGAATTCGCGGCCGTCCTTCAGCCGCAATTCGACGCGCTGGGGGCTCATGGCGTTGGGGTCCGGATTGCCGTCATCCAGCACCTGAACGCGCGCGGCCAGTTCGAAAGTCCTGGCCTCGGCCAGCGCGTCGGGATCGAAGTCGGGTATGCCGACTCGGCCGCGCAGCAGGGCCGTGGCGATGGCATAGCCCATGCAGAGCCGGGCGGTGGCGGAATCCATGCCCGGGTGGGCCGGCCGTCCCACCAGGCGCACGATCAGCGACGACGCGCGAACCGTGATCCGGTCCACGTCCCCCGGCTGCAGCGCATGAACGCGCATGAGGTCCAGCACGGCGCCGATGCCGCTATGGGTGGCCCGGCCGGTCGGGTAGGGCTTGTGGCTCATGCGGCTGATCTGGAACACCCGGCCCACGTCCGCGCGGACCGCGTCCCAGTCGGCCTGGCCGGCGTCGTACAGCGCAAAGTAGCCGTATGGGCCTTCCAGGATGTCGCGCGGACCGGGGAAGCCCGCGCGCGCCAGTTCGAAGGCCGTAACCGCCGCCCTGGCGTTCAGGCCGACTTGCAGGCCGACCGCGGGAGAACCTTCGATATGCGCCTGCATGGTGCCGGAGAGATGGCTGTACGCCAGCCCCAGCGCATCGCGCGTGGCGCTCTCATCCAGCCGGCCAAGCTTGCACAGCGTAGCCGTGGCGCCCAGGCCGCCGCACATGGCCGGCCGGAAAAAACGCATGGGTGCGCGCTGGGCCAGCGCGACATAGATGGCGAAGTCCAATCCGGCGGCGACGGCGGTGATCAACCGGGGACCGTCGACGCCGCCTTCGCGTTCGGCGTAGCCCAGCGCCGCCGGCACGATGCAGGCAAACGCGTGCACCACGGCCTGGTCGTGGATCGCGTCGAACTCCTGATTGAAGACCTGGTATGCGTTCAGCATGACTGCGCTGGCAAGGGGCAGTTGCTCGCCGCTGCCCCAGACGGTTGCTTCCGCGCCCTGGCCCAGGGCCTGGGCCGCCTGGCGCAGCGAGGGCATGCGGGGATGGCGCGAGCCGGACAGACCGACGCCGACCGCATCCAGAATGAAAGTCTTGGCCGCGTCCACCGCCGTTGCCGGCAGGTGCTCGTATTGGGTGCGCAGCAAATGCGCGACCAGGGTATCGATGGCATTCATGCGGCGGCTCCATCGTGCTGGGCGGGAACCTGGCGGGCGTACCAATCATGCATCGCGGCGCCGGTGACGAAGGTGGTCATGGGGTGCTTTTGCAGCAGGTCCAGCATGGTGAGCAGGTCGGCGTAGCGGTGCGGCACGCCCATCAGGTGGGGATGCAATCCCAGCGTGAGGACGCGCGGACGGCCGGCGGTCCTGGCCTCGTCGGCGTACAGGTCCAGTGTCCGCTCGAGGCGCCGGCTGAACTCCCCGGTGGCATGCTTTTCCACGGCGTGGATGACTGAATCGTTCAGCTCCAGCGCATAGGGCAGCGCCAGCAGGGGCCTGCCGGCGGTCCGCATCCAGTTGGGCAGATCGTCCAGGCACCAGTCGAACAGGTAGTCGATGCCGGCCTGGGCCAGTAGATCCGGCGTATCCTGCGTCTCGCGCAGGCCCGGCGAGAGCCAGCCGCGCGGCCGGCGGCCGCTGAAGCGCTCGATCCGGTCCAGCGCCGCCGCGATGGTGCGCGCCTGGCCGTCGCCGTCCTCTTGCGACAGCGCGCGCTGGTGGATGCCGTGGCCGATGAATTCCCAGCCGGCCTCCAGCAGCGCCTGGGCCGCCTCGGGGTAGGCATCGATGACCGAGGCGTTCAGGCTGGCCGAGGCAGGCAGGCCGCGGCCGCGGATGGCGTCGATGAGCCGCGGCAGCCCGCAGCGCAGGCCGTACTCGGCCCAGCTGTAGTTGGGCACGTCCGGCACCGTCTCGCGCCCATGCGGCGCGGTCAGCAGGGTGCGGGGCATGGGCTGGTCGAACGGCCAATGCTCCACATTGACGACCAGGTGCACCAGGATGGCCCGGCCGTCCAGCGCCGCCAGGGGCGGGCGCTGGCTGGAAAGCATGAAAGGAATGCGTGGATTGTTCATGGCATCTTGCTCATGGTTCAAAGACGGCTCAGCGGCCACGGAAGACCGGGTCGCGTTTCTCGGCGAACGCCCGCCGGCCTTCGGCGTAGTCCTCGCTGGCGAAGCACTGGGCCACCAGCGCGTCGATCGCATCGAGCTGCGCGGGCGCGGGCGGATTCATGGTCGCCAGTATGGCCGCCTTTGCCGCGCGCAGGGAGAGGGGCGCATTGGCGGCAATGGCGCGCACCCGGGCCTGCGTCTGGCGGACGAAATCGTCGTCGGCGTACCGTTCGTGGACCAGGCCGCGGCGTTCGGCCTGCTCGGCGTCAAGGATGCGGGCGGTATAGAACAGATCGAACGCGGATGCCGCGCCGACCACGCCTGCCAGCCTGCGCATGTCGGCATAGGAGTAGCCCAGCCCCAGTCTTGCCGCCGGCATGCGGAAGCGGGCGCTGGCGCTGGCATAGCGCAGGTCGCAAGCCAGCGCCAGGCCGATGCCGCCGCCCATGCAGGCGCCTTGTATCAGCGCAACCGTAGGCGCGGGGAAGTCCGCCAGCAGCTGCTGCGCATCCGCCACCGCCTGGTTGTACCGGGCCACCGCGGCCGCGCCGTCGCGGGCCTGGTCGAACTCGCTGATGTCGGCCCCGGACACGAAGGCCCGGGTACCGGCGCCGGTCAGCGCCAACACCCGGACCTCGGCGCCGTCGAGTTCCTGCAACGCGGCGGCCAGCTGCTGCCACATGGCCAGCGTCATCGCGTTGCGCCGTTCCGGATGGCAGACCGTCAGGGTTGCAATGCCGTCCTGGAAATCCAGCAGGATCTCGCCGCCGCTCATACCACGCCCTCTTCATACAGGCGTTCGATGTCGCCCGTGGCATAGCCTATTTCCGCCAGCATTTCGCGGGTGTGCTCACCCCAGCCTGGCGCGGGCCGCTTGATCTGGGCAGGCGTGCGCGTCAAGGCCACGGGCTGCGAGATCAGCCGGTACTGGTGTCCGGCCTCGTCGGCAACCGGCTGCGCCACGCCCAGGTGGCGCACCTGTTCGTCCTCGAATACCTGCGGAATGCTGTAGACCGGGCCTGCCGGCACGCCGGCGCGGTTCAGCAGGCCGACCCAATGCGCGACGCTCTGCTGGCTAAAGCGCTGCGCCAGGGATGCATTGAGCGTGGCCCGGTTCGCCACGCGCAACTTCTCGGTCGCATAGCGTGGATCCTCCAGCCATTGCGGCGCGTCCAGGCACTCGCACAGGCGGCGCCAGTTGCCTTCGCCGGACGCGCCCAGGTTGAACGCGCCGTCGCTGGCCTCGAACAACCCCATCGGACTGCTGGTCGGATGGTCGTTGCCCGCCTGCACCGGGGTGTCGCCGTCGTTCAGATAGCGCGCCGCCTGGAAGTCCATCAGCGCGATCTGCGTATGCAGCAGGGAACTGTGGACCCATTGGCCCGTGCCGGAGTGTTCACGCTCCAGCAGGGCCAGCAGGATGCCGACCGCGGCATAGATGCCCGTGCCGCAATCGGCGACCGCGAGTCCGGCGCGCAGCGGACCGCCGCCGGCAAAGCCCGTGACCGACATGAGCCCGCCCATGCCCTGGATGATCTGGTCAAAGCCCGGCCGGTCCGCATAGGGACCGTCCTGCCCAAAGCCGGAAATGCTGGCCAGGATGATGCGGGGATTGATGGCGCGCAGGGCGTCGTAGTCCACGCCCAGGCGCGTCTTGACGTCGGGGCGCCAGTTCTCGACCACCACGTCGGCCGTGGCCACCAGCTGCTTGAACACGGCCAGGCCTTCGGGCTTCTTCAGGTTCAGCGTCATCGACCGCTTGTTGCGGTTCAGGTTCTGGAAGTCGCCGCCGGTACGGTCGGCGGCGAACATGGCTTCATTGGGATCGATCCCGGCTGGCGGTTCGATGCGGATCACGTCCGCGCCGAAATCAGCCAGGATGCGCACGCAGGTCGGGCCGGCGCGCACGCGCGAGAGGTCCAGCACGCGAAAGCGCGCAAGAGTGGGGGAGGCATTGATTCTGGCCATGATGAGTCCGTGGATTAGCGTTGCAGGATGGCGGAAAAGGGCAGGGCGAACTGATGCGCGAAGGCCAGCAGCAGCGCTTCGCTGCCGGGCGCGCCGACCGCTTGCACGCAGACGGGGCGGCCTTGCACATCGATGCCGACGGGCAAGACCAGCGCCGGCAGGCCCAGATAGTTGAGGTAGGCGTGGTGGCGGTGCAGCGCGGCCAGGGCGCGCGGATCAAAGCCGGGGCTGCTGGTGGTCACCGCGGCGCGGTCCGGCACGCCTTGCGGCAGGCAGGGCATGAGCAGCAGGTCCGAGTCGGCCAGACAGGTGGCGAGGAAGGCGGCGCGCAATGGCGCGATCTGCGACAAGGCATGGCGATACCAGACCGCCGGCATGGCCCAGCCCGGCAGCGCGATGGCCCGGGTGGCGGGCGCCAGCGAGGCCAATTCATGGCGCGCGCTGTCCGCAAGCGTGACCGCGGCTTCGGCATGCAGCACGATCTGGGCCAGGCGGTTCAAGCGGTCCAGGTCGGGCGCGGGGAGCAAGCCGATGCGATGTGGATCGGGCAGGCCGTGTTCGAATCGCGCCATCGCCGCCGCCACGTCGGCGCGCGCCCCGGCGGTCGCCAGCGTCGACGCCAGCCGCCAACGCCGCGGCCTGGATAGTTCCTGTTCGATCTGCGTGGCGTCCGCGGGCAAGGCGGACGCCGTTGTCGGCGCTGGCAGCAACGCGGCGTAGACGCAGGCCGCATCCAGCGCGCTGCGGCCCATCACGCCCACCGTGTCCAAAGTAGGCGCCAAGGCCGCCACGCCGTCCGCCGGGATCGCCCCTGGCGTCGGCTTGAGTCCGACCAGGCCGCAGGTCGCGGCCGGCATGCGCACCGAGCCGGCAGTATCGGTGCCCAGCGTTGCGGGCACCAGGCCCGCCGCCACCGCAACGGCGCAGCCGCTGGACGATCCGCCCACCGCGGCGGCGGCGTCCAGCGGATTGGCCAGCGGTGCGCCGTGCGGGTTTTCGGCTGTCGCGCCGCAGGCGTGCTCGGCCATCGCCAGCGCGCCCAGGTTCAGCGCGCCGTGGTCCTGCAAGCGGCGCAGCGCCGTGGCGATCGGACCCGCGGCTTCGTCGCGCAATGGCCGTCCGCGCCCCGGCGCGTGCATGCCGGTCTGGAACGCATCCTTGTGCGCCAGCGCCACCCCGTCAAGCAGGCAGCCGGAACGCACGGTTGGCGGGGAGGGCTGATAGGTGCGCGTGGCGCAGTGCAAGTCGGCCGCGCGGCACTGGAACGCCGCAGCCTGGGCCGCGACCAAGGCGGCGCGTGCGCCGGGCGCGGCCTGGGCGTAGTTTTGGCGCATGTCGGCCACGGAGAGATGCAGCAGAGGATCAGGCATCGCCATCCCCGCAGCCCGCGATCTCGGCCTCCACGGCAGCAAGACGCAAAAGCGTGCGAGCGACCGCCGCTTGCGTCTCCACGAGTACCTCCAGGCCATGCGTCTTGCAGGCCAGGGCGACCCAGGCCTGCCATTCCTGCTTGGGCGAGTCTTCCATGCTCATTGCCTCCTGCCGCGTTTTGCTCGTTAAAATAAAAGTCTAGTCTCATAAATATATTTATAGAAGTCAAGAAAATACTATGCCTAGCGTGAATTTTCTTCCCCCCTTGACCGGAGTCCGCCATGAAAGCCGCTGAGCGCATCCGCCTGTCCGTCGAAGAGTCCATCCGCGATGGCAGCCTGCTGCCGGGAGATCCGGTCGATGAACAAATGCTGATGCAGACCTACGAGGTCTCCCGCACGCCGGTGCGCGAGGCGCTGCTGCAACTGCAAGCGCAGGGCCTGGTGGCCAGCCTGCCGCGTGGCGGCATGGTGGTGGCGAAGATGGACGTGGCCCAGTTGCTGGCGATGTGGGAACTGCTGGCGGAGCTGGAAGGCATAGGCGCGCGCCTGGCTTGCGAACGCATGACGCCGGCCGAACGCGACGAGCTGGCGGCCATCCATGAACGCGCCGCGGCCGTGGTAAGGCGCGAGGACACCGACGCCTGGCAGGAACACAACCGGCGCTTCCACGATGCCCTGTACCAAGGGGCCCGCAATCCCTATCTGCGCCAGGAGATCCTGCGCATGCGGTCGCGCACCGGCGCCTACCGGCTGCACGCCTTTTCGGCTTTCGGCCGCCTGGCCTCGTCGTGGGAACAGCATGGCCAGCTGCTCGAAGCGATCCAGGCGCAGGACCCGGCGCGCGCGGCCGCGGTCATGACCCAGCACATGAGCCCCGGGCAGGGGGCCACCAGCTTCGCGTCCTTTATCGCCGCGCTACCCAAGAACCTGCTGGCCTGAAGACGCGCCAGCGGGGCGTCGCCGGCGGTGCTCACCGCGGGTTAATCCTGATTATTGTATTTTTTCAAAATGGCAAAATATATTTATAGCAGACAAAAACATCTGCTCGCGTGACCTTGCCCCGGTGTCGGCGGGCTAGGGCGCTCCCCTGATCCGCTCCACCGAGGAACCCGCTATGGATGCTGTTTCACCGCAACCCCTCACCGCGCCGGCGCACGGCCCAGCGCCCACCGCCGATTCAGGCCAGATGCACCGCAAGGTCGCCTGGCGCCTCATTCCTTTCCTGATTTTCCTGTTCCTGCTGGCGTGGATCGACCGCGTCAACGTCGGTTTCGCCAAACTGCAGATGCTGCAAGACCTGCGCTTCAGCGAAGCCGTGTACGGTCTGGGGGCGGGCATCTTCTTCATCGGCTACTTCATCTTCGAAGTGCCCAGCAACCTGCTGCTGCAGCGCATCGGCGCGCGCAAGACCCTGGCCCGCATCACCATCCTGTGGGGTTTGACCTCGATGGCGATGGCATTCGTGACCACGCCGACTTCCTTCTATGTCCTGCGCTTTCTGCTCGGCGCCTTCGAAGCGGGCTTCTTCCCCGGCGTCATGCTCTATCTGACGTACTGGATACCGGCAGGCAGGCGAGGGCGCATCAATGGCTGGTTCATGACGTCATTCGGGATCGCCGGCATCGTCGGCGGGCCGATAGCCGGGCTCATCATGAGCGGCATGGACGGCGTGGCGCCGCTGCGCAACTGGCAATGGCTGTTCGTGCTGGAAGGCATTCCATCGGTGATCGCCGGACTGGTGGTGCTGGCCTACCTGCCGGACCGCCCCCAACAGGCGCGCTGGCTCAGCGCGGCGGAGAAGGCCGCGCTGACAGCTGAGCTGGACAACGAACGCCTGGATCCCGGCAAACATGCCAGCTTCGCCCAGGCCCTGCGCCTGCCGGCCTTGTGGCTGTGCACCGCGGCGTACTTCTGCATCGTCGGCGGCAATGCGACGCTGGCGTTCTGGATGCCTTCCATCGTGCGCGAGCTCGGTGTACAAGGCGCCCTGAACATAGGCCTGTTGTCGGCCATCCCGTTCATCCTGGGCACGGCCGCGATGGTGATCAACGGCGCGCATTCCGACTCCACCCGTGAACGCCGGCTGCATTGCGCGGGCGCCACCCTTGTCGGCGCGCTGGGCCTGTCCCTGACCGGCGCCTACATCGGCAGCCCCGTGCTGGCGATGGGCGCCTTGAGCATCGCCGCCATCGGCGTGCTTGGCGCGTTCCCCGTCTTCTGGGCCATTCCGGCGGCATTCCTGACAGGCACCGCGGCCGCGGGCGGCATTGCCTTCATCAATTCCGTCGGCAACCTGGCCGGCTTCGCCACGCCCTTCATGATGGGCTGGCTCAAGGAATGGACGGGCGGCGTGGCCGCCGGCCTGTACGTCGTGGCCGGCATGCAGCTTGTCGCCACGGCGGTCGTCGCGCTGACGATGCGCAGGCTCGCGGTCTAGCCTACGGGGGCGGCAGCCGTGCGCAAGATCCGCCGCCGTGTCATCATCGACACAGGCTTCCGGTATCGGCTCGCAGCCAAGCCGGGATAGGCCGTGGGGATGGACATCGCCCGCGGCAAGGACCAGAACGCCTTTTACATCCTGGTCGGGAGCGCATGGCGATGAAGAGAAACGACGCAACCCCGGAGCTGGAGGCAGGCGCCTCCCAGCTCGGCAACCTGCTGCAATTCCTGGCCTGGATCGCCGAACGGCCGCGCACCTATGCGCAGACCATGGACGCCTGGCGCAGTTCCTGTCCGCGCCTGTCCGCCTGGGAAGACGCGACCGCCAACGGACTCGTGGACATGTCCCGGGACCGGGACGATGCGCGCGCCGAACCGGTCGTCATCCTGACGCCAAAAGGCCGGACCCTGCTGGCGTCGGCCGGCGCCCGTGCACGCCCCTGATACGAAGGGCCGGCTGCCTCGCGCCAACCTTTGCTTACATACGCTCCCGGGTTCGATGTAACGATGTGGCTTTTTTTGCCGATTTCGTCGAAAAAAAGCGCTGATTCGTCGAAAAAGCGTTGCACCGACCGCACGGCCTGCGGATTCTAGTGGCGAAACTTTGCCAGTTACTACTGAGCGACGCGTCCGGTTGCCGGACGGGTTCCGCGCTCAGGCAACAAGAATCCGCTCATCCATGAAGCCCCTCTCTCGCCCCACGCGCGGCCACGGCCTGCCTTTCCCTCTGCTGCGGCAGAACACCTTGCGGCTGGCCATCGCGTCCGCGCTGGGCGCCTGCGCCTGGGGCGCGGCGGGCAGCGCGCAGGCCGGCTACGCATGCGCAGGCGGCCCCACCTTGAACGTGCCGTCCGGCAACTACCCAAGCGCCCAGGCCATCTGCGAGGGCGACAGCGGCGTAGACCATGACAACGAAAAGAACGGCCAGAACGGACCGGACGTGTCGGTCACGTCCTCGGGCAACTACAACGCCAACGAGAACCAGACCCGGCTGAACCCAGTGGGCGTGGTCACGGCCATATCGCGCGGCGGCGACGGCGTGGACGAAGGCACGGCAGGCGATGGCGGCCACATCACCGTGTCCAGCAGCGGCGACATCGCGCTCAACGGCACGGCGCTCAGCAACTTCAACAGCCTGATCATGGCGGTCTCGTCCGGCGGCATCGGCGACCCCGCCAACGACAACAACGATTCGAACGGCGGACATGGCGGACTGGGCCAGAACGTGACCGTGACCAATTCCGGCAACCTGACGTTGTCGGGTTCATTGCCCACCCCGCGCCAAGGCTTGTACGGCATCAACGCGCGGGCCGTGGGCGGGGCGGGCGGCGACCAGAACGATCCGACGCTGGAATACGGCGACCAAATCGGCGGCAATGGCGGCAACGCCAGCACGGTCACGGTCAGCAACACCGGCGCCATCAACCTGGGCAGCAGCGCCACAAGGCTGCGCACCTACGCAACCGGCGCGGCCATCTACGCGAACTCCGTGGGCGGCATGGGTGGCTACAACAACGGCAATGCCGGCACGGGCGGCACCGTGCAGGTAACGCACCAGGGCCAGGCCAACAGCTACTGGCAGGTTTTCGACAGCGGCACGGTCTTTGGCATCTATGCGCAAAGCATCGGCGGCGACGGCACCGCGTCGACCGACAACAGCGACAACGGCGGCAACGGCGGCGGCACCTCGGACAGCTGGACCCAGAAGGTGACCGTGGACGTGAACGGCTCGGTGCTGCTGGACGTGGCCGGTTCGGCGGCCGGCGCGACCGTGCAGGGCGCCGGCGTTGCCGCCCGCGCCATCGGCGGCAAGGGCGGCAAAGGCCCGGACAAGGACCATTCCGGCGGCAATGGCGGCGCGGGTGGCGCCGTGGCGATCAATCTCTATCAGGGCGGCAGCGTCGCGACCCGCGGCGACAACCTGCCCGGCCTGGCGGCGCAGAGCCTGGGCGGGCAGGGCGGCGACGGCACCGACAGCACCAAGCTGGCCGGGCAGGGCGGGGGCGGCGGATTCGGCGGCAACGCCAGCGCCGTCACCGTCTCCACCGCCAGCGGCAGCGCCATCAGCACCACGGGCAAATTTTCAACCGGCATCGTGGCGCAATCGGTTGGCGGCGGCGGCGGCACGGGCAGCGACTTCGTGTCGGTGCTGGGCGGCCAGGGAGGCAACGGCGGCAATGGCGGCAACGCCGGCGCGGTCAATGTCGCGACCGCCGGCACGGTCACCACCGGCGGCGACCACGCCTACGGCGTGCTGGCCCAGTCCATCGCCGGCAGCGGCGGGGCAGGCGGCGCGGACACGGCCGAACTCGTTTCCCTGGGCGGGGACGGCGCAGGCGGCGGCGCGGCCAGCCAGGTCACCATGAGCAATAGCGGGTCCATCGCCACCTCGGGCTACAGCTCGCACGGCATGATCGGCCAGTCCATCGGCGGCGGCGGCGGCGCTTCCGGCAGCGCGACCGGCCTGCTGAGCGTGGGCGGCAGTTCGGCCGGGGCCACCGGATCCTCCGGCAGCACGGTGGTCATGGGCAATACCGGTTCCATCTCGACGGCCGGCAACGCCGCCATCGGCATGGTGGCCCAGTCCATCGGCGGCGGCGGGGGCAGCGGCGGCGACAGTATCGGCGTGCTGGGCGTGGGCGGTGGCGGCGCCGGGGGCGGCGCGGGCGGCAACGTCATCATCCAGGACCTGGGCTCGATCCAGACCGCCGGCCAGTTCGGCGCGGGCGTGCTGGCCCAATCCGTGGGCGGCGGGGGCGGCAACGGCGGCGATACCTTCACCGCCTCGGTGGGCGTATCGGTGGCGATCGGCGGCAGCGCCAGCGGCGGCGGCAACGGCGGCACGGTCTGCATGAGCAACCAGGGCGGCTGCGACGGCACGCTGACGTACTCCACCTCGAACATCGCCACCCATGGCAACTACGCGCCCGGCATCATCGCGCAAAGCGTCGGCGGGGGCGGCGGCACGGGCGGCAGCGTCAAGAACGCCAGCGTGGCGTCCTTCGCGGCCTTGCAACTGGGCGGCAGCGGCGGCGCCGGCGGCAATGCCGCCGAGGTCAAGGTGGGTTACAGCAACCTCAACATCAGCACCGGCGGCTCGCACTCGGCCGGCATCCTGGCCCAGTCCATCGGCGGAGGCGGCGGCAACGGCGGCGACGCCAGCTATTACGACGTGACGGTCGGTTTCAACGCGGCGGTGGTGCTGGGCGGCAGCGGCGGCTCGGGCGGCGCCGGCCAGTCCTCCATCGTGAACCTGAGCGGTTCGCACGTCGCCACCGGCATGGACTACGCCAGCCCGAACATCGATCCCGCTACCTACGCGCCCAACGATTCGTTCGGCATCCTGGCGCAGACCATAGGCGGAGGCGGCGGCAATGGCGGCAGTTCCAGCGCCAGCGACCTGGTGGTCGCCGTTCCGACCGGCGAGGGCGCATCCCTGGCGTTCAACTTCGAAGCCGCGGTGGGCGGCAGCGGCGGGGCGGGCGGCAGCGCCTGCCCGCCGGGAGACGCGGCGTGCGTCACCCAGATCAACCTCAGCAACGGCTCCACGGTCGCCACCCTGGGCGACGGCTCCCACGCCGTGATGGCGCAATCCATAGGCGGAGGCGGCGGCAATGGCGGCGATTCGTCCGTGCTGTCCACCGTGCTGGGCGATGCGACCACGATCTCGCTGTCCGCGGGCATGACACTGGGCCGTTCCGGCTCGGCAGGCGGCGACGGCGGCGCGGTGGGCGTGAGCCTGGGCGATGCCAACGGCGCCTATGTCGCCATGCCGCCGTCGTTGCTGACCCCGCCCGGCGTGCGCGTGCCGCCGGCGTCCACCATCGTGACCTATGGCGACTACGCCAACGGCGTGCTGGCGCAATCCATAGGCGGAGGCGGCGGCAACGGCGGGGTCGGCAGCAGCAATGCCTACACCCACGGCGGGCCCACCAACGTCAAGCTGACCCTGGCCCTGGGCGGCACCGGCGGCTCGGGCGGCACCGGCGGCAATGTGGACGTGACGCTGAACCCCAACTTCGCCATCCGCACGCTGGGCTCGGGTTCGCGCGGCATCGTGGCGCAGTCCATCGGCGGCGGCGGCGGTGCCTCGCAGGGTGGCACGCTGAACGTGGCCGGCAGCGCCGAGGAACGGCCGTCCGCCCGCCTGCAGGTGGGGCTGGGCGCCACGGGCGGTTCCGGCGCCACCGGCGGCAGCATCGCCGCGGTCTTGCGCGGCGCCATCCGCACTGAAGGCGGCGATGCCGACGGCGTGCTGCTGCAATCGATCGGCGGCGGCGGCGGGCTGGGCGGATCGCTGGGCGCCGACGCCTCGTCCTATCCCATCCTGGACCGCATCGGCAATCACAGCGACAACAAGGAACGGCTCGACGACGAAAACAGCACTTATCAATTCGGCGTGGACGTGGGCGGCACCGGGGGCACGGGCGGCCATGGCGGCAACGTCACCGTGAACTACGCCGGCAAGATCGCCACCGCCGGCGACTGGGCCGACGGCCTGGTCGTCCAATCCATAGGCGGGGGCGGCGGCGTGGGCGGATCGTCCAGCGCCTCGGGCAGCAAGATCAAGGCCAACGCGATCATCGGCGTGGGCGGCAGCGGCGGCGCGGGCGGCAACGGCGGCGCCCTGAGCTTCTACTTCGACGACGACCATGGCAACAGCATCGCCACAACCGGCTACAACGCCTACGGCGTGCTGCTGCAATCGATCGGCGGGGGCGGCGGGCAGGGCGGCGACGGTTCCGATCAGGCCCAGGGCACCATCACCGTCGGCGCCTCCTTCGGCGGAACCGGCGGCGTGGCCGGCGACGGCGGCGGCATCCTGACCTCTGGCGGCGGCAGTTGGCTGAACGTCCAGACCACGGGCGACGACTCTCCGGCGCTGGCGATGCAGTCGATCGGCGGCGGCGGCGGCACGGCCGGCGCGGGCAACAGCAGCTCCAAGCTGCAGCAGGACAGCCATTCCATGAGCGTCGCGGTGGGCGGCAACGGCGGCTTGTCCGGCTCGGGCGGCAACATCGATGTCGCTACCGGCATCGCCGCTACCACGCAAGGGGCGCGCGCCTACGGCGTGCTGGCGCAATCGATCGGCGGCGGCGGCGGCCTGGGCGGCGCGGGCGACGCCAGCAATCTGGCCAGCGTGTCGCTGGGCGGGCGCGGCGGCGCGGCCGGCGATGGCGGAACCGTGACCTTGACCTTGAATGCCGGCGGCCACATCAGCACCAGCGGCGCGGGCTCGCATGGCCTGATCGCCCAGTCCATCGGCGGCGGCGGAGGCATCGCGGGCGACACCAGCAAGGGGCTGCAATTGGGTTCGGGCGGTTGGACCCCAAGCGGCGGGCAGACGGGCGGCAGCGGCAGCGGCGGAACGGTCGCTCTCAATGTCGCCAGCAATATCGAAACCCACGGCGCCTACGCCTTCGGCGTAATCGCCCAATCCATCGGCGGCGGGGGCGGGCTGGGCGGCAATGCCGCTGGCGGCTTCGCCGGCAGCACGGCAGGCGCCGGCAGCACGGGATCAGGCGGGAACGTCACGCTGACGCAAAGCGGCAGCATCGCCGCGACCGGCGCCGGCGCCACCGGCATCTTTGCGCAAAGCGCCGGTCCGCAAGGGTCGGGCCAGGTGGCCGTCACCGTCGACGGTTCGGTCAGCGGCGGCACCGGCGCGGGCGCCTATGGCGTCTGGATCGTGGGCGACCAGCAGAACACGCTGACCGTGGGCGCGGCGGGCATGATCGCGGCCGGCGCCGGCGGCAGCGCGGTGCGCTACGACGGCGCCACCCTGCAGCAGGCCAAGACCGTGAGCTTCCTGGCCAGCGCCCCCAGCGCCAGCCTGTCCATCAACAATGCGGGGACCGTCCTCGGCAACATCGAATGCGGCGGCGGTGCGGGCGGCATCGCCTGCAATGTCTGGAACGCCGCCAGCGGCACCCTGAGCGACGCCACGCTCTATCAGGCCAACATCGACAACGCGGGTGTCGTGGCCATAGGCAGGACCGGCGCCTTCGACACGCTCACGGTCGCGGGGAATTTCAACCTGCGGGCCGGCGGCCTGCTGCAGGCTGACGTGGACTTCGCCAGCCTCAAATCGCCGAGCATGGTGGTGCAGGGCGATACCCGCCTGGACGGCCAGGTCAATGTCCAGCCCATCACCTTGCTGCCCGATCACGAAGTCACCGTGGCGACGCTGCAAGGCGATGTGCAAGGCAGTCCCGTTGCCAAGGACAGCCCGGTGATCGACTACGACGCCAGGCTGGACGGCAAGAACGTGCGCGTGCGCGCCGCGCAGGCCGACTTCGCCGCGCCGTCCATGCAATTGGCCGCCAACCAGCGCTCGGTCGCGAGTCATCTGCAAGGCGCCTGGAACCTGGGCGGCAATGCCGCCATGGCGTCCTTGTTCGCGGCGCTGGACATGGCCTCCCGCGAAAGCGCCGACACCTATTCGAACCGGCTGTCGGACCTGTCGGCCGGCGTCACCGTGGCGCCCGCCGCGCAGATGCAGGCCAGCATGGCGCGCTTTACCGGCGCCATGATGTCGTGCCCGGCATTCCAGGGCGGCGACGCGCTGACCGGCGAGCAGGATTGCCTCTGGGGCCAGGTGTCCGGCATCAATACCAACCAGGACGGCGACGGCGGCGTCTCCGGCTTTTCGTTCGATGGCGTCACCTACCAGTTCGGCGGCCAGCGCCAGGTCAGCCCGGGCTGGTTCCTGGGCGGCTCCGTCGCCTACCAGAACAGCCATCTGAGCGGCGACGATGGACGGGTCAGCGGCAAGGGCGACAGCGGCTATGCCGGCGTGGTGGTCAAGCGCGAAACCGGGCCCTGGACCCTGTCCGCGGCCCTGGGCGGCGGCTATGGCCAATACGATATCAACCGCAGCATCCGCATCCCCGGCATGCAGAGCACGGCCGACTCGGACCTGGACGTCTATGGCGCGGCCTTGCGCCTGCGCATCGCCCGCACCTATGCCGCGGAACACGTCTACCTGAAACCCTATGTGGATCTGGACGCGTCCTACACCCATATGCCCGGCTACAGCGAATCCCGCGACGCCCTGCATCTGGACGTGGAAAGCAGCAACCAGTTCGTCATGGCCCTGTCGCCGACGCTGGAGCTGGGCGGCAAGGTGGCGCTGAAGAACGGCGCGACCATGCGCCCCTACATGTATGGCGGAGTGTCGTTCCTGTCCAAGAACGAGTACACGGTCAAGTCGCGCTTGCAGGGCGCGCCGGCAGGCTCCGGCGCCTTCGACACCTCGGTGCCCATGGACGACGTCATCGGCCGCATCGGCGCGGGCCTGCAGGTGTCGAACGCCGGCGGCCTGGACTTCCGGCTGCAGTACGACGGCGACTTTTCGTCCCACATACAAAGCCATCGCGGCACGTTGAAGGTGATGGTGCCGTTCTGACCACCCGGATTCTTGTTGACCCCAGTGATTTCAGCGGCTGGAACACGCAGCTCAGCCGCAAGTTGCCCTCCGCCACAGCTAGATTGAGCTTTGCTTCATTCGGCTCGACAGCGCAGCGGCGGTTTCCTTGCGTTCGCTGTAGCGATCCACCAAGTAGGGTGTCGCATCCCGAGTGAGCAACGTGAACTTCATCAACTCCTCGACGACGTCCACGATTCGATCGTAGTAAGGGGAGGGCTTCATACGTCCCGTATCGTCGAACTCTTGGTAAGCCTTGGCTACCGACGATTGATTCGGGATAGTCAACATGCGCATCCAGCGCCCCAGCACCCGCATCTGGTTCACGGCGTTGAACGACTGCGAGCCGCCCGACACCTGCATCACCGCCAGCGTCTTGCCCTGAGTCGGTCGCACGGCGCCCACCGACAGCGGGATCCAGTCAATCTGCGTCTTCATCAATCCCGTCATCGCGCCGTGACGCTCGGGCGAACTCCAGACCATGCCGTCGGCCCATTGGACCAATTCGTGAAGCTCACGAACCTTGGGATGGTCCTCCGTGGCGTCATCGACCAGCGGCAGGCCGGAAGGGTTGAACAACCGGGTTTCGCCGCCCAGCGCCTCGAGCACGCGCGCCGCTTCCTCGGCAACCAAACGGCTGTAAGAACGCTCACGCAACGACCCATACAACAGCAGGAAGCGCGGCGCGTGCGTGGCCCGTTCGGGCGAGAACAGCTCGGCCAGGCTTGGTTTTTCAAACAGCGAGGGATCGATATTCGGCGAATCGGCGAGGAACTCAGACACGGTTGCCCTCCGCATCGCGCGACGTGCGGCAGGCCGGATTGTGATAAATCGTGATGGAACTCATGAAACACCTCTATTGATACGGAATTCAAACTTCAATCGACCGCAGGCCGCGCTCGCAGTACCAGCAAGGCTGCGCAGGCCGCCAAGCCTATGGCCCCGGATAGCCACAGAGCGTTGGCGCCCCATGCGTCCAGCGCCAGGCCGAAGAGAAACGGGGCGGCCGCTTGCGCGACACGCGCCGGCATCATCAACCATCCCTGGCGGGCGCCATAGCCCTGCGGGCCAAACAGCGCCAACGGCAACGTGCCCTTGGCGATGGTCAGAATGCCGTTGCCCGCTCCGTGCAGAATGGCGAACACCGGCGCCATTACCGGTCCGCCGGTCAACAGCACCGCAACGCCGGCCGGATGCGCAAGAGCCGCCAGGCGCGCCGACAACAAGGGATGAACCTGGCGTAGAAGCCCAAACTCGAGTAGGCGTCCAGCCACCTGCGCGGGACCGATCAGCGCGCCCACGGCCACAGCAGCGGCGAGGGTCGCGCCAGCAGCTTCCAGCATGCGCGGCAAGTGCGTGGCCATCGCGGTACTGATGAACCAGGTCGCTGCAAACACGAAAGCGAGGAGGGCAGTGGCATACCTCTGCGGTTTCGACTCGGGCACGGCGCGCGGCCCGGCATCCACGCTGCCGGTGACATTCGGGGCTTCCGCCTTCGGAACAGCCGCCGCCTTGGGGAGCCAGGCGTTCAGCGGCAGGCCGACCAATAGATGCAAGCCTGCCCAGCCCAGGCATGCGCCGCGCCAGCCGAACTGCGCTTCCATCCAGGCGGAAAGCGGCCATCCCACGGTACTGGCGAACCCTGCGATCAGCGTGATCCCGGTGATGGCGCCACGGGCACGATGACCATAGAGGCGCACCAGGCTGGAAAACGCCGCCTCGTATAGTCCGGATCCCATCGCCACTCCCATGACGAGCCAGGCGGCCACCATCGTCCAGAGTCCCTGAGCGCTGCCGAGCATCCCCAGCCCCAAGGCGAACAGCAAACTCGTGCCGACCAGCACGATGCGGCCACCGCGACGATCGATTGCTTGTCCTGCCCACGGGCCGACCAGTGCCGATGCGACCATGGCTATCGAAAAGGCCGCGTATACCGTTGGCGCGGAGAGCTCCAGATCGCGAGCCATTGGATCGGCCAGCATTGCCGGCAAGTAGTAGGAAGACGCCCAGGCCAGGGTTTGGGCCGTTCCCAGGGCGCCGACAACGCGGACAGGGGCGCTGGCCATAAATCAATTCCGCATGGCGCCAGCGTCGTACCAGCCTTTGCTCCGATTGACGATCCGCACGACGAGCAACATCACGGGCACCTCGATGAGCACGCCAACGACAGTCGCCAACGCGGCACCGGACTGGAAACCAAACAGGCTGATCGCGGCGGCAACGGCCAGTTCAAAGAAATTGGATGCGCCGATTAGCGCCGACGGGCACGCAATGCTGTGCGTCTCGCCGACCCGGCGATTGAGCCAGTACGCCAGGCCGGAGTTGAAGAACACCTGGATAAGAATGGGTACGGCCAGCATGGCGATAACCAGCGGCTGCCCGATGATGGCCTCGCCCTGGAACGCGAAGAGCAGTACCAGCGTCAGCAGCAGGGCGGCCATCGAGAATGGCCCGATTCGCTCCAGCGCCGCTTCAAACGCCGCCTGGCCGCGGCGAAGCAGCGCCCGGCGCCAGAGCTGGGCAAGAATGACCGGAATCACGATGTACAGCCCGACGGACACCAAGAGCGTGTCCCAAGGCACGGTGATGGCCGACAGACCCAACAGCAGTCCAACCACGGGCGCGAACGCGAACACCATGATGGTGTCGTTCAGCGCCACCTGGGACAGCGTGAAAACCGGATCGCCGCCGGTCAACCGGCTCCAGACGAAGACCATGGCGGTACACGGCGCCGCGGCCAGGAGGATCAGGCCGGCGATGTAGCTATCCAATTGGTCGGCGGGCAACCACGGGGAAAAGATCTGGCGGATGAATAGCCACCCCAGAAAGGCCATCGAAAAGGGCTTGACGGCCCAATTGATGAACAGCGTCACGCCGATGCCGCGCCAATGCTGCTTGACCTGGCCCAGTGCGCCGAAGTCCACCTTGAGCAGCATCGGAATGATCATCACCCAGATCAGGACCCCAACCGGCAGGTTGACCTGGGCGACCTCCAGGCGGCCAATCGCCTGGAACAACGCCGGCATGAGCTGCCCAAGCGTCACCCCCAGGACGATGCAGAGGAAGACCCACAACGTGAGGTAGCGCTCGAAAACACTCATCCCGGGGCGCTCGCGCGGGGCCGGCGCCGCCTGCGTACTGGACGGCATCGGTTTACTCCCGGGACTGGCCAATGCCGCGCAGCTCGGTCTGCAGCGACATGGCGTCCAGGCGGTAAAGCGGCAAGGACAAGAACAGTTCGATACGGCGCTTGAGCATTCGCGCAGCTTCGTGGAAGGCCTTGAGGCGTTCTTCCTCGCTGCCCTCATGCGCCGCGGGATCCGCCACGCCCCAGTGCGCAGTCATCGGATGGCCCGGCCATACCGGGCAGACTTCACCCGCCGCGTTGTCGCACACCGTGATGATGAAGTCCATCCTGGGGGCATCCGGGGTGGCGAACTCGTCCCAACTCTTGCTCCGGTACCCATCCGCGGGCAACGAATAGGATTTGAGGGTGGCGAGAGCTAGAGGGTGGACCTCGCCCTTGGGAGTGCTACCAGCCGAGTACGCCTGAAACCGGCCAGCGCCCAACCCCTTAAGCAGCCCTTCGGCCAGGATTGAACGCGCGGAATTGCCTGTGCATAGAAAGAGCACATTGAAAGGGGAGTGCGACATGAGATTTCCTAGCAGCAACGGGTAGTGGAGTTTGCTTTTGGGGTGCAGCAACCGGTGGGCGCCGCAGCTTTGATCGACGGCGAACCGCAGTCGGGCGCCGCCACCTGATCGACATGAGCGCTGTGCGCCTCGCCATAGACGGGGATGGAGCCCAGCGTGTGGAAGTGCTCCCAAGCCAATCCTTGTGGATCGGTGACCCAGTATTTCTCGCTGCGGGCGTAGCAGCAGGACGTTTCTCCCTGATCATCCAGAACCAGGCTCGCAGCCTGCGCCCGGGATTTCAATGCATCCAGTTCCTCGGCGCTGTCGGCCTGAATCCCGAAATGATCAACGCCCAGGCCGGCGCCACGGGTCGATATGGCGAAGTTCACAGGAGGATCATCCAGCATCCACTTTGCGTAGTCGGATTCGACGCGGGCTGGCTCAAGCGCGAAAAGCCGGGAATAGAAACCAATGTTCCTGGCCAGGTCGTCGACATGTAGATGGACGTGGAAGCGCTTCATGGAGAACTCCTGATTAGCAGCTCGTTCAGGCCGCGGGACCGGAAGCCTCGCAGGGCGCTCCCTGGCAGCAATGCTCGGTGAGATAGCCGAGCAAGCCATTCATCTTCGAGAAATCGGCGCGGTAGATCAGATTGCGCCCCTGTTGCTCGACGCTGACCAGGCCCGCATGTGCCAGCTCCTTCAGGTGAAAGGAAAGCGTGTTGCGCGCGACTCCGAGCTGGTCCGCCAGGACGCTAGGCATGAGTCCTGGCAACCCGGCCACCACGAGCGCGCGGAAAGTCCGCAGTCGTTGAGGATGGGCGAGAGCGCCGAGCGCTGAGATGGCTTGATCTTCGTTCATGATTCGATCATACAACGATTGTTGAATTATTAGTGAATGGAGAACCGCCGCGGATAGAGCGCAAAGCTCATATCACTTACTTTACATAATACACATTATGCGTATTAAAGATCGATCAGGCAGAGTTGCCCATAGCCGCTGGCGGACAGCTTGGCATCCTTCGCCACAATCCCGAGCTGACGGTCCAGGAATCGCTCTGCCGGCGGCTTGCAAGACTAAACCTTGCGTCACATCCGGGACTCCTCTAAAACGTATCCGTATCATCACCAGCGAGGCGATCTTGCAAGTTTCAACCCTGCGCCATTTCCGCCTGTACCTGCCGCTGATACTCCTCGCGTTGATCCTGGGTTTCCCTCCGGCCTCATCTGCAGCGCTACCCAGCCTGACCGGATCGACTGCAAGCAAACCCGTCGACCGCACGGAGCTGAACCAATCGCTGGACCAGGTCATCCAGACGCTGGAAAACGACAAGCAACGCGCAGACCTCCTGGGCCAGTTGAAGCAACTGCGCGACGCCACCAAGCCAGGTGCGACGAACGAAAAAGACGGCATTCTCGCCCTCATCCGCGACACCGCCGAAAGCCTGGAAAGACGCCTGGACGGCCCCGAAGGCGCCTTGACCCGCTGGGGCATGCTGTACCGGCAGGCACGAGCCGAACTCGCAACCGGTTTGCCCGCATGGCGCGAGTGGCCCACGCTGATAGCCGATTTCCTGATGGTCCTGGCGATCTGGGCCGGTCTGGCCCTGGCGCTGCGCTGGATAGGCCGGCGCCTCGAGCGCCGTCGGGCGCCGGCGGACGCGGCGCGCGGCCGTCCGAAGACCCGCCAGCTGCTCTGGCAGGCGGCGCGGCAGTTGGCGCCCTGGGCCATCGCCTTCGTGATCATGCTCTCTCTTTCCGTCCTGACGCCGGACTCCGTGGGCCGGCTCGGGGCCTTGGTGCTCGCCTACGTGTTGCTCGTCGGCGCCTTGTTTTCATCCCTCTGCCTGATCGCCCTGACCCTGCTGGACGGCCCGCACCGCGGCCAGGCGCTCGACATCCTGCAGCGGCGCGCGGCCTTGCCACTCTGGCTGATAGGCAGCTTGGCCGCCCTGGGCGACGCCTTGCACGATCCTGAGATAACCGGCGTGTTCGGACCGGGCATCGCGCAATTCGCCGGCCTGTTGGCCAACGTGGCCGCCGCGACGCTGAGCGCGCTGTTCATCCTGCGGTTCCGCCGGCCCGTCACGCACCTGATCCGCAATCAGCCCAGAGATCGCCGCGTCAAGCGCCAGGGGCTGCACAAACTGTTGCGGCTGGTCGGTCCGCTGTGGTTCATCCCATTCCTCATCCTGGTCGGCATCTCGCTGGTGACCATCCTAGCCACCGCCGACGACAGCGATCAGGTGATACGCCGCGCCCTGCTCTGCGCGCTGGTGGCCATCGCGGGCATGGCCGCAAGCGCCATCATCCGACGCGCCTACCTGAATTCCAGCCGCGCCGCCAACCGGCGCACTGCCTACCTGGGACAGTTCAGATACTTCGGCTACACCGTGCTCTGGGTCGCCAACCTGCTGGTGTTCCTGGAAATCGGCCTGCGCGTGCTGGGCCTGTCGCTGATCGGGCTCATGGAAACCAGCGGATCGGCGATCGGCCCCAGGGTCGCGAGCTTCGTCGGCACCCTTCTGGTGGCCTGGCTGATCTGGATACTCACGGACACCGCGCTGCAGCACGCCCTGGGCGCAAGCGGGAAGAACCGGGCCAATGTCCGCGCGCTGACCATGCTGCCGCTGATTCGCAATATCCTGTTCGCCACGATTTTCGTGATTGCAGTGATCGTCGCGTTGGCCAACATGGGCATGAACGTCACGCCGCTGCTGGCTGGCGCCGGCGTCATCGGCCTGGCCATCGGCTTCGGCGCGCAATCGCTGGTGGCCGACCTGATCACGGGCTTGTTCATCATCATCGAGAACTCCCTTTCCATCGATGACTACGTGGACGTGGGCAATCACCTTGGGTTTGTCGAGGGCCTGACCATCCGCACCGTGCGCCTGCGGGACCTGGATGGCGTGGTGCACACGATTCCGTTCAGCGAGATCAAGACCATCAAGAACTACTCGCGCGAGTTCGGCTACGCCATGTTCCGCTGGCCGGTGCCGGCCACCATGCCGATCGACGACGCCGAGGCGCTGATTCGCGAGGTGGCCATGGAGCTGCGCACCGATCCGGCGATCTATCCCTTCCTGTGGTCTCCGATAGAACAGCAAGGAGTCGAAAGCTTCGACAACGGCCAGGCCATCCTGCGCTTCCGCTTCAAGACGGCGCCGCTGCGGCAATGGGAAGTCCAGCGCGCCTTCAACCTGCGCCTGCGGCGCCGGCTGGATCAGGCCGGACTGGAACCGTCCATGCCGCGCATGAACGTGCAGCTGTCCAGGGCGCGTCCGCCCAAGCGCTCGGCCGAGGCTTCGGACCAGAGCGCGTGATGCCCTTCCCTCACCTCCCTGCGTCGACGCGCTGCTTGAGCCGGACGCTAGCTCCCGCTTCATAGCCCGGCCATGGCGCGAAGACCTCGCGATAATGCCGGCCGAACAACACCGAGGTCGGACACCTGTAATCCGCCGCGTCGCCTTCCAACCGAACCAGCAAGCTATCGCCCACGCACTCCAACCCTGCCTCGGCCGCTTCGGGCCTGACGCGGCGGGTCATCGCGGGATCACGAAAGAAGTACGCATGGTCCAGGACGGCCAGGCAAACGTACAGGCCCGCCACCGCCGTCAACCACAAGACTCCTGTCCTGAGAGCCGCCACGCCACGCACGCGTTCCGCGCGCGCCTGCAACGGCTTCGCAGCGACCAGGAGCGCCATGCTCAGCAATCCGGAGGCGAAATAGGCGGCGGGAGACCAGTTCCGCGTCTCCACATGCGGCCCATTCCAGGTCGCAGGACCCATGACCTCAGCTCCCAATAGCAGCCCCACCAGTGCCGCGCAGCCCGCCGTCGCGTGCCCGGCGCCCCGTAGCGCCGAACGGCCGTCCAACGGTCCGGCTGCGCAACGAAGCGCGGCAGCGATGTTGGCGTAGATCAGCAAGTAGCTGGCGGATAGAAACAGCATCGTCGTCACAGAGAACCCAGGAACCACCTTTCAGGATTGCGGCCCGCCGCCAGGACCGGCCGCCGCAAGATGGCCGCCCTACTTTCCGGCCACCTCATCACCGCGCCAGCCGCCGCCCAGCGCGCGAAACAACGAGGCCAGGGCGATCTGGCGCTCGGTACGCACTTCGATCAGCGCGATCTGGTTGGCGAAGTCGCTGCGCTGCGCATCCAGGTAGCGCAGATAGTTGTCCACGCCGCCGCGATAGCGCGCCTCGGACAGGCGCAGCGCGGCCTGGCTGCTGTCGGTCTGCGCGCGCAGCGCGTCCTCCTGCCTGCGCAAGGTGTCGGTCGCGGCCAGCCCGTCCATGACCTCGCGGAACGCGGTCTGGATGGACTGTTCGTATTCGGCCACCGCCGCTTCCTTGCGGACCCGGGCCAAATCCAGGTTGGCCTGGTTGCGGCCGCCGTCGAAGATGGGCAGCGTGATTTGCGGCGCGAAGGACCAGGCCCGCTGGCCACCCGAAAACAGATCCGACAGGTCAGAACTGGCGCTACCGAACATGCCGGTCAAGGAAATCCGGGGGAAAAATGCCGCGCGCGCGGCGCCTATGTCGGCGTTACGTGCCTGCAAGCGATGCTCGGCGGCGAGGATGTCGGGCCGGTTGGTCAGCAGCTCGGACGGCACACCCGCACGCAGTTGCTGCACCAGCATGGGCGCGGCGCCGTCGTTGGGAGCCAGGTACGAACTCATGTCGCTGATTCCTGCCAACAACGTCAGCGCATTGGTCGACTGCCGGTACTGTCGCTCCATGCGCGCCAGATCGGCGCGCGCCTGGTCCGCCAGGCCCTTCGCCTGCTCATAATCCAGGGCGCTACCAACGCCTTCGGCGCGGCGCCGGGCGATCAGTTGCAAGGACTGCTCACGCGATGCCAGCGTCCGCTCGGTATGCAGGCCGCGCTGGCGCGCGCCTTCGCGTGTCAGGTAGGCCTCTATCACTTCCGCGATCAGGCTGATGCGGGCGCTGCGGGCGCCGTTCTCGGTGGCCAGATACTCTTGCAGCGCCGCCTCCGACAGGCTGCGCACGCGGCCGAACAGGTCCAGCTCGAAAGCCGTGATGCCCACGCCGGCGCGCCATTCGCTCTGCACGCCGGACGTGCCATTGGTATTCAGATCCGCTGGATTATGCTGACGCGAGCCGCTGGCCTGGGCGCCGATTGACGGCAGCTGCTCGGACCGCTGCACGCGGTACATCGCGCGCGCCGCCTCGACGTTGAGCAAGGCGCGCCGCAAGTCCCGGTTATTGGCCAGCGCAGTTTCGATCAGTCCACGCAGCGTAGGGTCGGTCACGAAGCCGCGCCAGTCCAGGGTGGCGGCGGCCGAGCCCGGTTCGGACGCGAAGTCCGCCTGGCCTTCGGCGCCCCACTGCTGGGCGACGGGGGACGCGGGGCGCTCATAAGTCGGCGCCAGCGCGCAGCCCGACAGTATTGCCACGACGGCGGCGGCCGCGGCCAGCGGCTTGAACCGCATGAGGGTAAGGCTCATCGCTTTCACTTTTCACCTGCTTGGTTGGTCGCCAATTGGCCGGGCGCGGGCTGCACCTTGCGGCGCTTGAACACGGATAGCGTCCAGACGAAGAACACGGGTACGAACAGCACGCCCAGGATGGTGGCGCTGAGCATGCCGCCCAGCACGCCCGTGCCGATGGCGCGCTGGCTGGTGGCGCCCGCTCCCGTTGCGATGACCAGCGGCACCACGCCCAGGATGAAGGCGACCGAGGTCATCACGATGGGACGGAACCGCAGCCGCGCGGCCTCGATCGCGGCCTCCTTGAGCGAGCGGCCTTGCTCATGCAGGTCCTTGGCGAACTCGATGATCAGGATCGCGTTCTTGGCCGCCAGGCCGATGATGGTCACAAGCCCCACCTTGAAATACACGTCGTTGGGCAAGCCGGCCACGATCACCGCCGCCACCGCGCCCAGCGCGCCTACCGGCACGATCAGCAGCACCGACGCGGGGATCTTCCAGCTTTCGTACAGCGCGACCAGCACCAGGAACACCACCAGCAGCGCCAGCGCCAGCAGCATGGGGGCTTGCGAACCCGTGGCCTTTTCCTGGAACGACAGGCCGGTCCACTCGAAGCCGATGCCGGCAGGCAATTCCGAGATCAGGCGTTCGACTTCCTTCATCGCCTCGCCCGTGCTGCCGCCCGGCGCGGCATCGCCGATCAGCTTGATGCTGGGGTAGCCGTTGTAGCGGATCAATTGGACGGGACCATGCTTCCAGCCGATCTCGCTGAAGGACTCCAGCGGCACCAGTTCGCCTGCACGGTTGAGGACGTTGAGCTTGGCCACCGATTCCGGCGTATCGCGGCTTTCGGGCTGGGCCTGCACGATGACGCGCTGCATGCGGCCCTGGTTGGGAAACTCGTTGACCAGCGCCGAGCCGAACGCGGTGGATAGCGCCGAGTTGATGGCGTCGAACGACACGCCCAGGGCCTCGGCCTTGCTGCGGTCGATGCGCAGATCCAGCTCGGGCGCGTCGGATAGGCCCTCGATCAGGATGTAGGAAAAGACCTTGGGATTCTCGTACACCTTTTTCATCAGGGTCTCAGTCGCCGACAGCAAGGCTTCCCGGCCCAGGCCCGCACGGTCTTGCAAGCGCAGCGCAAAGCCCGAGGAATTGCCCATGCCTTCCACCGACGGCGGCACCACCGAAAACAGCACGCCGTCGGGAACGCCCGCGAGGGCCTGGTTGGCCTGGTCCGCCTCGGCCATGGCCGACTCGCTCTTGCCGCGCTGGGCCCAATCCTTGAACATCACGAAGCCCAGGCCCGCGTTCTGGCCCTGGCCGGAAAAGCTGAAGCCTTGCAGTGTCAGCACGTCCGATACCGCCGGGCGCGTGTCCAGGTAGCCCTCCAGCTGCTGGGTCGTTTCCAGCGTGCGCGACAGCGTGGCGCCCGGCGGCAACTGCACGTCCGTGTTCATATAGCCCTGGTCTTCGGTCGGCAGGAAGGCCGACGGCAGGCTCGTATAGACGTAGCCCAGCGCACCCACCAGGACGACATACAGCACCATCATGCGGCCGGTGCGGGCCAGCAGGCGGGCATTGGTGGCCGAATAGCGCTCGGTCATGCGCGCGAACACGCGGTTGAACCAGCCGAAGAAGCCCTTCTTCTCGTGGTGCCCTTTCTCGATCGGCTTGAGCAACAGGATGCTGAGCGCCGGCGTCAGGGTCAGCGCCAGGAAGCCCGAGAACAGGATGGACACCGCCAGCGACACCGAGAATTGGCGGTAGATCACGCCAACGGAGCCCGTCATGAAGGCCAGCGGCAGGAACACCGCCGCCAGCACCAGCGTAATGCCCACGATCGCGCCGCTGATCTGCCCCATGGCCTTGATGGTCGCCTCCTTGGGCGACAAGCCCTCGTCGGCCATCAGCCGTTCAACGTTCTCGACCACCACGATGGCATCGTCCACCAGGATGCCGATCGCCAGCACCATGCCGAACATGGTCATCATGTTGACGGAGAAGCCCAGCGGCAGCATCACCGCCAGAGTTCCCAGCAGGCAGATGGGCACGACGATGGTCGGGATCAGGGTGTAGCGGAAGTTCTGCAGGAACAACAGCATTACCAGGAACACCAGGACCACGGCCTCGGCCAGGGTCATCAACACCTTGGAGATAGCCACCTCGACGAAGATCGAGGTGTCGAACGGCACGCTGTACTCAATGTCGCTGGGGAAGTTCTTGGACAGCTCGGCCAGGCGCGACTTGATGCCCTTGGCGGTTTCCAGCGCATTGGCGCCGGGCGCGAGCTGCACGCCCATGGCCGCCGCCGGTTGGCCGTTCAGGCGGCTGGACAGGCGGTAGTCCTGGCGTCCCAGCTCGATGCGGGCGACGTCGCCCAGCCGCACGGTGGAACCGTCCGGATTGGCGCGCAGCACGATGCCTTCGAACTCCGGGATGCTCGTGAGCTGGCCCTGGACCATGATGCTCGCGGTGATTTCCTGCGTCGCCGGACTGGGCTGTTCACCCGTGGAGCCGCCCGAGACCTGGACGTTCTGCGCGGCGATGGCCTTGTTGACCTCATCTACCGACAAGCCGTAGCCGACCAGCTTGGCCGGATCGATCCAGATGCGCAGCGCCCGTTCGGCCGCGAACATCTGCACCCGGCCCACGCCGGGCACGCGCCGGATTTCGTTGTTGATGTTGCGGGCGGCGTAGTCAGCGAGGCCCACCTGGTCCTTGCCGGCGTCCTTGTACGTCAGCGCGTAGATCAGCAAGAAGCTGGAACTGGCCTGCTCGAGCTGCAGGCCCTGCTGGATGACCGCCTGGGGCAGGCGCGACTCCACCCGCTTGATGCGGTTCTGCACGTCCACCTGCGCCAGGTCGGGGTTGGTGCCCGGCTCGAAAGTCACCGTGGTTTCCGCCACGCCCGAGCTGTTGCTCTGCGACTCGTAGTACAGCAGGCCCTTGGCGCCGTTGAGCTCTTCCTCGATCAGGCTGATGACGGTGTTATTGATGACTTCGGCGGATGCGCCCGGATAGGTCGCCTTGATGATCACCTGTGGCGGCGCAACGCTGGGGTATTGGGCCACCGGCAGCGCAAAGATGGCAAGCAGGCCCGCCAGGGAAATGAAGATCGCGATGACCAACGCGAAGTTGGGCCGCTGGATGAAGAAGTTCGGCATGATGTGATCCGTCCGGGCTCAAGGTTGTTTGACGGTCACGGGCGTGCCGGCGGGGATCTTGGCGGCGCCATCCACGATGACCTTGTCGCCCGCCGCCAACCCCTGCGTAATCTGCCACTCCATACCCTGCATCGCGCCGGTCTGCACCGCGCGCTCCTCTGCCTGGCCCTCGGCCGACACCAGCAACAACTTGGCCTGGCCGTCGGCGCCGCGCATCACGGCGCGCTGGGGCACAAAGATCGCGTTCTGGTCCCTGCCCTGCTCCGCGCTGACGCGCACGTACATGCCCGGCAGCAGCAATCCGTCGGGATTGCTGAACTCGCCGCGCAGCAACACCTGGCCCGTGCCCGGATCCACGGAGACGTCGGAGAACAGGAGCTTGCCCTGGGCCGTGTAGTTCGTGCCGTCGACGCGCACGCTCACCGCCGATTCGCCCTGCCCACCCGCCTGCATCTGGCCGCCCGCGGCGGCCTCGCGCAGCTTGAGCACCGCATTCACGGGCTGTCGGAAGTCCGCATAGATGGGATCGATCTGCTGGATCAGCGCCATGGGCGTCGATTCGCCCTGCCCGACCAGGCTGCCTTCGGTCACCAGGCCGCGGCCGATGCGGCCCGAGATGGGTGCGCGCACGCTGGCGTAGCCCAGATCCAGCTGCGCGGTCTTGACGTCCGCCTGGGCCGACTGCTGATTGGCCTGCGCAGTCTGAAGCGCGGCCACCGCGTCGTCATATTCCTGGCGGCTGACGGCCTCGATCTTCACCAGCGGCTGGTAACGGCTGACCAGGGCCTGGGCCTGCTTGACCTGGGCCTGGGCGCGCGCCAGCGCTGCTCGTGCGCGCCCCAGCGCGGCATCCAACGGCGCCGGCTCGATCGTGAACAGCAGATCGCCCTCCTTGACTGTGGCCCCTTCCTCGAAGTGCCGCTTCTGGACGATGCCCGCCACCCGGGCGCGCACTTCGGCCACGCGCACGGGCGAAATCCGCCCGGGCAGGTCGACCATGATCGCCTGAGGCCGGGGAGCAATGACCAGCGGCGCCACTTCGATGGGCGGCACCTGCGCCGCTTGCGGTTCCGGCTTGCCGCACCCGGCGAGAACGGCGAGTAGGCATAGCGCCACGGCGCTGGCTCTGAATCGGGTCATGTAGTCCTCTGACATCCATTGCCGCCTCAGGTTGAGGCGATCGAGGACCCGATAGTACTTATTGGATTTAAATGAGTCAATATCGATTCATGAGAAATTGATTAGACTCTTTAGATCCGTAGTAGACTTTATGCGTGTGTTTTTCACCACAACTGAATTCAAATAGACTCATCAACATCGGTCGCCAGGAGAACTCCCATGTCTGAAGGCCTCGACGACAAACTCGCTCGCGCATTGGCCCTGTCCGTCTCGCAACAGCCCAGGGCGAACCTGCAGCAGCTGGCGCGCAGCGCCGGGATCAGCAAGGCCACGCTGTACCGGATATCGCCCACCCGCGAGGGGGTCATCGACCTGCTCATGGAGCGGGCCACCCAACACCTGCAGGATGCGCTGGCCCGGGCGGACCTGGAGACGCCACCCCATGCGGCGGCGCTGCAGCGCCTGACCGAAGCGGTGGTCCAGGGCCGGGAGTACTACCTGTTCTGGAACCACGCCGAGTGGATCCGCGTGATCGATGCGCGAACCGAGGACGCCAACGTACCGATACCGTCGTTCTACGGGGAAGCGCTGGAGACCTTCTTCCTGAACGGCCAGAAGGCGGGCGTCTTCCGCATAGACGTGCCTTCAGTGTGGCTGGTCAGGGCGTACGACTATCTGCTGTATGCGGCGATGGATGCCGCGCAGCGCGGGGAAATCGCGCCGCTAGGGATGGCGTCGATGGTGCAGAAGCTCTTTCTGGAAGGGGCGGCCAACCCGGCCGCCTAAGGTTCGAGTCTCGCGCTTTCCCGCCGCAATTCCGGCGGGTTCACTGCTGCGCGCCGGTAGCCTTGGCCACATACGCCGCCAACACCTCGATTTCCTTATCCGACAAGCTCGTATAAGCCGGCATCTGGCCGATGCCGTTGCGGATGGCCGTCTCCACGCGCGCCGCATCGGGCTTGAGCTCATCGAGCTTGGGGCCGATGGCGCCGCTGGACTGGGCGTCGTTCAGGGTATGGCATATCGCACAGGCTGGCGTCGCGCCGACGAACAAGGCGCGACCCGCCTCCATGTCGGGGTCGGCTGCCAACACGCCGGCATGCAGGCAAGCGATCAATAATCCGGCGCCAAATGCGCGCTTCCTGGGTAACGCCAGCGCGGTTTCCCTCATGCCTTGGCCACCACGGCCACGGCATGATCGCGCCAACTGCTATTGATGTATCCGCCGGAATTCTGCGGACGTTCTTCTTCCTGCACCCGGCCTTCGGTATCGGTCGCGCGGCTGACGAGCACATGTTCGCCGGCCGTCAGTTCCACCGGCAATGCGAACTGGCGCCACGCATAACGCCCCAGATCCGGGCCGACCAGTTCCGCTTTCTGCCAGTTTTTGCCGCCGTCGATCGAAACCTCGACCAGCTTGATGCCATTGGTGCCGCCAAAAGCCACGCCTTGCACCACGACGCGCCCGGCCTTCAAGGTGGAGGCGGCCGGATTGGGCGTATTGATCCACGACTTCACGCCCATGGCCCAGACCGAGGGCTGGCTGGGGTCTCCCTTTTGGCCCGGCGGCGCCAGGCGATAGCCGGTCTGCTGGATCGCGGCCGCGCTTTCCTTTTCGGTGAAGGCCAGTCGCTTGATGTATTTGACGCTGTTCACGCCCGTGTAGCCCGGCACGATCAGGCGCAAGGGACCGCCATGGGCCAGCGGGATCGGCTCGCCGTTCAGCTCCCACGCCAGAAGCGCATCCCGCATCGCTTCCTTGGGCACGGAACGTTCAACCATGACCATGTTCGGATCCAGGCCGTCAGGCAGCTTCTCGCCGCCGGTTCCGGTCATGAACACGGCCGCCGCCTCCATGCCGCCGCAGTGCTCGACCAGCACGCTGACCGGCAAGCCGCTCCAGATCACGCAACCGGCCGCGCCGACCTGCCAGGGCGTGCCGCTGGGCTTGTTCGGGAAATAGCCGCGGCCGTTGCCGGAACACTGCAAGACCATGGCCAAAGTCTGCAAGCCCATGGTCTTCAATTGCCCCACGCTCAACGACATCGGTTTGGCCACTCCGGCGATTTCGACGACCCATGCGTCCCGGTCGGCGACGATGGACTCGTCAGGCGGCGGCAGATTGTTGCGCACGTAGAGTTGGCGCAGCGGCGTGACCACCCCGTTGCCGAATGCCTCGCGCCGCGTCTCTATGGTGTTGGCGCTGTGCACGATCATCGCATCGGGCTGCTTCCAGGCCGCATAAGCCGGTAGCGGCTTGGCGGCAGATGCCGGCGCCGGTGCGGCAGCCGCGGCTGGCGCGGCTTTCTGCTCGGCGGCCAAAGCCGCGCGTCCCAGGCCTGCTGCGGCCAGGGCGCTGGCGCCGCCAGCCAACAGGCGCCGTCGCGCCGCGCTCTCGATCAGGGATGAACGCATTGCAGTCTCCTCGTTGGGGTCCGGAATCGTTGGTGTTCCAGAACCCTGCCGGCCTGCTACGACGTGGCTGTTTACCCCGCACGCACGTGTCCCAGGCCGCCAATAGTTATGACTGCGATGTTGGTTGAGCGATCTTTTCGTGTCAATTAGTTATTTGCAATACCCTGCCCTAGCCCGTTTGGATAGGCCAGCCGCCTACGCCTGCCGGACCAGGCGGTAGACCGAAGCCGGCGGCAGGTTCAGCGGCACAAACCTGACCTTGCTGGCCATCAAGCCGCAGGCCTCCAGCACGCTGGCGGATATCGGACAGCGCACCCCATAGGTGAAAAGGGCCATCGAGCCCTCTGCCGGCAGCGCGTCGAATACGGCGGCCAGCAGTTGCTGGTGATGCGCCTGGCTCATATTGCGCAACGGCAGGCCGCAGATGGCGGCGCCGATCCCATCCATTTCGGGATGGCGCTTGCGACAGAGATCCTGCGCCGGCACCCGTAGCACCGCCGCCTCCGGAAACTGCGCCTGCAAGCTGCTGCTCATGGCCATGTCCTGTTCGACCAGCACCAGATTGGCCGGGTCCACGCCCCGGCGCAGCATTTCGCGGGTGAAGACGCCCGTGCCGCAGCCCAGTTCCAGGACTTTGCCCGCGCCGGGCGGAATGCAAGCGGTAATGGCCGCGGCCAACGCCGGGCCGGATGGCGCCACCGCGCCTATGGCCGCGGGATTGGACAGCAGCGCCCGGACGAACTGCGTGCGCTCCTGCAACCAGCCCATCGGCGAGCGGCTCGCAGGCTGGCGCGGAACAACGGTCTTGTAGGATTGCGTGGAATGCATGAGGCCTCAGTCTCCTGAATCGGGAATTCCGTACGACCCCGAAACCTTAACTGCGCCAGGCCCGCCGCGCCCGCAACCGTCGGTAAGCACCCTTGTCAATTCAGCCGCGCAAGGCATGCCCGCCGCGCCCATGCGCGACCGCAGGCGGAAAGTTCAGGTTGCATAACTCTCGCCTGCCTGCGTTTGCGCGCCGTTCGATCACCCAGGCCACGCTGATCGAACGGCGCTCCACGGGAGGCCTGGCCTGAATCAGCGCTGAGCCGGCCGCAGATTCAGGGTGCCGGCCTTCTCGCTATCCACCTTGGCGCGGCTGAACGCCATGGGGAAGTACTCGCCGGTAGCCCAGTCCTTGAGCAGGTTCTGGTAGTACGGGCTGCGCGGGTCGGCGGATTGTCCCGGCACGTTCTGCATGCGCGAGTTGTCCCAGTCGGCCACGTCGATCACCTGGCGGTACGACGCGCCGCTGGTCTGGCGGAAGTCGCTGGCGCGGAACGTGGCGCGGTGCACGGTGTCGTTGTCGCCGCTGACCGGATAGCGCGGCGTGCCGTAGGCATTGGCAGTGGCCTCGGGCAACAGGCCGGCCAGGCTGTGCTCGAACTGGATGTGGTGCAGCTTGCCCCACTGCCATTGCGAGGAATCCGGTCCCAGCTTGGCGCGCAGTTTCTGCAGGCCGTCGTTCAGCGCCTGCAGCAGCAGCGCGTCGCGGCCCTGCTGCGGCTGCGCGCCGAAGGCGCTGTCCGGCGTGGCCAGCTTCTCCAGCGCTTTCGCGGTGGACAGATTGCCGAAGGCGGCGCGGCCGTTGGCCGGCACGTAAAGTTCAGTCACGCGCTTGACGACCTCGGGCAGCCAGAACTCGTAGACGGTCGCCGCGCGCGATTCCGTTCCCACGCGGGCATCCCAGTCCTTCAGCATGCTCAAGGCCTGCGACGTCGCGGGATCGGCCGAATTCAACGACTTCGCGTAGCCCGTCAGCGTGCGCGCCGGAATGGACAGGTTGTCGTACTGCAGCGCCTGCGAACTCTGCACCGTCTGCCCCTTGCTGTCGGCCAGCACCTCGCGTATGCGCTGCACGCGGTAGGGTTCGGCCCAGGTTCGCGCCGACATGTCCTTATAGCGGTAATCGGCCGGCAGGTTGTATTCGTTGGCGGTGGCGATATAGCCTTCGGGCGGGTTGTAGGCACGGGGCAGCGCGCTGCCGGGCAGCACGCCGCGCCATTCGAACTCGCCATTGCCCGGCACCGGCAGCATCCCGGACCAATCCGCGCGCGGGCGTATCGGCGCGATGCTGCCGCCAAACCAGCCGATGTTGCCGTCCACGTCGGCGTACACCATGTTCTCGCTGGGGGTGTAGTGCTTCTCCATGCCGGCGACGAACTCGTTCCAGTTCTGCGCCTGGTTCAGGCGCAGGCTGGCAAGATAGGCCGCGGTTCCGGGGAATTCCAGGTAGGCCGCCCGCAAGGCATAGGCCTTGCGCTTCACCGGATCCACGTAAATCACCGGACCATGGCGGGTGAACTTCAGCTGGCGCACCGCGGCGGACTGCCCGCGCACGGGGATCGACTCGTCCACCTGCCGCATCTTTTCCCAGCGGCCGTTGTAGCGATACTCGTCCGGTTTGGCGGGGTTGGTGTCGTAGACGTACAGGTCTTCCTCGTCGCCGAAGGCGAAGATCGTCAGTCCGAAAGCGATGCGGTCGTTGTGGCCCATGGACACGCCCGGCAGCGCCGGTTCACCGGCGCCGATCACGTTCCAGCCCGGCGCGTTCAGGTGCACCATGTAGCGCAGCGATGGCATGGTGATGGACCGGTGCGGATCGCCCGCGAGGATGGGCTTGCCGCTGGCCGTATGCTGCCCGGCCATGGTCCAGTTGTTGCTCTCGTAGCGGGTCGCCATGGGGTCGAACGCAGGATCCAGCGACGCCAGCAGGTTGGCGGACAATTCCTGCGCGAGTTTTTCGCGCTCCGCGGCCGCGAGCGGGCTGCGCGGGAAGTCGGCGGCGACGAATTTCTGGCCGTTGCGCGCCAGGTTGTAGTCCCCCAGGACCTTGCTGTCGACGTCGCGCACGTCCAGCCCGGCGGGCACCTGCAGCGCCAGGGGCGGCTCGAAGGTGCTGAGTCCCTGCACGGCGTTCAGGCCCAGCGCCGCGACGCGTTGCGCCATCCGCACCTCTTCGCTGAGATTGCGGGTCAGGCCGTAGATGCGGATGAGCGAGGTCTCGGGGCTCCAATAGCCGGGTTCGGTGCCGGTCAGCTTGAATTCCGGCGGCATCTGTTCGGGATTGGCCTTGACCCAATCAATATAGGCATTGATGCCCGCCGCGAAGGACGTGAGGATCGCCTTGCCCTGCGGATGGTAGCTGGCGAATTCGGCCTGCATATCGCCGCGGTACAGGAACAGGCGCGCGGCGCGGTCCTGCTCGACAAAGCGCGGGCCGAACTGTTCGGCCATCTTGCCCTCGCCCTGGCGGCGCCAGAGGTCGAGCTGCCAGAGGCGGTCGCGCGCCGCGTTGAAGCCTTGGGCGAAGAACAGGTCGTCCTGGTTCTGCGCGTAGATGTGGGACACCCCGTGGCGGTCGCGCACGATCTCCACGGGCTGGGACAGCCCCTTCATATCGACGGTTTCTTTTTTGCCTCCGGGCGACGCGCAGCCTGCCAGCACTGCCATGAGCCCGCTCGCCAGGAATGCCGCGGCCCTGCGATTGAACATACGCATTGACTCCTCCTCGGGTTTATTTGTCTTCTATCTGCCTGTCGGGCATCGAGGGTCATGCCGCCCAATGCGACAGTCAGGGCCTCTCCAGGCCCTTGCCATATGTACAACCAAATCGGCTTGCGGTGGAACGCTGTTTCATTTGATCAGCTTAGTCAGAATATGTAACCAGCGCCGACCCCTGCCGAGGTTCAGGTAGACGTAAACGCATGGGCAGAAAATGGACCGCATAGGAACTTGCAGGAGACATCATCATGTCTCGGAGACTATTGCTCGCCCTGCCCGTCCTGGCGCTGGCCTTGTACAGCGCCGCCGCGGCAGCGGCGCCGGCGCCCGATGTCCTGCTGGGCGCGTCCGTGCAACTGACCGGCCCCGTCGCCAACACCGGCCGCTACTACCGCGATGCCTACCAGATGGCGGTGGACCAGATCAACGCCGCGGGCGGCGTGAAGATCGGCGGCGAAACGCGCAAGCTGGCGCTCAAGATCTACGACAACCAGTCGGACGTCAATCTGAGCGTGCGGCAGTACACGCAACTCGTCACGCAGGACAAGGCCAATCTGTTGCTGGGTCCCTTCGCCAGCAATTTCGCGCTGGCCGACTCGGCGGTGTCGGAAAAGTACAAGGTGCCCATGGTCCAGGGCGGCGGCGCCTCGGATCAGATTTTCTCGCGCAAATTCAAGTACATCTTCGGCACGCTGGCACCGGCCAGCAACTACTTCGGCAGCACCGTGGAAATGCTGAAGATGCTCAAGCCCGCGCCGGCCAGCGTGGCCTTGCTGTATGCGGATGACGCCTTCGACGTCTCGGTGGCCGAGGGCACCCGCCCGTTGCTGAAATCCGCGGGCCTGCCCATCGCCATGGACGAGCGCTACAGCACCAACGCCACCGACTTCAACTCGCTGCTGTCGCAGATCAAGAGCAAGAACGTGGATGCGGTGCTGGTGGCCGGACACGAAACCGAGATCCTGAATTTCGTGCGCCAGGCCAAGAGCCTGGCCGTCGCGCCCAAGATGTATTCCTTCACCGTGGGCGTGCCGTCGGAGGATTTCCGCAAGGCGCTGGGCCGCGACGCGGATTACGCCTTTGGCATGACGGCATGGCTGCCTTCGGCGGCCTTGAAGGACCGCTGGTTCGGCGACGCGGAGCAGTTCGCCCGCGCCTACAAGGCCAAGTTCGGCTATGACCCGGACTATCACGCGGCGTCCGGCGTGGCCGACGTCGAAGCGCTGGTCTACGCCATGGAAAGCGCCGGCAGCGCCAATCCGCAAAAGGTGCGCGACGCCTTGGCCAAGATCAGGTTCGACAGCCTGTACGGCCCAGTCGCCTTCAACGCCCAGGGGCAGATCGACCTGCCTCAGGTGGTGATCCAGGTGCAGGATGACCGCTTGGCCGAGATCTACGGCGCCAAGGGCTTCATCACGCAGCCCAAGTATCCGATGCCAGCCTGGAACGCGCGCTAGGACCGGCGGGAGGACACGATGGATCTGCTCGCGCAAATCCTCGTCAACGGCATACTGCTCGGCGGGCTGTATGCCGTGATGGCGCAAGGCCTGGCGCTGGTCTGGGGGGTGCTGAACATCGTCAACCTGGCGCACGGCGCGTTCATCATGCTGGGCGCGTACGCGTCCTGGTATCTGTACAACGACGCGGGCGTCGATCCCTTCCTGGGCCTGCCCTTGACGGCGGCCGCGATGTTCCTGCTGGGCTACGCCTTGCAGCGCGGGTTGCTCAATCTGGTGGTGCGCGCGCCCATGTTCAACACCCTGCTCATCACCTTCGGCCTGGAGGTCGTGCTGACCTATCTGGCGCAGCTGGCGTTCTCGGCCGACTTCCGCACCATCAACCCGCCTTATGCCGGCGACAGCTATGCGCTGGGTCCCGTCACGCTGCCCATGGCGCGGCTGGCCGCCTTTGGCGTGGCGCTGGCCATCACGCTGGGCATGTGGCTGTTCCTGCTGCACAGCCGCCTGGGCCGCGCGATCCGCGCCACTGCGCAGAATCTGGTCGCCGCCAGGCTCTATGGCGTGGAGCCGCGCCACCTGTATGCGGTGACGTTCGGCCTGGGCCTGGCGTTGGCAGGCGCGGCCGGCGGCCTGTACGGCACGGTCTCGCAGATCAATCCCTACATCGGCGCCACGCTGACCGCGAAGTGCTTCGCCATTTCCATCATCGGCGGACTGGACAATCCGCTGGGCGTGATGGTGGGCGGCCTGTTCCTGGGCATCGTCGAATCGCTGACCACGCTGTACGTGGGACCGACCTACGCCGATGTGGCCAGCTTCGGCATCCTCGTGCTGGTGCTGCTGGTCAAGCCCAGCGGCCTGTTGGGCAGAGCGGCATGAAGACGCCGCGCGTACTGCTGGCATTGCTGGCGCTGGCCGTGCTGGCAGGCGTGCCCTGGTATGGCTCCGACGTGCTGGTGCAGTTCGGCATCAACACGCTGTTGCTGGCGGTGCTGGCCCAGGGCTGGAACATCATCGGCGGATACGCCGGCTATGCGTCCTTCGGCAATTCTGTCTTCTATGGTTTGGGCAGCTACGGCGTGGCCATCGCCATGGCGCAGTGGGAACTGCCATTCGCCGCGGGGCTGGCGCTGGGCGTCGTGCTGGCCCTGGTCTTCGCGGTGCTGCTGGGCATGCCGGTGCTGAGGCTGCGCGGCCATTACTTCGCCATCGCCACCCTGGCGCTGGCGCAGGTCATGACGGCCATCGTCTCCAACATCGGGCTGGCCGGGCAGAACATCGGACTGGTGCTGCCGCCGCTGAACAACGACCCGCTGTTCTACGAACTGGCCCTGGGCCTGCTGACGCTGGCCACGCTTACCGTCGCCTGGCTCACGCGCAGCCGCTTCGGCTTCGGCCTGATCGCGATTCGCGAAAACGAGGAAGGCGCGGCCGTCATGGGCGTGAACACGACGCTGTACAAGGTGACGGCGTTTGCCATCTCGGGGGTGTTCAGCGCCCTGGCCGGCGGCATCCATGCCTACTGGATCACCTTCCTCGATCCTGAAAGCGCCTTCGACATCAGCCTGAACGTGAAGATGATCATCATGGCCGTGTTCGGCGGCGCGGGCACCGTGCTCGGCCCGGTGGTGGGCGCGTTCTCGCTGTCGGCCATATCGGAACTGCTGTCCAGCGAGATCACCAGCGTGGCGGGGCTGTTCTACGGCGCGGTAATCGTCGCGGCGGTAGTGCTGATGCCGCGCGGTCTGGCCGACCTGCTGCGGCGCGCGCGCAAGTCGGGCTGGCGCTATTTCGCCGACAACATACGGGCGCACCGGCTATGAACCCGATCCTGAACGTGCGCAACGTGACCCGGAGCTTCGCCGGGCTGGTGGCCGTGAACCAGGTCAGTTTCACGCTGGCCGAGGGCGAGATCCTCGGCCTGATCGGTCCCAACGGCGCCGGCAAGACCACGCTGGTCAGCCTGATCAGCGGCACGCTGGCGCCGACTGCGGGCGAGATCCTGTTCCAGGACAAGCCGATCGACGCCTTGCCGGCGTACCGCCGCGCCCGCCTGGGCATAGGCCGCACCTTCCAGATCATGCGGCCCTTCCCCGGCCTGTCGGTGCTGGACAATGTGGCGGTGGGCGCCTTGTTCGGCCATGGCGGCGGCCAGCCCAAGCTGGCGCTGGCGCGCGAGCAGGCGCGTGCCTGCCTGGAGTTCGTCGGCCTGGGCCGCGCGGCCGGACAGCGCGCCGACGAGCTGGGCGGGCCGGGCCGCAAGCGGCTGGAACTGGCCAAGGCGCTGGCCATGCAGCCCAAGGTGCTGCTGTGCGATGAAGTCATGGCCGGGCTCAACCTGGTGGAGATCGACGAAGTCATCGAGGTCATCCGCAAGGTCCGCGCCAGCGGCATCAGCGTGCTGGTGATCGAACACGTCATCAAGGCGATCAAGAGCCTGTCGGACCGGCTGCTGGTGCTGCATCACGGCGAAAAGATCGCGGACGGCGCGCCCGACGAGGTGCTGGCCGACCCCGAGGTGGTGCAGGCCTATCTGGGCAAGAGGCGCGCATGAACGACGCCGCCGCCCCGCTGCTGAAGGTGGAAGGGCTGAGCGCCGGCTATGGCGAACTACCGGTGCTGCAGGAGATTGCGCTCGAGGTCCGCCGCGCCGAGATCGTGGCGCTGGTGGGCAGCAATGGCGCGGGCAAGACCACCCTGCTGCGGGCGCTGTCGCGGGTGCTGCCCTGCACCGGCAGCATCGTGATGGACGGCCGCCAGCTGTCGCGCGCCACGCCGGACGAGGCCTTCGCCAGCGGCATGGTGCAGGTGCCCGAGGGACGCCAGCTGTTCGACCGCATGACCGTGCAGGACAACCTGCTCATGGGCGCCTACCGCCGCCGCGGCAAGGCGGCCGTCGCGCGCGACCTGGACCGCGTCTACGGCTACTTTCCGCGGCTGTCCGAGCGCCGCCGCCAGCTCGCCGGCAGCATGTCCGGCGGCGAACAGCAGATGTGCGCCATGGCGCGCGCGCTGATGGCCGCGCCCGCGCTGATGATGATCGACGAAATGAGCCTGGGCCTGGCGCCGGTGGTGGTCGAGCAGTTGATGGAGGTGTTGGCCGGCATCCGCCAGGAAGGCGTCACGGTGCTGCTGGTGGAGCAGGACATCCACCTGGCGCTGACGGGCGCCGACCGCGGCTATGTCATGGAAACCGGCCGCATCGCGCTTTCCGGTCCGGCGCAATCGCTGCTGTCCGATCCCAAGGTTCGGCAAGCCTATCTGGGAATCTGAACCGGTCCGCCGCGCCTCTTGCGCCGGCCTGCTTTCGAGCCTACATTGATTGTTGTCGCCCGCCGCCCGGCCCTTGCAAGCGCGCGGCGCGTATGGCGTCACTGGGTTGTTTTTCTGTCTTTTGTTCCTCCAAGGAGCGATGCGATGAAAGTGAAACACCTGTTAGGTCCGGTAGCGCTCGCGCTGTCGTTGCTGGTCGCCGCGCCGGTGACGGCGGCGCCTTCCGATCCAGCGCCCATCGTCACCGGGAAGCAATGGACGGAGTCCGACACAAATCTGAAGAAGGCCTACCTGCTGGGCATGGCGAACCTCATCCAAGTGGAGCAAGCCTATCAGCAGCGCCGCGCGCCGGCCGACAACCAGACGCTGATCCCGCGCTTTGCCAAGGGTTTGCAGAGCCATACGCTCGATTCGGTGCGCGAACGGCTGGATAGCTGGTACGCCGCCAATCCGACCCGGATGGACCGCCCCGTGGTCGAAACGCTCTGGTTCGAAATCGTCGCGCCCGCGGCGCCGGCCACCCCCGCCGCTCCCGCCAAGCGCGCCCGCTAGGAGTCAGCCATGAAAGTCATCCGATCGATTGCCATAGGCCTCATGATGGGGTCGCTGGTTGCCTGCACCAACATGAGTTCCAAGCAGCAAGGCACGCTGTCGGGCGCGGCCATCGGCGCGGCCGCCGGCGCGGGCATTGCCGCCATCGCGGGCGGCAGCGGCTGGACCGGAGCCGCCATCGGCGCCGCCGCCGGCGGCATCGCCGGCAACATCTACGGCGACAAGCACTAAGCCTGCGCCCTTGCGCAATGGCCAGTCCCGGGCCGCGGCCCGGGACTGTCGCTACAGATTGCCGGTGGACTTGCCGATCCGCCAGTACACCCCTCCTCCCGTCATGCCGCCGTCGACCGGCAGGTCCGCGCCGGTGATGAACGAAGCCTCCGGTCCCAACAGGAACATCACCGCCGCCGCGATCTCGTCGGCATCCGCGCCGCGCGACAGCGGCGTGGCGTCGCGGTTGCCTTCATAGAACAGGCGCGCCCGGCCTGCGTCATGCACGGCATTGGGCTGCATGATCATGGGCGTTTCCACCAAACCCGGACATACCGTGTTGACGCGTATGCCGCGCCCGGCCAGCTCCAGCGACGCCGCCCGCGTCAGGCCGCGCAAGGCCCACTTGCTGGCGGTGTAGGCCGCGCTGAAGTAGCCGGTGAGTCCCGCCGTCGAAGATGTATTGACGATGGCCGCGCCCTGCGGCATCAGCGCGGCCAGGTTGCGGATGGCAAGGAACGGCCCGTCCAGATTGATGTCCAGCAGCCGCCGCCATTCCGCGTGCGTGGTCTCGGTCACGGTCTTGCGCAGGGTCACGCCGGCGTTGTTGACCAGGCCGTAGAGCGGCACGCCCGCCTGCGAAATCTCGTCGGCCAACGCCAGCCAATCGGACTCGCGGGCCACGTCCGCCACCCGGATGCGCAGCCGTTCGGCATCCGCGCCCGCCGCCGCGCGCAAGTCCGTCCAGGTCGCGTCGCCTTCGGGCAAGACGTCCAGCGCGTAGACGGTCGCGCCGGCCTGCAGCAAACGCAACGCCTCGGCCGCGCCCTGCCCTCTGGCCGCGCCCGTCACCACGGCCGCCTTGCCGTTCCACCACGACGCCAGATCCTTGCCGTCGCTCATGTCTTGGAGACTCCGCCGTCGACCATCAGCACGTGGCCGGTGACATAGGCGGATGCCTGCGAGGCCAGGTACAGCGCCGCGTCGGCGATCTCGGACGGCTGGCCCACGCGCCGCGCCGGCAGCCGCTCGACGTATTCGGCATAGGTGGCGGCGTCGGCGTGCATCCAGCTGCTCATCGGCGTTTCAATGAAACCGGGCGCGATGGCGTTGACGCGCAGCCCCTTGGGGCTCCACTCCAGCGCCAGGCATTGGGTCAGATGGGCCACGCCGGCCTTGGCCGCCGCGTAGTCGGCGCAATTCGGGCGCGGCTTGACGCCGGCATAGCTGGACAGGTTGATGATGGCGCCGCTGCCTTGCGCAATCATGTGCCGCGCAGCCGCCTGGGCGCCGAAGAACGTGCCTTTCAGGTTGATGTCCATGGTGCGTTGCCAGGCGGCTTCGTCCAGGTCCAGGGCGGGCATGCGCGCCATGAAGCCGGCATTGTTGACCCACACGTCCAGCGCGCCGTACCGCGCGGCCACCGCGTCGGCCAGCTCGCGCACCGCCTGCGCTTGCGTGACGTCCAGCTGGCGGCAATCCGCGTCCACGCCGGACAGCGCCTCAAGGTCCAGGTCGGTGGCGACCACGGTCGCGCCCTGCTGGCGGAACGCCGCCGCCATGGCGCGACCGATACCGCCCCCGGCGCCCGTGACGACCGCGATTTTCCCTGCCAGATCCGGATAGTTCATTTTGCTCATGTGATGATGGAAAGATTGAAGTTCAGTTGAATGCCGCGCGCTTGGCGGCCTTGTTGGCGGCATTGCCGGATTCATCGCCCGGCAACCGGATGTCGTTGAGGTCCATGCCCGCGGTTTCCTTGATGAGGAAGGCGCCGGCAAAGGCCATCAGCCCCAACGCCCCCACATAGGCCGTGTAGACCCATTCCAGCCCCTGGGCGCCCAACCAGGCATTGATATAGGGCGCGGTGCCGCCGAAGATCGCGACCGACAGCGAAGAAATGAAGCCCACCCCCATGGCGCGCGCGCCGGTAGGCACCTGCTCGGCCACCACGGCCGGGAAGATCGCCGCCAGCAGCGCCCAGACCAGCAGCCCTATCAGTTGGCCCACGAACAGCGTCCAGGGCTGGTCGGTCACGATGTGCGACACCGGGAACACTGCCAGCGCCACGCCCAGGCCAAAGGCCATCACGATGGGCTTGCGGCCGTAGCGGTCCGCCATCCAGCCGCAGACGGGCAGCCACAACAGGCACACCAACTGCGCGATCAGGCTGGCCGTGTAGGCGCCCGCCGGATCCATGCCCTTGGTCGCGATGGCCGTGGCCGGCGCGAAGGTGACCCAGGTGTAGTAAGTGGCGTTGGACGCCGCGGCGATCATCACGATGTTGCGCGCAATCTTCAAGGCCTGGCGCGCCGACACCTTCTGCGCGCCGCCCTGCTCCGCGCTGTGTTCGAAGACCTCGCTTTCGCTCGCGCTGCGGCGCAGGAACAGCGCGTAGACGCCCAACAGCGCCCCCACGCCAAAGCCCACGCGCCAGCCCCAGGCTTCCATCGCGGGCTTGCCCAGCCAGGACGTCAGCAAGGCGGCCAGCGCGGTCGCGGCCATGACGCCGATGGTCACGCTGACGAACACCGAACTCGACCACAGCCCGCGCCGCGCCGGCGGCGCGATTTCGGCAACGTAGGTATAGGCCACGCCGGACTCGCCGCCATGCGCCAATCCCTGCATCAGGCGGCAAATGAAGAGCAATACCGAAGCCAGCACCCCGGCCTGCTCATAGGTGGGCAGCAGCGCGATCGCCAGGCTGGTCAGGGCCAGCAGGCACATGGTCAGGACCAGCGTGAACTTGCGGCCGTAGCGGTCGCCGATGCGGCCGAACAGCCAGCCGCCGATCGGCCGCGCCAGGAATCCCCCCGCGAACACGGCCAGCGTGGCCAGCAGCGCCGAGCCGCGGTCGGACGGGTCGAACAGGTTCATGGCCAGATAGGCCGAGAACGTGCCGTACAGGGTCCAGTCGAACCATTCCAGGGCATTGCCCACCGCCGCCGCGCGCAGCGAAGCCTGGCGGCGTTGGCGGTCCTGTGTCTCCATCATTATTGTCGTCGTCATGTTCTTATCCGTGCTGGTCTTGGCCGAGGTGCCGCGCGAACCAGTTGGCCGCGGCGCTGCTGGTGCGTTCGAAATGTTCCGTGTAGACCGAGTAATGGCCGCCGGGCAGCAGCAGCAATTCCTTGGGCTGATGGGCCGCGTTGAAAGCGTCCTGCTGCAGATCGGCAGGCGTCAGGCCGTCGCCGGCGGCGACGATCATCAGGAGCGGCGTGGGCGCGATGCGGCGCACATACATGCCGGGCTCATAGGTGCGGGCCAGTTCCAGTGACCGCAGCGTGACTTCATTGACCCAGCTCGGGCAGCGGCGCGCTTCGCCCGTCATGTAGTTGTAGGAGTCCGGGCCCGGATACGCGACCGGCGCGTCGGGATCGGCATCGACCATGCGCAGCGTCGCCGGCGGCTGGCCCGCGTCGCGGGCCTCGCGGTCGGCTTCGAACGCGGCCTGCAGCGCCTGCGCCTTGTCGTAGCGCACGCGCCGTTGCGCCGCCGAGAACCCGCTGGTGGTGGGAACCTGGCTGACCACGCACTTGACGCGCCGGTCGATGGCGGCAACCGTCAGCGCATGGCCGCCGCTGTAGCTGCTGCCCCAGATGCCGATACGCTCGCGGTCCACTTCCGGACGCCGGCGCAGATAGGAAATCGCCGAGCGGAAGTCTTGAATCTGCCGCTGCGGATCGATCTCCTGGCGCGGCATGCCCTCGCTGCGGCCGAGATTGCGGAAGTCGAAGGTCAGCGCGGCCAGGCCGCGGGCCACCACCGCGGCCGCGTACTCTTCCAGGTCGCCCCCCGCGACCATGGACCAGCCGTGCGCGAGCGCGACCGCGCCCACCGGGCCGCTGGCCTGCTCGGGCCGGTAGAAGGTGCCGCGGACCAGATCTCCTTCGACCAGGAATTCAATCGGCTCTGCCGATCCTTTTAGGCCTGTTCGTTCTGGCACAGATGAACTCATGCCTGTCTCCTTATCGCCCATCAATGGGCTAAGCTTGTATGAACAGGTCGAATTCTGCCCATCGGGCCTGGAGCGAACAAGCGCTATTATTCACGCCATCAATCGTTAATTCCGATTGATATAAGAATGACCACTACGCGCGCGCAATGCGCCCCGAAGCCATGGATCTACGCCAATTCGATTGTTTTCTGGCCGTCGCCGACAAGCTGCATTTCGGCCGCGCGGCGGAAGCGCTGCACATGAGCCAGTCCTCCGTATCGGAAGCGGTCAAGGCGCTGGAAAAGACGCTGGGCGCCCCCTTGTTCGAGCGCAGCAGCCGCCGGGTGGCGCTGACGCCGCTGGGCGTAACCCTGCAACTGGGCGCGGGACCCGCCGTGGTCATGCTGAAAGCCGCGCTGGACGACTGCAAACGCCAGGCTGCGGGCAAGCCGCGCCATCTGCGCATCGGTTTCCTGGGCGGCGGCTTCTACGAGCTATACCGTCCGCTGGTCTCGGAGTTCAAGGCGGCGCATCCCAACGTGGAACTGGAGTTCGTGGAACTGACCTATGTCACCCACTACGCGGCGGTCGCGGACGGCTCGGTCGACATCGCGTTCTGCCGTTTGCCGCTGGGCGCGGACGGCCTGTGCCATGGGCCCATCGTGCTGCGGGACCAGCGCATGCTGTGCGTCCCGCTGGATCATCCGTTTGCCGCGGCGACCCTGCTGGACCCCGAGCTGCTGGCCGAGGAACGGCTGGTGCGCATGGTGCCGGGATCGGTCAACCAGGAATGGCAGGACTATCACTTTCCGCGCCATACGCCCAAGGGCAAGCCCATCGGCGACGGCCCGGTGGTGCGCACGATCCGCGAAGGCATTGCGGCGGTGAACACGCGTGTGGGCCTGCTGATGCTGACCAAGCGCGCCGCCAGTTACTACGCGACGCCAGAGATCGCCTTCGTGGAGATAGACCTGCCCGCCATGCCCTCGGCCCTGGTCAGGCGGGTGGACGACCACCGGCCCATCCTTCAGGACCTGGAAGCCTTGCTGCTGCGCATCGCAGAGCGGCATGGCGTGGCGGCCTGATCCGGGCGGCTTGCGGCCGGATCAGGCCGCCGAGGCGCAAACGCATCAGCGCTGCGAATCCAGCACTTCGTTGTTCTTCACCACTTCCTGCGCCTTGGAGTAGCTTTCGATCAGCAATTGGTAGGCCGGGAACACCTTGGTATAGACCTCGGCCCACTGCATGGCGTCTTCGCGGTTCCAGGTCTTCTGCAGCTCCGAGGCCACGGCGGCGGTGTCCATCGGCACCACGCCGGCCTGCACCACGCGCGCCAGCGTGATTTCCTGGGCCATCTTGGTGTACGTGCCGGAGGCGTCGATCACCGCGAACACCTTGTAGCCGTCGGCGACCGCGCTGATGGCGGGGAACGCCATGCACACGCTGGTGATCGTGCCGGCAATGATGAGCGTCTTGCGGCCGGTGGCCTTCACGGCGGCAACGAACTCGGGATTATCCCAGGCGTTGATCTCGCCCTTGCGCGCAATGTATTGCGCATGCGGGGCGTTGGCGTGGATCTCCGGAATCAGCGGACCGTTCGGGCCTTGCGGCACGGAAGCCGTGGTGATGACGGGCATCTTGGCCAGCGTGGCCATCGACGCCAAGGCGCCAGCGCGGGCGCGCAGTTCCGGCATGGGCATGTCGCCCACGGTCTGGAACAGGCCGCTCTGGTGGTCGATCAGCAGCATGACGGCGTCGTCGGCGTCGATGACAGGACGTTGGCCATTGAAGTTGGCGGGTGCGGACATGGTGTACTCCTAATTTGGAAGGTCGACGGCTTGTGGCCGAATCAGAAGCCTTATGGCTGCACAAATATTAAAAATGGAACAAAATTAGCGGAAGACCCATTTTTTGCTTTCAGCGTTCTATTTTTTGAACCAAAAGGGATGCCATGCAGGATCTCAACGACCTCTTCTATTTCGTGCAGACCGTCGAGCACCAGGGCTTTGCACCCGCGGGACGCGCGCTCGGCATGCCCAAGTCCCGCCTCAGCCGCAGGCTGGCCCTGCTGGAAGAGCGCCTGGGGGTGCGGCTGATCCAGCGCTCCACCCGGCACTTCATGGTCACGGACATCGGCCAGACCTACTACGAGCGCTGCAAGGCCATGCTGGCCGAAGCGGAAGCTGCGCAGGAAGTGATCGACGCGGCCCAGGTCGAACCGCGCGGCGTGGTCAAGCTGACCTGCCCGATCGCCCTGCTGCATACCCATGTGGGCGGCATGCTCGCCGACTTCATGATCAAGTACCCGCGCGTGGTGATACAGCTGGAAGCCACCAACCGCCGCGTTGACGTGCTGGGCGAAGCCGTGGACGTGGCGATCCGCGTGCGGCCGCCTCCGCTGGAGGACAGCGAACTGGTCATGCGCGTGCTGTCGGATCGCGGCCAGAGCCTGGTGGCCAGCCCTGCCCTGACGGCGCTATGCGGCCAACCGGCGACCCCGGACGACCTGGGCGCCTGGCCCAGCCTGGCGCTGGGCTCGCCCAACCAGGCCTATCGCCTGGAGCTGTACAAGCAGGACGGCCAGCAGGCCACGGTCTCGCTCGCCCCCAGGATGATCACCACCGACATGATCGCCTTGCGCAACGCGGCGGTGGCGGGCGTGGGCGTGGTGCAGCTGCCCACCATGATGGTGCGGGAGCAGCTGCAGGCGGGACAGCTGGTCCGGCTGCTGCCGGACTGGGCCCCGCGCCGCGAGCTGATACACGCGGTGTTCCCATCCCGGCGCGGCCTGCTGTCGTCGGTCAGGGCCTTGGTGGATTATCTGGCGGAGCGCTTCGGGAAGTTGCAGGAGGACTAGGCCCCAGCGTTCCGTTTTCAGGACAGCCAGGACGAAAAATGGCGACTACCGACGCCATTGTCCTTACTTTATCTTGCCGCCTGGTTTCTTTTACCGCTGTCGACGCCCGCATGCGCCGGCTGCAGCCCAGGCAACTTGAACTTCCACAGATTCGCAATCCTTCCGCTGGCCGCGCTGGCATTCGGCGCCGCGCAGGCCGCCGAACCCGCGCTGCCGCCCATCGATCCCTGGCGTTATACCGAGGACTACAGCTACCTGGACGACCCCGCCAAACGCACCGGCGCCTGGGGCGAAGCCGGCAAGTGGATCCGGCTGGGCGACTCCTCCGCGCTGACCCTGGGCGCCGAGCTGCGCGCCCGCTATGAGCGCTACCGCAACAACGAATTCGGCGACGCGACCCTGCCCGACGAGGGCTACCAGCTCTACCGTTTCCTGCCCTATGCCGACCTGCGGCTGGGCCGGCAGGTGCGCGCCTTCGGCCAGTTGAACCTGACCCATGCCGAGCGCGACGCCGGCTCCATCGGACCGCCCGACGACACCGGCAGCGACGTGCTGCAGGCTTTCGTCGACATCTCCCTTGCCGGCGACGCCGGAACCTGGACTGCGCGCGCGGGCCGCCAGGTCATGGCCTACGGCAGCGAACGGCTGATCTCGGCGCGCTACGGCCCCAACGTGTTGCGCTCGTTCGACGGCGGCGCGCTCAGCTGGGCAGGCCAGGGGCTACGCGTGGACGGCTTCCTGGTGCGCCCGGTGCGCAACGATCCCGACGATTTCAGCGACCGCGCCGACTCGCAGCGCAGGCTCGGCGGCCTTTACGGCACCTGGTCCGCGCCCGGCGGCCGGGCCGACACCGGCCTGGATGCCTACCTGCTGTCCTTGTCCAGCGACTCGGCCAGCTACAACCAGGGCAGCGGTCCTGAAACCCGCAATGCGTTGGGCGCACGCTACTTCGGCAAGCGCGCCTCCTGGCGCTGGGACCTGGAAGCGGTCTACCAATACGGCAGCTTCGCCGGCGCGCCGGCGCGGGCCTGGTCGCTCGCCAGCGATGTGAGCTACACCTTCCGCGGCGCGCCGCTGCAGCCGCGCCTGGGGCTGAAAGCCAACATCATCAGCGGCGACCGCAATCCCGACGATCCCAAGCTCCAGACCTTTGCCGTCTTCTTCCCCAAGGGCAAGTACTTCGGCGAAGCGGGCCTGATCGGCCCTTCCAACCTCATCAATCTGCATCCCTCGCTCACGCTGGACCTGGGCTCTGGCTGGACGCTGGGCACCGCGGCGGTCTTCTATTGGCGTCAGAGCCTGCAGGACGGCGTGTACGGCGTGTCCGGCAATCTGCTGCGCCCGGCCGGCGCCAGCCGCTCGCGCTACATCGGCACGCAGGCCGACGTGGTGCTGGGCTGGGAAGTGTCGCGCCACCTGAGTTTCGAAGCGGCCTACTCGGTGTTCCGGCCTGGAAGCTTCATCCGCGATACGGGCCGCGCCGAAACCGTCCATTTTTTTGGCCTGGAAGCGCTATGGCGCTACTGAACATCCTTGACGACCGGAGACTACACATGAAAAGAACCACGGCGCTCGTCCTCGCATTGGCAGCCGCGCTGCCCTGCGCCGCCCACAGCCGCGACGCCGACCTGGTGCTGCGCAACGGCCAGATCATCACCATGGACCCCGCCGCGCCGCGCGCCACGGCACTCGCGATCCAGGGCGAACGCATCGTCGCGGTGGGCGGGGACGGCGATGTCGAGCAACACGTCGGACCTGCCACGCGCCAATTGGATCTGCAAGGCCGTACGGTGATACCCGGCCTCATCGACACCCATATCCACGCCATCCGCGGCGGCCAGACCTATGCGTTCGAAACCTACTGGTATGACGCGCCCAGCCTGGCGGACGCGCTGGGCCGGCTGGCGCGCGACGCCGCGCAACGTCCGCGCGACCATTGGGTCGCGGTGGTCGGATCCTGGCATCCGCGGCAATTCCTCGAGCGCCGCGCGCCCACGCGCGCCGACCTGGACCAGGCGGTTCCCGGGCATCCCGCCTATGTCCAATACCTGTACGACTACGCCCTGCTCAACAGCCGCGGCATCGAAGCCCTGGGCCTGGACGCCCCGCAGCCGCCGGAACTGCACGGCATCACGGTCGAGCGCGACGCGCAAGGCCGCGCCACCGGCAGGCTGCTGGGCGGCATCGGCCCGTTCAACGCGCTGTTCGCCCGCCTCAGCCATACCGCCGACCGTCCCGCCGGACTGCAAGCCTTTCTGCGCGCCATGAACGCGCGCGGGTTGACCGGCTTCATCGATCCGTCGGCTGGCGCCGCTGAAGCCTACGAGCCGCTCTACGCGCTGCGTGACCGCGGCGAACTCACCGTGCGTGCGGGCTACCGGATCTCGGCCCTGCGCGCAGGCGGCGAGGCGCAATGGTTCCGCGACATCATGGCCTTCCGCCCGCCGCGCCATGACGACGGCAAGCTCGCGTTCCTGGGATTGGGCGAAAACCTGGTGTCCGCCATGAACGACGGCGTGCGCATGGGACCGGGATTCAAGCCGCCGGCCGAAGCGCGCCAGGAACTCGCCCGCATCGCCCGCTACGCGGCCGAACGCCGCATCCCGCTGGAGATCCACGCCTACACCGACGATGCCGCCAGCGCGATTCTCGATGTGTTCGAGGAAGTCGGCCGCGACCACGACCTGCGTCCGCTGCGCTGGTCGATCGCGCACCTGAACACCGGCTCGCGCCGCACGCTGGAACGCATGGCGCGCCTGGGGCTGGCCTACACGGTGCAGATGGGTCCGTACTTCGAGGGCGAGGCGATACGCGCGGCCAATCCCAAGGGAACGGAGCAGCATTCGCCGCCAGTGCGCACGGCGCTGGACCTGGGCCTGCCGGTCGCGGGCGGCACCGATTCCACCCGCATCGGCGTGGCCGGGGTCTGGCAGGCGGTGGAGTACCACGTGCAGGGGCGCGCCATCGGCGCCACGGTGCTGCGCGAGCCCGGCGCCTTGCTCACGCGGGAGGAAGCGCTGGCGCTCTACACCCGCCAGGCCGCCTGGCTGGCGTTCGACGAAGACGACCGCGGTCAACTGAACGCCGGCAAGCTGGCCGACCTGGCAGTGCTGGACCAGCCGTACCTGACGATGCCGGCGGACCAGATCCACGCCATCAATTCGGTGCTCACGCTGCTGGGCGGCAAGCCGGTGCATGACGCCGGGGTGTTGCCGGCGCCGCCGGCCAAGGCGGTCCGATAAAGAACCTCGTTGGCGCGCGAACTGGTGGCGCAGCAGCGCTGGCCCCACGCCAGACTGGACTGCTGAACCTGCCGCCGCAGGTGGCGGCATTTTGTCATCGTCTTGAGTTCCGAACGCAGGACGCAGCGTACGGTCGCCGCCACTTCCAAAAGACCCTGCGATCGGGCAGGCATGACCTGCCGCCGCCGGCCTCTCGGCATACACTGCTACGCGCCATGCCAGTCCCGGACCCCGCCATGCCGACGCTCAATCCATGATGTACCTACTGTGGTCGTTACCCGCCCTGGCCGTCATCGGCGCCATCGCCAGCGGACGCCTGACCACCACCGCCGCCGCCGTGCTGGGCCTGCTGGCTGCCGTGCCCATCGCCCTGTATGCGGCGCCAGCATCCTTCGGCGCCGGGCAGCTCGGGCTGGCGCTGGAACGCGGCCTCTGGATAGGCTGGATCATCACGCCGTACATTCTGGGCGGGCTGCTGTTCTGGAACATGGCGGCGCAAGGACGCGCGCCGCACGCGGCGGCGGACGGCGCCAAAGCCGCATTGGCCCATCCCCTGGCGCGCCGCCGGCTGCTGTTCTTTGCCTGTTTCCTGGTCGGCCCTTTCGCCGAATCGGCCACCGGCTTCGGCGTGGGCATGCTGGGTACGGTGCTGCTGATCCGGCCTTTGGATTTGAAGCCACGCGAAACCATGGTGTTCGCGCTGCTGAGCCAGACCCTGATCCCCTGGGGCGCCATGGGCAGCGGCACGCTGCTGGCTTCGGCCTACGCGCGCGTCCCGGCGTCGCAGCTGGCGCTGTACGGCATGGTGCCGGTCGCCTTGCTGACGGTATTGTGGATGCTGCTGTATTGGCGCACCGCCAGGCGCGCGGGCTTGCGGGCCGAACCCGCGGAGCATGTGCGCGAAGCCGTCTGGATGATCGCGAGCCTGGGCGCCCTGAGCGCGGCGACGGCGCTGCTGGGGCCGGAAACCGCGCTGCTGTCGGCCTACGGCCCGCTCATCGTGCTGCGCTTCCTGCTGGACCGCCGGCCGGACCGGCCCCGGATGATGGCAGCGGCGCGCAAGGCGCTGCCCTATATCCTGATGATTGCGTGGCTGGTGGCCACGCGCTTGCTGCCAGGCCTGAACGGCGGCCTGGCCGGACTGGCTGCGTTCAAGCCATTTCCGGACCTGCCCAGCTGGATGCCGCTGCTGCATGCCGGCAGCTGGCTGATCGCGGGCGCCGTGCTCATGGCCGCCTTCTGCCGCCAGCGCGACCTGCTCGCGGCACAGGCGCGCGCGGCCTGGACCACGGGACGGCACGCGGTTTACTCCGTGTTCCTGTTCGCCATGATGGCCGAAGTCCTGGCCGGCGCCGGCATCTCGCAAGCGTATGCCGACGGCCTGTTCGCCGGCCTGCAGGACTGGACCCTATTGATCACGCCGCTGCTGGCCGGCGTGTTCGGCATCCTGGCCAACAGCGGCAATGCGCCCAACAGCCTGTTCATGCCCGCGCAGCTGTCGCTGGCCTTGAATGCGGGCCTGAGCGTGCCGGCCGCGGCAGCGCTGCTGCATGTGTCGGGCACGTCGATGGGGATTTTTTCACCCGTGCGAATGTCGATCGCGGCCGGCCTGGCGCATGGGCGCGGCGAAGAGCGCGGCGTGTATGTGCAGCTGTTGCCCTATGCGCTGGCGGCGTTCGGACTGCTGCTGTGCCTGGCGGTACTGGTGGTGCTGACCGGCGCCTGATCGCGATCCGCGACTAGCCCGCGATGTACGGTGCGCGCCGGCTTCAGGCGCGTGCGTACATCCGCAGGATTCCATGTCCGATCACGCCCTGGCTGAGCGCATACTGGTTGAATGCGCCCAGCGGCATCGGCCTGCCATGGAAGTACCCTTGCGTGACCTGCGCCCCCAATGCGCACACCATGTCGTATTCCTCCTGGGTTTCGATGCCTTCGGCCACCACCGTCATGTCCAGCGACCGCGCCATCTCCACGGTGCAGGCCAGGACGTCCTGGGCGTGTCGATGGCGGCCCGCACGGGAGATCAGGTCGCGATCTATCTTCAGTTCGTCGAAAGGCGCGCACAGCAGCCGGTCGAGCGAGGAATCGCCGGTGCCGAAGTCGTCGATCGCGCAACTGAAGCCGCGCAGGCGCAGTTGCGTGACGGCCCCAGCCAACGCCCCATTGGAACGGGCGCCTCCGTCCTCGGTGATCTCGATGACGATGCGGCTCGGATCCACGCCGGCGAACTCGGCGCGGTCGGCCACGTCCTGCGCCCAGCAGATGGAACTTGCAACGGTCGCCGGCACGTTGATGCTGATGACGCAATCGGGCCGGTTGCCGAGTTCGCGCAGCGCCTCGAAGGCGCGCGCCAGCATGTAGTCGGTCAGCGATCCGAGCAAGCCGGCTGACTCGAAAGCCGGCAGGAACGCGGCCGGAGGAATCATCGTGCCGTCGTCGGCGACCCAGCGAGCCAGCATTTCGGCGCCGCGCAGCTCGCCCGTCGAGGCGCAATGCTGCGGCTGGAAGTATGCGGTGATCTCGCGCTGCGCCAGGGCGCGGCGCAGGCGTTCGGCGTCCAGGCCGGCCAGCGCCACGCTGCTGCTCTGCGCCGCGGCGCGCAGCGTCGCCGCGCCATCGGCCAGCGCCGTCCGGGCCAGGGATTCGATCATTGCAATCAGGCAGGCCGCTTCCAGCGGCTTGCCCAGCGCGGCAATGATGGGCAGGCCGCGATTCCTGGCGTAGGCCGCCGCGGCCTGCAGGATCCGGGACGGATGGCTGCTGGCGATCGCGATGCCGCCGCAGTCGCCGGCCTCGGCCAGCGCGTCGATCATCTGCAGCCCGGTGCGGTCCGTCATGTCGAGGTCGACGATGACCAGATCCCACTGCCGCTGCTGGATCGCCGCCACGGCCGACGCGCCGTCGTGCGCCACCTCCACCTCGGGCACGCCGATCTTGCCCAGCATCCGCGTCAGCGCGGAGCGTTGGAGTTCGTCTTGATCGACAACCAGGGCGGATTTGAGCATGATGTTCCTCATGAACGGCGGGCCCATGGCGCTGCGGCAAGGCGCCTGCAGGCGGGAGGCCAGGCAGCGAACTGCCGACGAATTCATTGTTCCACCCGCGGCCGGGAACGGAAATCAGCCGAGTCCTATTTTCCGTTTTTGGCCTGATTGGCTCTATCATGGCGTCACCCATCCCGGCGGAGCCGAACCCAGCATGGCCGCGCACCCCCAAGACGTCCAAGAGTCCGACACCGCCGGCCGGCCATCACGCAGCGCCATCAGCATCCTGAACCGCTACCAGCGCGCCCTGCTGTACGTGGGCGGCGCCGTGACCACCCTGGTGCTGCTGGCCGTCGCCGGCGTCATGGTGTTCTCGCAGGCCAGGGATTACGTCGCGGAACGCTACGCCGGCTTTGTGGTGCGCAAGGCGCTGCTGCAGACGGCGCTGGGCGTGCGCGAGGGAGCCTTCCGCATCGGTCTGTCCCACGAGGAATACGCCTGGCCCGGACGCGCGTCGGAGGCCGCGCCCGAGCTGGTGCAAGCCTTCGCGCGGCAGCACGGACGCATGGAGTTCCAGCGCAATCCCAACTTCCCGCCGGTGGTGGCCTTGGCCGACATCGAACCCGGCCGGCCCGCGGCGGCCTATCTACCCTACCTGCATCTGACCGACGAGATCAGCTATTCGGCCGCGGCCTATGCCAAGGCGCTCTCGGTCAGCGGCTTCTTCTACAGCCCCGATCGCAGCTTCCTCGGCGTGGGTCCCATGTCCGAGACCATGGACCCGCTCACGCTGGTGGGCGCGAAAGACGTCCCGGAACTGATCCGGACGATCGCCCCGGATCTGGGCGACCTGGACTCGCCCGAGGTCCGGCAACGCCTGATGGCGGCGGGCGGACCTCGCTGGCTGCCGCCGGCCATCGACCCGCTGACGCGCAAGCTGTCCCTGCGGCTGTACCAGGCAGCCAGCAGCGAGGGCCGGATATTCGCCATTTTCGTCGCGATCTACCCTGCCGATGCCCTGAACGCCTATCTGACGACAACGCGCTACGAAGAAGCGGCCCTGATCGTCGACAAGGACGGACGCCAGCTCCTGCCGACGGACATGGACGCGCAGGATCCGCAGCTCACCGCCCGGATCCTGGACGCGGCGCGGTCGGCTCCGTCCGCGCCGGCGGATCTGCGCTATCGCGATGGCCTCTTCATCCTGGGCGAACAGGTCTCGGAATCCGGCTGGAACCTGATCTATGCATTTTCCTGGCGCACCATCGTCGCCGACCTGTGGCCGCGGCTGGCGAGCTATGCGGTCGCTACGCTGCTGATGGTGGCGTTCGTCTGGGGCGTGCTGCTGTTGCTCGACCGCAAGGTCTTCAAGCCCGGCTATGCCCGCTCCCAACGCATCTTCGAAAGCGAAAACCTGAACCGCACCATGGTCGCCACCGCGCCCTCGGGGCTCGCCCTGCTGTCGCTGAACACCGGCGAAGTGCTGCTGCAGAACGAGGTCATGCAGGACTACGCCGCCAGCGGCGCGCCCGGCGGCCCGCCCCTGCATTCGCGCCTGCTCGCCCAGTATCACGACGCTTCGGAAGCGGCCGGCTGGCACGCCGGCCTGGAACTCGCCTACCCGCGCGCCGACGGCAGCCGCAGCGATCTGCTGGTAAGCGCGGTGCGCACCAAATATCAGGGCGTGGAGGTATTGCTCTGCAACTTCACCGACATCACCGCCCGCAAGCAGCTCGAGCAAAAACTGGAAGAGGCCCGCGTCGCGGCAGACACGGCGAACCAGGCAAAGTCCGCCTTCCTGGCCACCATGAGCCATGAGATCCGCACGCCGCTCAACGCCATCCTGGGCAATCTCGAACTGCTGGAGCGCTCCGGCCTCTCGGCGCCGCAGAGCGAGCGCCTGCGCGCCGTCACCTCGTCCTCGGCGACCTTGCTGGACATCATCAACGACATTCTGGATTTCTCCAAGGTCGAGTCCGGCCAGATGAGCGTGGAGTCCATTCCGTTCGACTTGGCCGAGGTGGCCCGCCAGGTCATCGCCGTCTTCACGCCGGCCGCGCAGGCCAAGGGGCTGGAGCTGGACTGCAGCATCGACGACGGCCTGGCGCCGCGCTATCTGGGCGACCCGACGCGCATCCGCCAAATCATGTTCAACCTGGTCGGCAATGCCATCAAATTCACCTCCCGCGGCGATGTGCTCCTTGAGGTCTACCGCCAGGATGACAACGCCCCCGACACGCCGATCGTGATCGGCGTCAGCGACACGGGCATCGGCATGACGCCAGCGCAGCAGGCCACGCTGTTCCGGCCGTTCACCCAGGCGGATTCCTCCATCGCCCGGCGCTATGGCGGCACCGGGCTAGGCCTGGCGCTGTGCGGCCGGTTGGCGGCGCTGATGCGCGGCGGCATTGCCGTCACCAGCGCGCCACAGCAAGGCAGCACGTTCCTCGTGACCCTGCCCCTGCGCGCCGCGCCCGCTGAAGTCCAGGAAGCCCCTGCCGCCGATGACGCCGCGGCCTGGCATCAGGACCAGCCCATCACCGCACGCATCCTGGTGGCGGACGACAATCCCGCCAATCGGGAACTGATGAAGATGCAGCTCGAAACGCTGGGCTACCAGACAGACCTCGCCGCGGACGGCAGCGCCGCCCTCGGACGCTACATGGAGCAAGCCTACGATCTGGTGATCACGGACGTGAACATGCCAGGCATGGACGGCTACGCCGTGGCTCGCTGCCTGCGCGCGCAGGGCGCGCAGGTGCCCATCATCGCCTACACCGCCCACGTCGGCGCGCAGGAACACCAGCAATGCCGCGATGCCGGCATTGACGCGGTGCTGGTCAAGCCGCTGCTGCTGGGCAAGCTGGACGCGGCGATCCGGCGCCTGCTGCGTCCAGGCGCAGCGCCTGCCGCCGGCCCGCGCGCCCGGGACGAAATCGCGCAAGGCCCGCTGCCCGCACGCGTGCATGAGGCTCTGGTCCTGTCATTGCGGCAATCGCTCGCGGCCATCCGCAAGGAACTCGCCGCGATCCGCGCCGGCAATGATTCCCAGGAGACCGAGGCGGGCGCGCATCTGCACTCCTTGCGCGGAGCCTGCGCCATGATTCACGAGACGGCGCTCGCCGACCTGTGCGCGCAAATGGAAGAGCTGGCTCGCAGCCGGCGCACCGGAGCCCTGGCCGACGCCCTGGATGCCTTCGAACCCCTGGCAGAGGCGGCGCTGACAAGGCGCAAACCCCGCGACTCGGAAAAATAGGCTTAGTCCTATCCCGAACGGGCCCGCAATCGGACCTGGCTGCTTATCCGCCAGCGCGCGCGCCCATAAAGTCTGTGCTGCGCCGCCTCGACGCGCCTGGCGGCCACGCCAGCTTTGCTCCTACCCTGTTCCATGATGAAGCCACTCAATCTACGCGTCATGGTCGCCGACGACCATCCCGCCGTACGCGCCGGCGTGCAGCACACGCTGGCTGCCAGCAGCACCGTATCCGTGATCGGCGCGGCCCGCGACTCCTCAGAACTGATGGAGATGCTGGGCCGGCATCCGTGCGAAGTCCTGATCTCCGACTACTCCATGCCCGGCGGGCGGTTCGGCGACGGCATCACGCTGTTCGGCTTGATCCGCCAGCGCTACCCTGCCCTGAAGATCGTGGTGCTGACCATGCTGGAAAGCCCGGGCATCGTGCATTCGCTCTTGAACCTCGGCATCCCCGCCGTCCTCAGCAAGTCCGATTCGCTGAATCATCTATTGCCGGCGATACATGGCGCCCATGCCAACGGCCGCTATCTTTCGCCGCGGATCTCCGAGCTGGCAAACGCCCTGGACCGCGGCGACTACGGCATCCACATGCTGACCCGGCGCGAGCTGGAAGTGGTGCGCCTGTTCGTGTCCGGCCTGACGATCAATGAAATCGCCGAGCGCCTGCACCGCAGCAAGAAGACCATCAGCACGCAGAAAGGCACAGCCATGCTCAAGCTGGGATTGGAGCGCGACATTGAACTGCTGCGTTACGGGATCGAATCGGGGCTGATAAGCGCCAGCCCTTCCTCCGGCCCTGCCGGCGCAACCCAGGAAGCCGCGTCGGCGTAAGCCCAGCGCGCCCGGGCCTCAGCCCGGCGTGCCTGAATCCTGCTGTTGCCCAGCCGGCGCGGATTCCTCGGCCAGCGTGGCGGTCAGGCCGTTCTCCATTGCATACCGGAACAGGTCGACCTCGCGCTCGATGCCGAGCTTTTCCATGGCCTTGGCTTTCTGGGTGCTGATGGTCTTCTTGCTGCGGTGCAGGCGCTCGGCGATTTCGTTGATGGTGAGGCCCGAGGCATACAGCCGCACGACCTCTGATTCGCGCTGGCTCAGCACGCTTTCGGCATTGCGCCCGCGCCGGTTCCAGTCTATGCCCTGGATCACCTTGTTGGCGCTGGGCGAGTAGTACTTCCCGCCGGTGTGGGCGGCGTGGATGGCCGGGATCAGATGCGCCAGCGCGTCGGACTTGCTGACAATGCCGCCTATGCCGAGCGTCACCAGCGTGTGCATGACCGCGGCATTGTCCAGCATGGTCAGCACCACCAGCTTCAGCTGCGGATAACGCCGCTGCAGCAAGCCGAACAGCGAAGCCCCATCGCCGAAATCGCCGGCGGGCATGGAGTAGTCGGACACCACCACATCGCAAGGAACGCGATCCAGCAGCGCGACCAGTTCGGTGGAGTTGGCCGCCGCGCCCACCAGCGAAATCGTAGCCACCTCGGCCAGCGCGTGCTGCACGCCCGCCACCATGCCGGGATGGTCGTCCGCCAGCATCACCTTGATCTTGAATTCGTCCATGCCCGAGTCTCTAGGGACTGTTCGCCTGAAAAGGAGCCTTTGCGCAAGGTCCCGGGCCGGCGCTCATTGGCCGGCCCGATAGATAAGTCTTCGCGGCCGAGGCTAGTCGTAGGCCAGCGTGACGATGGCCCTGGCCGGCCCCGCGGCAGGATGCGACCGGCTCGCTGTCAGCGCCAGCGCGCCGCCGCCCGCAGGCAGATGACAGGCCGCGGCCGGCTGCATGCGCACGCCCGGGCAAGCCAAGCCGTACGACGCCGAATCCAGGTTCCGCAGGCTCACGGTCGCGCTGCTGCGTTCGACCCGGGCGCCCTGGAACCGCAGAGCGGCTCCCTCCGGCGCCTGCCGCAGATCGCGCGTAAACGAAGCTGCGGACACTCCCCCTGTGAACGTGATGGTTCCCGATGCGGCATGAGCCGCCATGGGTATCACACCCGCCGCCAACACGCCTGCCATGACCATACGAACAGAAACCCTCGCAGGATGCCTCATGTCAACTCCTCAACAATTGCGGCAGGGGCGCCGCAAATTCTTCCTTGCAGTCCCGACAAGGGCCGCCGGCCGTCGCGAGCCCGGACCAGGCCGCGCATGCCGGCGCTGGATGGGCGTGGCGGTCCGCAGCCTGCCCCCAGTCCTGCCCTATGCCGAATTCATAAGCCCAGTCCTAGTTCATTGGGCTTGGATATAGGGCTAGTCTGAATACTGCAAAACAAATGCAAATATAGCCCTGAAAACGGATTGCAAGCCGGGTTTTCATGGGATTCTTCGCGTCTGCATCAAGCGCGCCACACGTCCACGCGCGCGACCCATACCGAAAGACCGATATGCCTAACTCCACCGCCATGGCCAGCCTTGGCGATACGCAAGACCTGCTCAGCGCGGGGATGCAACACGACCGGGAACTCAGCCTCCTCGCCCGCTATCACTCCGTGATGCTGTTCGGCGGCGGCATGGTGCTGTCCGTTCTGATCGTGCTTGCGGCCTGTCTGGTCCTGTACAACGCGGCGCATGCCGCCATCGCCAGGCTGCACACGGAACTCGCCGCGCACCAGTCTCTCGTGAGCCTGGATCTCGAAGGCAAGCAGACCGCCATGCGGCGCGGCGTCATCAATGCCGAACTGCTATGGCAAGCGCGGCCCGCCCCCACGCCTGAAAATGAAGCCGCGTTGCGCGCCGGCCATGGCCGGGTCCGATTGCAGGCCAGCGCCGGGCTTACGCCCATTCTGGCGGTGGCCGACACCGGCGCGGCATCGGCCGCCGACGAACACGCCCGCTACCTCGGCATGCTGGAACTGCAGGCCTATACGGCGACCGCCAGCCAACAGGAAAGAAAATCGCCGCTGATGGCATATGGATACAGCCCCGACCTGCGCTTCCTGGCCTTGATGCCCGCGCCGCGCCTGGATTTTCCGCAACTGCTGGAGCGCGTCGGCGCCTCGGACACCGCTGGCCTCATCAGCCGCCTGTCCTATGACCTGGCCGTCTTGAAGGATCCGGACGCGGCCGCGCTATGGGCCTCTACGCGCCGCATCCTGTGGCAAGCGCCAGCGGTCAACCCGTTGACCGGGCAGAACGTGATCAAGCTGGTCGAACCCGCATTCGACGGCCTGCAGCCGTTCATGATCTTCGTGAGCGACTATCCGGTCGGCGCCTTGGCCGCGCGCCTGGACGCGATCCCGGACGGCACCGCCGTGGCGCTGGTGGATGGCGACGGCCGCATCCTGCTTGAGACCGACCGCGGGCGGCCCATCGCTCACTCCTATGGACCGGTGCGCACGGCGCTGGCGTCCGGCTCCTGGAAGCCCACTGCGACGGAGCCGCGGACGCGCTACCAGCATGGCGTCTTCAACGTCAGCGGCCCGCTGCTGGACACCGGCTGGACCCTGGTGTACGCCTACTCCTGGCGCACCGTCGTCGCCGCGCTCCTGCCCAGCCTGGCGCTGTACCTGACCGTGACCATCCTGCTGCTCAGCACGCTCTGGGCACTGTTGCTGTGGTTCCACCGCAAGGCGCTGGTCCCTGTGTACCGCCGCTCGCAGCACGTGTTCGAAAGCGAGCACATGAATCGCTCCATCATCGCATCGGCGCAGTTCGGCGTGGGCCTGGTCTCGTGCGCGAGCGGCGAGGCGCTGCTGCAGAACGCGATGATGGAGCGCTACGCCGCCCGGGCCGCGGCCGGCGTGTCGCTGCACGGCTTGCTGCGCGACTGTCATGCCCGCGGCGACCGCGACGCCTGGGTCCAGCGCGACCAAGAAGTCACCCTGAAGCTGGACGACGGCCGCGAGTGCGACCTGCTGGTCAATATCGTCAAGACGCGCTACCACGGCGACGACGTGCTGCTGTGCAGTTTCTCGGACGCGACGGCGCGCAAGGACATCGAGAGGCGGCGCGATGACGCGAGGATCGCCGCCATCGATGCGGCGCGCGCCAAGTCCGTGTTCCTGGCGACCATGAGCCACGAAATCCGCACGCCCTTGAACCTGGTGCTGGGCCATCTGGAACTGCTGGACCGGGATCCGAACGCCGTGGGCCAGGGCGGGCGCCTGCGCACCGTGCGCGAGGCCTCGCGCGCGCTGGTCGATCTGATCAATGACATCCTGGACGTGTCGCGGATGGAGTCCGGGCAGATGACGATCGAGCGCATACCGTTCGATCTGGCGCAGATCGCCGCCCAGGTCGTAGCCATGTTCGAACCCGCCGCCCGCGCCAAGGGGCTGCGGCTGTCGTTCAAGCCCCACAGCGGGCTGGCGCAGTCCTATGCCGGCGCTCCGACCCGCATACGCCAGGTCCTGGTGAACCTGGTGGGCAATGCCGTCAAATTCACCGAGGCCGGCGAAGTGGAAATCACCGCGACGCCTGGCCGTGGCCTGGCCGGCGGAACCGGCGTGCAGCTGCGCGTGCGCGACACCGGAATCGGCATGACCACCGAGCAGGCGGCCCGCGTGTTCACCCTGTATGCGCAGACCGACGGGTCGATCAGCCGCCGTTACGGCGGCACCGGATTGGGATTGCCGATCAGCAAGAAGCTGGTCGTAATGATGGACGGGACGCTGTCCGTCGCCTGCTCAGTCGGGAAAGGCAGCGTCTTCAGCGTGGCATTGCCGCTGCAAGCCTGCCCACAAACGGCTGACGCGGCGCCACTATCCGCCGGCCCGGTCGGCCCGCCCGCCACGGCCGCGTCTTGCGGACTGGCGCGCGACATCCGCGTGCTGGTGGTGGACGACCACCCCGCCAACCGCGAGCTGATCCTGGACCAGCTCGCCGCTCTGGGCATCGCCGCCGATGCCGCCGAAGGCGCGGCGGCCGCGATGCGCTGGGTCAGAATGCGCCGCTACGACATGGTGCTGACGGATATCTCCATGCCGGAGATCAACGGCTACGCCCTGGCGCAGTTCCTGCGAGCGCGCGGCCCCGCACTCCCTGTCGTGGCAGTGACGGCGCACGTGGAACCCGACGAATTGCACAGCAGCGCCGCGGACTTTGACGCGATATTGCTCAAGCCCTTGTCGCTACGGGCGCTGCAACGCACGATACGCGAACACATTCCGCAGGCCCGGCTAGGCGACGAATCCCTTGCCTTCACCGACCCGGCGACACTGCCGCCGGAACCCGCCGTGCTGGCCGCGCTGGACTCCAGCCTGGGCGCCTCGCTGGCGGCGATCCGCGAAGCGCTGACGCGCGCGGACTTCAAAAGCGTGCGCGAACAATGCCACTCGATCCGGGGCGCCTTTTCCATGATAGGCAAGACCGCCGTGGCCGACCTCTGCATGCAGATGCGACAGTATGCCTCGGCGCAGGACCGCCAGAAACTCGAGGAACATCTGCTCAGCCTGGAGACCGCCGCGCGCGCTGCCTTGCGCTGAATCCAGGGTGTTGCCGATTGTCCTGCGGGCCGCAGCCACGTATAACGTCGTCTTGGCCGCCTGCCCGGGAGACGACAGCCCCGGCCGGCGTGGCGTCAACCCGCAACCAGGTGTCATCCCGCATGAAGGCATACTTCCACGACGACCAGAAACTGCACCATCCGCAGACCTATTTCTCGCGCGGCAAGATGCGCACGCCCCAGGAAGTGCCCTCGCGCCTGGACGCGTTGGCCGAGGCCGCGCGCAAGCTGGGCTTTGAGGTGCAGGCGCCGCCCGACCAGGGCGCGGGCGCGATTTCGGCGGTGCACACGCTGGACTACCTGCGCTTTCTGCAAGGAGCGCACGCCGCCTGGAAGCAACTGCCCGACGATTGGGGCGACGAGGTCGTCTCCAACGTCTTCGTGCGCGAACCCAACGCCCTGCGCGGCGTGCTGGCCCAGGCCGCGCGCTACCTGGCCGACGGCAGCTGCCCGGTCGGCCAGCACACCTGGCACTCGGCCTACTGGTCGGCGCAATGCGCCATCGCCGGCGCCGATGCGCTGTTGGCTGGCGAGCGCCACGCCTACGCCATCTGCCGCCCGCCCGGCCACCATGCCCGGCGCGACGCGGCCGGCGGCTTCTGCTACCTGAACAATGCCGCCATCGCCGCGCAGCGCCTGGCCTCGCGCTTTCCGCGCGTGGCGATCCTGGACACCGACATGCACCACGGCCAGGGCATCCAGGAGATCTTCTACGAGCGCAGCGACGTGCTGTACGTGTCCATCCACGGCGATCCCGAGAACTTCTACCCTGTCGTCGCCGGCTACGAAGACGAGCGCGGCGCCGGCGCGGGCTACGGCTACAACATCAACCTGCCCATGCCGCATGGGTCTCCGGAATCGGTGTTCTTCGACAAGCTGGCCCAGGCGCGCCGCGCCATCGAATTGTTCCAGCCCGACGCCCTGGTGCTGTCGCTGGGCTTCGACATCTTCGAGAAGGACCCGCAAGCCATGGTCGCGGTCAGCGAAAACGGCTTTGAACGCCTGGGCCGGGAAGTCGGCGGCCTTGCGCTGCCCACCCTGATCGTGCAGGAAGGCGGCTACTACATCGAAGGCCTGGAGTCGAACGCCGCGCGCTTCTTCGGCGGACTGGCTGCCGCCTGATCGCGCACCGCGCCGGCGTCCCGCCGCGGACGCCGGCCGCAAACCCGCGGGCGCGGCGCAAATGCCGCGCTAGTGGTTTTCCCTAAAAATGGAAAAGCCCGGTTCACAAGCCGGAGCGCCTCCGGTACATTTCGTCCAGTGGCCTGACCACTGGGCCACCAGATATCCAGACCCTCCCGGAGATTCCCCGGGGGCGCCATGCAAGACAAGCCCGGGCAGACCCATTACCCTCTACATCCCGACCATCCACCCGAACGCAACAATGACCTCTCTCCAGGCCGTCGCCTCCACCCGCCTCTACCGCATGATTGCCGACCAGATCGCCGCGCGCATCAAGGCGGGCGACTTCCCTGCGGGCGGGCGGCTGCCGGCCGAGCGTGAACTGGCCGAGCAGTTGCAGGTCAGCCGCGCCTCGGTGCGCGAAGCGCTGATCGCGCTGGAAATCGAAGGTTATGTGGAGGTCCGGGTAGGCACGGGCGTATTCGTGAACCAGGCGCGCGAAGACGGCCAGTACCAGTCGCCGCAACAAGCGCCGGCAGCCGCCAACGGCGTCGAAGCGACCGACATCGGCCCCTTCGACCTGCTGGAAACCCGCCTGCTGCTGGAACCCGAGTGCGCGGCCCTGGCGGCACAGAAGGCATCGCCGGCCCAGATCGCGGCGATCCGCGCGGCGCACGAAGGCATGTCCCTGACCGAATCCCCCAGCGTGCACGACCGCGCCTTCCACAGCGCGATCGGCGCGGCCTGCGGCAACGCGGCGCTGGCGGCGGCAATTTCCCATATCTGGCACCTGAGCACGCTCAGCCCGGTATTCAACCGTCTTGAAGAGCACTTCGTGACCACCAAGGTGTGGAGCGAAGCCCAGCAGGAACACGAACGCATCCTCGCGGCCATTTCCGACCGCGATCCCATCCGCGCGCGCCACGCCATGCACGACCATCTGGTCGGCATCCTGGCCCGCCTGCGGGAAGACTTCGGCAGCGCTGGGATCCGATGATTTGATGAACGCCTGAATCCCGGCCTGACGCCCAGGCCCCTTTCCCTACCGACCCGTGCAAGCACCGCCGGCGCAGAACGCGCCGCCTGCGGCAAGGGGAGCGGCTTGCCCGCCGATACGCAAACAGCAGTTCCGCAGCACCCTCAGTACCCGTAAGTCCCATACCTAAAACACATCAAGGTGAAAACATGCAGCTGACCCGTACCGTGAAGCTTTTGAGCGCGGCGCTATTGGCGCTTGGCGCCCATGCCGCCCAGGCCAACAAGGCTGACAACTCCCTCAACATCGCCTTCGACGCGGCGCCCGCCACGCTGGACGCCTACAAGGAATCGGACCGTCCCGGCCTGGCGCTGGCGCGCATGGTCTTCTCGGGTCTGCTGCAGAAAAACCAGGACACGGGCGAATTCGGCCCGGCCATCGCCACCGGCTACAAGTTCGTGGACGACACCACCATCGAACTGCCGATCCGCAAGGACGTGAAGTTCCATGACGGCTCGTTGCTGACCATCGACGACGTGCTGTACACGCTGAACCTGGTGTCCTCCGAAGGCTACAAGGCACGCTTCCAGAATCAGGTCGCCTGGATTGCCAAGGCCGAGAAGGCTTCCGACGACACGGTCCGCATCAAGATGAAGACGCCCTACCCGCTGGCGCTGGAGATGCTGTCGGAGAACCTGCCGATCTATCCGCGCAAGTACTACGAGGCCAACCAGTCCGACATGGGCGCCAAGCCCATCGGCACCGGTCCCTACCGCCTGGTGGAAAGCCAGCACGGCAGCCGCTACGTGTACGAGCGCTTCGAGGACTACTTCGGCCCCAAGCCCGCCGTGCAGAAGCTGGTGGTGCGCGTGCTGCCGGACGCCAATACCCAATACGCGGAGATGCTGTCCGGCGGCCTGGACTGGATCTGGCGCGTGCCGCCGGACGTGGCCAAGCGCATGGAAAAGCAGCCGGCCGTCACGGTCAAGAGCAGCAGCATCATGCGCATCAGCTATATCTCGCTGAACCCGCGCGCGGACGACGGCAAGTCGCCGCTGGCCAAGCAGGAAGTGCGCCAGGCCATCAATTACGCCATCGACCGCGAAGCCATCCGCAAAGCCCTGGTGGGCGGCGCCTCCAAGGTGATCAACGCGGCCTGCAACCCGGCGCAGTTCGGTTGCGCCGCCGACGTGCAGTCCTACAAGTTCGACCCGGCCCGCGCCAAGCAGCTGCTGGCCCAGGCCGGCTACCCCAACGGCGTGACCCTGGACCTGGTGATCTCGGCCCCGCCGCGCGCCATCCTGGACGCCGCCGCCGCGCAGATGGCGCAGGCCGGCATCAAGCTGAACCTGGTCGAGCAGCAATACGGCACCGCCATGACCAACTGGCGCGAAGGCAAGATCGCCATGCTGTCGTCCAACTGGGGTTCCTACGGCATCGCCGACGCGGCGCTGTCGACCAGCAACTTCTTCCGCGGCGGCCCGGACGACCAGGCGCGCAATCCGGAAGTCATCAAGTACCTGGAAACCGCCGACACCTCCGTGGACCGCGAGTTGCGCGCCAAGAACTACGCCGCCGCCCAGAAGATCGTGGCCGAACAGGCCTACTGGGTGCCGCTGTGGAACCACTCGCTCAACGCCGTGCAGTCCAAGGACCTGAATTTCTCCGTCGACGGCGACGAGTTCCCGCGTTTCTACAAGGCCCGCTGGAACTGACCGGCCCCGCCGGCGCGGCTGCGTTCCCCAGCCCGAGCGGGCGGGAACGCCGGCCGCTGCGGCGCACTCCGTCATAGGTAAGCCCCATGATTGCATTCCTGTTTCGCCGCCTGGTGGTGTCCGCGCTGCTGGTGGTGTTCGTCTCGCTGATCAGCTTCTCGCTGGTGTTCGCGTCCGGCAATCCGGCCGCGCGCCTGGCCGGGGAAGGCAGCGCCGCCGACGCCGCCCGCCTGGCCCAGCTGCATGGCTTCAACGATCCCATCCTGGTGCAGTACGGCCGCTGGCTGGCCGGCGTCGCCCGCGGCGACTTCGGCGACAGCCTGTACTTCAGCCGCCCGGTGGCCGAACTGCTGACCCAGCATTTCCCCGCCACCGCCAAGCTGGGCCTGGCCGCCATGCTGTTCGCGCTGCTGCTGGCGATACCGCTGGGCGTGGCGGCCGGTTTGCGCCGGGGCTCGCTGATCGACCGCGCCACCATGCTGCTGTCGGCTTGCGCCCAGGCCATGCCGCCGTTCTGCCTGGCCTTCCTGCTCATCATCCTTTTCAGCGTGCGCAACCAATGGCTGCCGGCCTCGGGCTTCGACAGCTGGAAGCACTACGTGATGCCGGTGACCGCGCTGGGGCTGTTCGCCATGCCGGCGATGCTGCGGCTGATGAAGTCCGAGATGGAAACCGTGCTGGCCACCGACTACATCCGCACCGCGCGCGCCATGGGCCTGGGCGGCGCCAGCGTGGTGCTCAAGTACGCGCTGCGCAACGCCTTGCGGCCGCTGGTATCGCTGGCCGCGGCCCAGATGGGTACGCTGCTGGCCGGTTCCGTCGTCATCGAGACCGTGTTCGCCATCAACGGCGCGGGCCTCCTGGCCTGGACCTCGATCCTGCGCGGCGACTTTCCCACGATGCAGGCGCTGATCCTGATCTTCGCCCTGATCTACATCGTCCTGACCCTGGTCGCCGACCTGATCAACGGTTGGCTCGACCCCCGCGTGCGAGTTTCATCATGAGCAGCGTCATCGCCTCCCCCCTTCCCGTCCGCTCGCGCGGCGCACGCGCGGCCCACCTGGGCCGCAACCTTGGCCTGGCCGTGCTGGCGCTGCTGGTGCTGGCCGGCCTGCTCGGTCCCTACCTGGTGCCGCACGACCCGTACACCCAAGACCTGCTGGCGCGCCTGCAAGAGCCCGTCTGGGGCGAAGACGGCAGCTGGAACCACATCCTCGGCACCGACCAGCTAGGGCGCGACGTGCTGGCGCGCGCGCTGTACGGCGTGCGCGTGTCGGCGTTGATCGGCCTGTCGGTCGCGCTGATGGGCGGGCTGATCGGCACCACGCTGGGCGTGGCCGCCGGCTACTTCGGCGGCGCCGTGGACCGCATCGTCTCCTTCCTGATCACCGCGCGCCTGGCGCTGCCCATCATCCTGGTGGCGCTGGCCGTGGTGTCGGTGGTGGGCGCCTCGCTCACCGTGGTGGTGCTGGTGCTGGGCCTGCTGCTGTGGGAACGCTATGCGCTGGTGGCCCGCACCATGGCGGCCGGCCTGCGCAACGCCGAGTTCGTCACGGCCTCGCGCCTGCAGGGCTGCACCCACCTGCAGATCATCTGGCGCGACATCCTGCCCAACCTGGTGGGCAACCTGCTCATCATCGGCACCGTGGACGCCGCCATGGCGATCACGCTGGAAGCGTCGCTGTCGTTCCTGGGCCTGGGCGTGCCGGCGCCGATGCCGTCATTGGGCCTGATGATCGCCGAAGGCAAGGAAAACATGCTGTTCCAGCCCTCTCTTGTGGTGATTCCCAGCGTCGTGCTGTTCGTGCTGGTGCTGTGCGTGAACCGCGCCGGCGAATCGCTGCGCGCCGTGCAAATGAAGAAGGGCTGATGCCATGACCGATACCAGCCATCCCTTGCTGCGGGTCCAGGACCTGCACATCGACATCCAGACGCCGACCCAGGTCAAGCACGTGGTACGCGCGGTGGACTTCAGCCTGGAGCGCGGCAAGACGCTGTGCATCGTGGGCGAATCGGGCTGCGGCAAATCGCTGACCGCGCTGGCCCTGCTGGACCTGCTGCCTGCGGCCGCGCGCCGCCGCGTCGCCAAGCTGGAATTCGCGGGCCAGGACTTGAGCGCGCTCACGCCCGCTGAACTCGGGCAGCTGCGCGGCGCGCGCATCGCCATGATCTTCCAGGATCCGATGACCTCGCTGAACCCGGTGTTCCCCATCGGCACCCAGCTGGTCGACGTGCTGCGCCGGCACAAGCGCGTCAGCCGCCGCGCGGCCGAGGAGCGCGCCGAATACCTGCTGCGCCGCGTCGGCATCGCCAATCCGCGCGACCGCATGCGGCAGTATCCCTTTGAACTCTCGGGCGGACTGCGCCAGCGCGTGATGATCGCGATGGCGCTCATGTGCGGCCCCGAGCTGTTGATCGCCGACGAGCCGACCACCGCGCTGGACGTCACCGTGCAGGCCGAGCTGCTGGACCTGTTGCGCGACATCCAGGCCGAGTTCGGCCTGGGGCTGGTGTTTATCTCCCACGACATGGGCCTGGTGGCGCGCATCGCCGACCACGTCATCGTCATGTACGCGGGCGACATCGTCGAAGGCGGCAGCGTGCGCGAGGTGCTGGAACAACCCAGCCATCCCTACACCGCGATGCTGCTGAACTGCATCCCCCAGCCCGGACGCACCGCGCCGCGCGCCGACCTGCCCACCATCGCCGGCGCCGTGCCCTCGCTGGACACCGCCATCCGCGGCTGCGCCTTCCGCGATCGCTGCCCGGCGGCGGAAGCCCGCTGCGCCCAGCCCTTTCCCGCGCGCGTGCAGGGCGGACACCGCTGCCTGTGCATCAAACCCGGCGCCCTGCGCCTAGGAGCCACGGCATGAGCAGCCCGACCGCCTCTTCCGCCAGCATCAGCCTGAACGCGCTGTGTTTCCAGTACGGCCGCGCCGGCCTGTTCTCGCGCCGGCCCGCGCCGCGCATCCTGCATGACATCGACCTGCACGTGCCCGCCGGCCAGACCATCGGCCTCGTTGGCGAATCCGGCAGCGGCAAGTCCACCATCGCCAAGCTGATGCTGGGCCTGTTGGCGCCCACGCAAGGCCAGGCGCTGCTGGACGGCAAGCCGCTGGCCGCGATGCCGGCCCGCGCCCGCGCCCGCCGCATCCAGATGGTGTTCCAGGATCCGTATTCCTCGCTCAACCCGCGCCGCACCATCAACGAAATCCTGACCGCGCCGCTGCGCACGCATGGCATCGGCAATGCGGCCTCGCAGGCCGCCGCGGTGCGCCGCATGATGGATGCCGTGGGCCTGGTGCCGGCCTTCGCCGCGCGCTATCCGCGCGAGCTGTCCGGCGGCCAGCGCCAGCGCGTGGCCATCGCGCGCGCCCTGATGCTGGAGCCGCAGCTGCTGATCTGCGACGAACCCACTTCGGCGCTGGACGTGTCGGTGCAGGCGCAAATCCTGAACCTCTTGATGGAGCTGCAACGCGAACGCGGCCTGGGCTATCTGTTCATCAGCCACAACCTGGCCGTGGTGCAACACATCGCCGACGAAATCGTGGTGCTGCAAGGCGGCCGCGTGGTCGAACGCGGCCCTGCCAGCCAGGTATATTTCGAGCCGGTCCACCCGTACACGCGGCAGCTCATCGGCGCCACCCTGGCGGTGCCGCAGGCGCAGGAGCTCGCGGCATGAACCCGCAAGGCGAACGCCACCTGCTGCTGGTCGGCAACGACCAAAAGGTCACCTGGGACGACGGCCAGATCCGTTTCCTGGCCCCCGGCAACGACAGCCTGTGCGTCTACGATGCCGGCGCGAATCCCGCCGTGCCCGAACTGGTCGCCACCTTGCCGCTGCCGAATTCGCTGTTCGGCCCGCCGGTCAACCTGGCGGTCACGCCGGACCAGCGCCTGGGCCTGATCGCGGACTCCATGGACTGGCGCGCGCGCGCCGACGGCGCGGGCTGGCAGCCCGAACCGGGCCGCGGCCTGTATGTGATCGACCTGCAAGCCAATCCGCCCGCCATCGTGCAGCGGCTGGAGATTGGGCTGCAGCCTTCGGGCCTGTCCATCAACCGCGCCGGCACGCTGGCGCTGGTGGCCAACAAGGCCGGCCGTTCCGTGTCGGTGCTGCGCATTGCGGACAAGCGCGCCGAGGTCTGCGGCGAAGTGGACGTAGGCACCCCTGTCGTGGCCGTGTCATTTTCCGCCGACGGCCGCCGCGCCTTCGTGGTCAAGACCGACACCCATCGCCTGGGGGTGCTGCGTATCGACGAGAGCGGCGCGGCGCCCCTCGTGACCCACGATCCCGCCGAAGACCTGACCACCGGCCTGGTGCCGTTCAACCTGGTGGTGTCGCCCGACGGCGCGCTGGCGCTGGTGGTGGACATGGGCAGCCCGACCGCGTCGGACGGTCATGCGGATTCGGTCAGCGTGGTGGACCTGCGCGCCGATCCGCCCCGCGTGATCGACCGCCTCATGGTCGAGGACGGCCCGGAAGGCATCGCCATCAGTCCCGACGGACGCCATGCCGCGGTCGCCATCGTGCAAGGTTCGAACAACCCGTCCAGCGCCTGGTTCCACCACCCGCGCGGACAGATTATTTTGCTGCGCATCGACGGCCAGTCCGTGACCCGCGCCGGCGCCATCGAGGTCGGCGCGCTGCCCGAGGGCGTGGCCTTCAGCCCCGACAGCCGCTACCTCTACGTCGGCAATTTCCTGGATGCCGAAATGCAGGTTCTCGCCGTGGACGACCACGGCCTGAGCGACACCGGCACCCGCATCGCCCTGCCCGGACGGCCCGCTTCGATGCGCGCCCAATCCTACTGACCCTACCCATCCCACCCTGCTCCCGGAGTTCCGCCATGACCACCGCTCCTCAAAAGAAACCGGCCCTGCTGGCCGCCGCCCTGCTCGCCCTCGCCGGCCTCGCGCCGCTGTCTGCCCATGCCCTGGACATCAAGCTCGGCCACGTGCTGGCGCCCAGCCATAGCTGGAACAAGGCCGCCGAAGGCTTCGCCGCCGAGGTCAAGGAAAAGACCGCCGGCCGCGTCAATTTCGTGTTGTTCCCCAGCGGCCAGCTGGGCAATGAAAAGACCATGCTGGAAGGCCTGCAGATCGGCAGCCAGGGCGCGGCCATCATCGGCTCGGGCTCGCTGCAGCCCATCGAACCCAAGTTCGGCGTGGTCGAGCTGCCCTATACCTGGTCGACCTCGCAGCAGGCCTACAAGGCCTTCGACGGCGAGCTCGGCGAGGCCCTGGCCAAGCTGGCCGACAAGAAGAACCTGACCATCATCTCGTGGTGGGAAAACGGCTTTCGCCACGTCACCAACAACCGCGGCGCGGTGGCCAAGCCCGCCGACCTGGCCGGCCTGAAGACCCGCGTCACGCCCGACAAGATGCGTCTGGACACCTTTACCGCGCTGGGCGCCAACCCCGCGCCGCTGGCCTTCGGCGAACTGTATTCGGCCCTGCAGCAGAAGGTGTTCGACGCCCAGGAGAACCCGCTGTCCATCATCTACACCTCGTCCTTCTTCGAGGTGCAGAAGTACCTGTCGCTGACCGGCCACGTCTGGGGTCCGGCCAACCTGATCATTTCCAAGCCGGTCTGGAACCGTCTCTCGGCCGAGGACAAGAAGATCGTGCAGGCGGCCGCCGACAAGTGGCGCGACGCCCAGCGCCAGATGATTACCGACGGCGACCAGCAGTACATCGCCCAGCTGAAGGAAAAGGGCATGCAGGTCAACGAGGTCGATAAGGCTGCCTTCGCCGCCACGGTGGAGCCGGTCTGGAAGACCTACTCGGTCACCTACGGCCCCGAGCTGATGGCGCTGGTGCAGAAGTACCGCGAGGCCAAGTAATGCTCAACCGACTGTCCGCGATCCTGTCGGGCATCAGCAAGGCCTTCGCCGCCCTGGCGGTAGCCTTGCTGGCGATCCTGATCTCCTACGTGGTGTTCGCCCGCTTCGTCACCCATACCACGCCGCACTGGGCCGAGGAACTGCCGCGGCTGGTGCTGGTGTGGTCGGCCTTCATCGGCGGCGTCGTCTGCAGCTTCGAGCGTTCGCACCTGATGGCCGGGCTGCTGCCGTTCGTGGTGCGCAATCCCCGCATCCTGAACGTCTTCGAACGCATCAACCAGACCCTCATCATCGTCGGCCTGGCGGCGTTGGGCTACGCCGGCTGGCAGCTGGCCGAGCTGACCATGGACCAGACCCTGCCCGCGCTGGACGTGTCCGCCGGCGCCGTCTACCTGGCGCTGCCTTTCGCCTGCGCCATCACCATCGTGGTGCACCTGGCGCAACTGTTCTCGCCCGCTCCCGCCGCTGCAAAGGAATAACCAGATGTCTACGGGTGCTCTCTTCCTGATGGGCGTGTTCACGATCACGGTGCTGATCGACATGCCCATCGCTTTCGGCCTGGTGTTGTCCTGCCTGGCCTATCTGGCGGTCTTCGACTCCGCGCCCATGATGGTGGCGGCGCAGCAGTACGTGGTGGGGCTGGACAGCTTCACGCTGCTGGCGATTCCGCTCTTCATCCTGGCCGCGCAGCTGATGAACGGCGCCGGCCTGACGCAGCGCATCGTGCGCCTGTGCGCCGCCATCGTCGGCGACATCAAGGGCGGCCTGGCGGTGGTGGCCGTGCTGGCCTGCCTGATGTTCGGCGCGCTATCGGGTTCGGGCGTGGCCGACGTGGTCGCCATCGGCAGCCTGCTGCTGCCCGCCATGGCCCGCAGCGGCTACGACAAGGGCTTTTCCTGCGCCCTGGTCGGCAGCGCCGGCGCCACCTCCACCATCATTCCGCCCAGCATCGTGCTGATCGTCTACGGCACCATCACCGACACCTCGGTGGGCAAGCTGTTCGTGGCCGGCATCATCCCCGGCATCCTGCTGGGGCTGTCGCTGATCGGCGTGGCGATCTGGCAATCGCGCAAGCACAACTGGGCCGGGGGCCAGCCGTTCAGCTGGACCGAGCTGCGCGCCGCCGCCGTCGACGCGCTGCCCGCGCTGATGGTGCCGGTGCTGATCATCGGCGGCATCCGCTTCGGCATCTTCACCGCCACCGAGGCTGCGTCCAGCGCCATTATCTACGCCCTGCTGATCGGCTTTTTCTGGTACCGCACGCTGAGCCTGAAGTCGCTGTGGGACAACCTGAAGTCGACTGGTGAAAGCAGCGCGTCCATCCTGCTGATCATTGGCGCGTCGGGCCTGTTCGCCTGGGTGCTGGTGGCCGAGCAGGTGCCGCAGGCGCTGTCCACGCTGCTGGTCGAATGGACCGACAGCAAGACCGCCGTGCTGCTGGTGCTGACCGTGGTGCTGCTGCTCCTGGGCACCTTCATGGAAGCGATTCCGGTCATCATCATCGTGGCTCCGGTCGTGATGCCGGTGCTGGCGCACTACAACATCGATCCCGTGCACTTCGGCATCCTGCTGTCGATCAACATGGCCATCGGCGCCAACACGCCGCCGGTCGGGGTCGACCTGATGGCCGCGTGCAAGATCGGCGGCATCAACATGATGCAGACCCTGCGCCCGCTGTCCTGGATGATGCTGGCCATGACCGCGGTCATGCTGCTGCTGACTTTCGTACCTGAACTGGTGCTGTTCCTGCCGAGGCACGTGCAATGACCCCTATCACCCCCTCCCGCCGTCCCCCCTTCCTGCGCCGCAGCTGGATGTTCGTGCCCGGATTCGACGCCAATGCCCAGGCCGACGGCCTGGCCAGCGGCGCCGATGCGCTGGTCGCGGACCTGGAAGAGTTCACCGCTCCCGCGGACCGGCCGGCCGCGCGGCCGCTCATTGCGGAGCTGTTCGGCCGTTGCCGCGCCCTGGGCGTGGTGGCGGCGGTGCGCATCAACAAGCTTGAAGACGACGGCCTGGCGGACCTGCGCGGCGTGATGCCGGGCGCGCCGGACGCGGTGTTCCTGCCGCACGCCGAAAGCGCGGCGCAGATCGCCGCGCTGGACCAGGCGATCACCGCGCTGGAGGCCGAACTGGGCCTGCCCGCCGGCAGCACCGAGATCGTGCCCACGCTGGAGTCGGCGCTGGGCGTGCACCGCGCCTATGACATCCTGACCGCCAGCCCACGCGTCTCCGCCTGCCTGCTGGCGGCCGAGGACCTGACCGCCAGCCTGGGCGCCGAACGCGGCAAGGACGGCATCGAGCTGCATCACCTGCGCGCCCGCTTCCTGCTGGACTGCACGGCGGCAGGCTGCCTGCCGATCGACTGCCCGTTCAACTACCGCGACATGCCGGCGCTGGAAGCCGACGTGCGCTGGGCCCGCCGCATGGGCCTGAAGTCCAAGTGCGCCACCGTGGCCGACCAGGTCAAGCTGATCCACGCCGTCTTCACGCCCGCCCCGGACGAAGTCATGGCAGCCCACGATTGCGTCGCCCGCTATGAAGCCCAGCGCGCCGGCCGCCATGACGCCGAACGCATCGATCCGCCTGTCTACAACACCGCGCGCCGCCTGTTGGCGCGCCATCACCAATTCGAACGATGGGCCGCCGAGCGCCGCGCGCAGGCCGTCCCGCAACAAGGAGACTCCGCATGACGTCAGCAGCAATTCCCGAACGCAATGGCGGTCAGATCCTGATGCAGCAGTTGCGCATCCATGGCGCGCGCCGCGTGTTCATGATTCCTGGCGAAAGCTATCTGCCCTGCATCGACGCGCTGAATGACCACACCGATGCCATCGAAGCCATCGTCTGCCGCCAGGAAAGCGGCGCGGCCTACATGGCCGAGGCCTACGGCAAGCTGACCGGCGAACCCGGCATCTGCTTCGTCACGCGCGGCCCGGGCGCCACCAACGCCAGCATCGGCGTGCATACCGCCTTCCAGGACTCCACCCCGATGATCCTGTTCGTGGGCCAGGTGGGCAACGACTTCATGGAGCGCGAAGCCTTCCAGGAGATCGACTACCGCCGCATGTTCGGCCAGATGGCCAAATGGGTGGCGCAGATCGACCGCACCGACCGCATCCCCGAGTACATCTCGCGCGCCTTCGCCGTGGCCACCAGCGGCCGTCCCGGCCCCGTGGTGCTGGCCTTGCCCGAAGACACCCTGTGGGGCCGCGCCCGCGTGGCCGACCTGCCGCGCTACCCGCGCGTGCACAGCCACCCCGGCGCCGCCGACCTGACCCGCATGACCCAATTGCTGGACGCCGCCGAACGTCCCTTCCTGCTGCTGGGCGGCAACGGCTGGCACCAGACCGCCATCGACCAGATCGCCGGCTTCGCCGAGCGCTTCGAGCTGCCGGTAGGCACGGCCTGGCGCCGCCTGGAGTGCTTCGACCAGCGCCACCCCAACGCGGCCGGCCACGTCGGCTGGGCCATGACGCCGCAACTGCGCCAGCGCCTGCGCGACGCCGATCTGGTGCTGGCCGTGGGCACGCGCATGGGCGAGGCCACGACCGAAGGCTATACCGTCATCGAGAGCCCGCTGCCGCGCCAGCAGCTGATCCATGTGTATCCGGATGCCGCCGAACTGGGCCGCGTGTTCTCGCCGACCCAGGCCATCGTGGCGGACGTAGCCAGCTTCGCCGCCAGCGTGGCGGGCCTGGTCCCCGGCCACAAGACGGCGCGCGGCGAGGCGGTGCGCGCCGCGCACCAGGAACTGGTCGACAGTCTGAAGCCGCTGCCCTCGCCCGGGCCCATGAGCCTGGACCAGGCAGCCGCCTACGTCGACGCGCACGTGCCGGCCGACGCCTGCATCACCGTGGGCGCGGGCAACTATGCGCTGTATCCCCACCGCTATCGCCGCTATGCCGGCCCCGGCACCAGCCTCACGCCTACCGTGGGCTCCATGGGCTACGGCCTGCCGGCGGCGATCTCGGCCAAGCTGGAGGACCGCAAGCGCACGGTGGTCTGCTATGCCGGCGACGGCTGCTTCCAGATGAACATGCAGGAACTGGGCGTGGCGCTGCAATACCGTCTGGGCGTGGTGGTACTGGTGTTCAACAACGGCATCTGGGGCACCATCCGCGCGCACCAGGAACGCGAGTTTCCGGCGCGGCCGATTGCGCTGTCCTTCGAGAACCCGGACTTCACCCAGATCATCCGCGGCTACGGCGGCTACGGCGAGGCCGTGGAAGACACGGCGAGCTTCGGCCCCGCCTTCGAGCGCGCGCTGGCCTTTGCCGAACGCGAGAACATGCCGGCCCTGCTGGAAATCCGCTACGACGCCAACGGCATTTCGCCGGGCGAAACCTTGATGGGCATCCGCGAGGCCGCGCTGGCCCGCAATGCCGCCGCCAGCCACTGACACAGAGGGACTCCACCATGACGACGACTATCTCGATCAACGGACAGCGGCTGTGGCAGTCGCTGATGGACCTGGCGCAGATCGGCGCCACCGCCAAGGGCGGCAACTGCCGCCTGGCGCTGACCGCGCTGGACGGCCAGGGCCGCGACCTGGTCACCGGCTGGATGCGCGATGCCGGCATGACGCTGCGCGTGGACCAGGTCGGCAACATTTTCGCCCGCCGCGCCGGCCGCAACAATGACCTGCCGCCGGTCATGACCGGCAGCCATATCGACACGCAGCCGACCGGCGGCAAGTTCGACGGCTGCTACGGCGTGCTGGCGGGCCTGGAGGTCATGCGCAGCCTGAACGACCATGGCGTGGTCACGGAAGCGCCGCTGGAAGTGGCCATCTGGACCAACGAGGAAGGCTCGCGCTTCGTGCCCGTGATGATGGGTTCGGGCGTATTCGCCGGCAAGTTCCCGCTGGAAGTGGCGCTGTCCGCCACCGACCGCGACGGCAAGTCGGTGGCCGACGAGCTGGCCGCCATCGGCTATGCCGGCACGGATCCCGTGGGCGGCCGTCCGGTGGGCGCGTACTTCGAGGCCCACATCGAACAGGGCCCGATCCTGGAGCACGAGGAAAAGGTGGTCGGCGTGGTGACCGGATCGCTCGGCCTGCGCTGGTACGACGTGACCGTGACCGGCATGGAAATGCATGCCGGCCCCACCCCCATGCCGATCCGCCGCGACGCGCTGTATGCCGCCAGCTTCCTGCTGCAGGCGGTGGTGGACATTGCCAACGGCAACCAGCCGCATGGCCGCGGCACCGTGGGCGAGATCTACGCGCACCCCGGTTCGCGCAACGTCATCCCGGGCCAGGTGCGCTTCACGGCGGACCTGCGTCACGAGGACGAAGCCACGCTCACCCGCATGGACCAGCGCTGGCACGAAGTCTGCGCCGAAATCGCCCAGCGCCACAACGTGGAAGTGGACGTGAAGCACGTGCAGTATTTCCCGCCCACCCCGTTCGACCCGGACCTGGTGGGCAAGGTGCGCGACGGCGCCGCGCGCCGCGGCCTGGCCGCCATGGACATCGTCACCGGCGCCGGCCATGACGCGGTCTACATGGCCGCCGTCACCCCCACCGCCATGATCTTCGTGCCCTGCAAGGACGGCGTCAGCCACAACGAGATCGAGGACGCCAAGCCCGCCGACCTGGAAGCCGGCTGCAATGTGCTGCTCGACGCCATGGTGGCGCGCGCCAACGCCCAGGAGGTCCGCTCATGAGCCAGGACGCCGCCTACTGGCGCGCCCGCGCCGCCGCGCTCGCTTTCAACGGCCAGGCCTACATCGACGGCGCCTATTGCGGCGCGGCCGATGGCGCCACCTTCCCCGCCACCAGCCCGATAGACGGGCGCAAGCTGGCCGACGTGGCGTCTTGCGGCGCGGCCGACGTGGACCGCGCCGTGCAGGCCGCCCGCCGCGCCTTCGAGGCCGGCGTCTGGAGCGGCCTGGCGCCGCGCCAGCGCAAGCAGCATCTGCTGCGCCTGGCCGCGCTGATCGATGAGCACCGCGAGGAACTCGCGCTGCTGGAAACGCTGGACATGGGCAAGCCGATCCGCGATGCGCTGGCCTTCGACGTGCCGGAGACGGCGCGCTGCTACGCCTGGTACGCCGAAGCCATCGACAAGATCTACGACGAGATCGCCCCCACCGGCCCGGACGCGCTGGCCACCATCACGCGCGAAGCGCTGGGCGTGGTCGCGGCGGTGGTGCCGTGGAACTATCCGCTGATGATGGCCGCCTGGAAAGTCGCGCCGGCCCTGGCGGCCGGCAACAGCGTCATCCTCAAGCCTGCTGAACAGGCCTCGCTGTCGGCCATCCGGCTGGCGGCCCTGGCCGAGGAAGCCGGCATTCCCGCCGGCGTCTTCAGCGTGGTGCCCGGTCTGGGCGCGCAGGCCGGCAAGGCGCTGGGCCTGCATCCCGACGTGGACTGCATCGCCTTCACCGGTTCGACCGCCACCGGCAAGCGCTTCATGGAGTACTCGGGACAATCGAACCTGAAGCGCGTGTGGCTGGAGTGCGGCGGCAAGTCTCCCCACATCGTGTTCGAGGATTGCCCCGACCTGGACCGCGCCGCCCAGGCCGCGGCGCTGGCCATCTTCTCCAACCAGGGCGAAGTCTGCATCGCGGGTTCGCGCCTGTACGTGCAGGACGGCATCTACGACGCCTTCATGGCCAAGGTCGCGGACTACGCCGCCGCACTGCAGCCGGGCGATCCTCTGGACCCCGCCACCGCCATGGGCGCCATGGTCGACGAACGCCAGATGCGCGGCGTGCTGGCCCGCATCGAAGCGGGCTCCGCCGAGGGCGCGCGCCTGCGCATGGGCGGCCGCCAGGCCCGCGGCGACACGGGCGGCTACTACATCGAACCGACCATCTTCGATTGCGCCGGCCAGGACAACAGCCTGGTGCGCGAAGAGATCTTCGGCCCGGTGCTGGCCGCGCAGCGCTTCGCCACGGAAGACGACGCGGTGCGGCTGGCCAACGACTCGATCTACGGCCTGGGCGCCGGACTCTGGACCTCCAACCTGTCGCGCGCCCACCGCCTCTCGCGCCGCCTGCGCGCGGGCCTGGTCTGGGTCAACTGCTACGCCGACGGCGACATCACCGTGCCATTCGGTGGCGTCAAGCAATCGGGCTTCGGCCGCGACAAGTCGCTGCATGCGCTGGACAAGTACAGCGACCTGAAGACCACCTGGATCAGCCTGACGGCTTGATCCCCGGGGCGGACGCCTGCGCGGCGTCCGCCATCCTTGCCATTTCGCGTTATCTGCTTGGCCGCCAGTGCCATTGAAGGCGGTGGCCCCTTGTGCGACCTTGAACAGCGACGGGCTGCCCACCGCGGTTCCGTTGCGGGCAGGCGCAGGCGCTCTCCCGCCATCAGAAAAATGACTGGAGACTACGATGCGCAATGCGACAAGGCGAGCCGCGCTGGCAGCCATGCTGGGCGTTTTGGCCTGGACCGCGGCCGGGCCGGCCTGGGCGCAAGCCCCTTATCCCTCCAAACCCGTCACCATCCTGGTCGGATTTCCGCCCGGCACGGCCACCGACACCGTCGCCCGCATGGTCGGCGACCGCCTGGCGCAGCGCCTGGGCCAGCAGTTCATCGTCGAGAACAAGCCCGGCGCGGGCGGCTCCATCGCCGCCGGCCTGGGCGCGCGGGCCAAGCCCGACGGCTATACGCTCATGATCGGCGCATCCGCGCCGCAAGCCATCAACCCGCACGTCTATCCCAACCTGAACTACGACGCGCGAAAGGATTTCGCGCCCATCGGCCTGCTGACCTGGCTGCCCTACCTGTTCGTCGTCAGTCCGGACAATCCGGCCAACAACCTGCAGGACTTTCTCGCGGCCGTAAAGGCCAAACCGAACCACTACACCTACGCCACCACAGGCGTGGGCACCACCAGCCACCTGGTGACCTCGGTGCTGCTGGCCAAGGCCGGCGCCAGCATGATCCACGTGCCTTACAAGGGCAGCAGCCAGGCGCAGACCGACATCGTGGGCGGGCGCACCTACGCCACCTTCGACACCATGGTGTCCTCGCTGGCGCTGGTGAAAGCCGGACGCCTGAAAGCGATCGCCGTCAGCACGCCGCAACGGGTCGCGAGCCTGCCGGATGTGCCCACCGTCGCCGAACAGGGATACCCCGGCTTCGACATGGGCGCCTGGCTGGGCCTGATCGCGCCCGCCGGCATCCCGCCCGGGATCCAGCAGAAGCTTGCCGCCGAGGTCAACGCC
>NZ_JAOCAT010000014.1:0-166725 GCF_029839485.1 Achromobacter sp. GD03932
AGCTGGATCACCGTGCGCACGATGGTGCGGTCGCGGGCATCGTCCGCGAGTCCCGCCACGAAGGACCGGTCGATCTTGAGCGTGGTGATCGGGCAGCACTTCAGGTGCCGCAGGCACGAATAGCCGGTGCCGAAGTCGTCGGCGGCAAAGCGCACGCCGACGGCGCGCAGGGCGTCGAACAGGGCGAACAGCGCCGGATCGCCGAACGCGGCCGTTTCGGTCAGCTCGATCTCCAGCCGGTCGCCGGGCAACTGCGCCTCGGCCAGCATCTGCCGCAGGCCGGTGTCGAAGTCTGCTCTCACCTGACTGGCGGCCACGTTGACCGCCAGGCGGAATGACCCAGGGACGTCCGCTTGCCAGTCACGCATCTGCCGGCAGGCTTCGCGCAATACCCAATCGCCGATCTGCGGCATCAGCTCGGCAGTTTCGGCCAGCGGCAGGAAATGCTCCGGGGCCAGCAGACCGAGGTCGGGGTGCGCCCAGCGCAACAGCGCCTCCGCGCCGATGAGCGCGCCGCTGCCCACCGCGACGATCGGCTGGTAGTGAAGGACCAGCTCCTGCCGTTCGGCCGCCCGCGCCAATTGCGCGGCGGTCGGTTCGTCAGATGGGGGCACGATCATGACCGGCTCTGGAAGGCCCGCAGCGCACGAGTCAGGGCCAACAGGAACAGAACTGCCAGGGCGAGCGCCGCGATCCCCCAATGCTCGCTGAGGAACGCGCCGGCGGTCGTGCCTGCCAGGACGGCGGCCAGGATCGGCAAGTGGCACGGGCAGGTCAGCGCGGCCAGCACACCCCAGGCGTAAGCCCGCCAGCCCGGCGCTTGATCGTCATCCATAACGGCACTCCACATTGGCATCCGCCATGCCGGCAAGCTGCCGGTCGAGGGACTCCAGCCGCTCGCGCCGTGCCGCAAGCCACGTGCGCAAGCGGGCCAGGCACTCGGCGGCATCGCCGTCCGCATCCAGGGCATGGCACAGCCGGGCCAACTCATCGAGGCCGATCCCGGCCTCGAACAGCGCCCGCATCAAGCGCAGCCGCGCGAGTGCCTGCTCGTCGTAGAGGCCATAGCCGCCCGGCGTGCGCCGCGCTGGATGCACCAGCCCGCGCAGCACGTAGTCGCGCACGACATGGACGCTGACACCGGCCGCCCCGGCGAGCCTGGAGATGGTGTAATCGTCCATCGCTTCCTCCTTTCCGCTACCCCGCGCAGCAGGACAAAGCCTTCACATCCTTTCTGAAGGTTTGCGCCGCCAGTTTTAGTCCTTCGACCATCGTGAGATACGGGAACAACTGGTCGGCCAGCTCCTCCACCGTCATCCGGGCACGGATCGCCAGCGCCGCCGCCTGGATCAGTTCGCCCGCCTCCGGTGCGACGGCCTGCACGCCGATCAGCCGACGCGTGCCTTCCTCGATCACCAGTTTGATGAAGCCGCGGGTATCGAAGTTGGCGAGCGCGCGCGGCACGTTATCGAGCGCGAGCGTGCGGCTGTCGGTCTCGATCCCCTTGAGGTGGGCCTCGGCTTCGGACAGCCCGACGGTGGCGACCTGCGGGTCGGTGAAGACCACGGCCGGCATCGCGGTCAGGTCGAGCGCCGCTTTGCCGCCGGTCATGTTGACGGCGGCGCGCGTGCCACCTGCCGCCGCGACGTAGACGAACTGCGGCTGGTCGGTGCAGTCGCCGGCGGCGTAGATGTCCGGCGCGCTCGTGCGCAGGCCGTCATCGACGACGATGGCGCCTTGCGGGGTCATCGTCACGCCGGCGGCTTCGAGATTCAGGCTGCGCGTGTTCGGGCTGCGGCCGGTGGCGATCAGCAACTTGTCGGCACGCAGCTCGCCTTGGGCGGTCGTGAGCACGAATTCACCGTCCTGATAAGCCACCTGACTCGCCTGGGTATGCTCCAGCACGGCTATCCCTTCGGCGCGGAAGGCATCGGTCACAGCCGCGCCGATGGCCGGGTCCTCACGGAAGAACAGCGTGCTGCGCGCCAGGATCGTCACCCGGCTGCCCAGCCGGGCGAAAGCCTGCGCCAGTTCGACCGCCACCACCGATGAGCCGATAACGGCCAGCCGCTCGGGAAGGGTGTCGCTCGCCAGGGCTTCGGTCGAAGTCCAGTAGGGCGTGTCCTTCAGGCCGGGAATCGGCGGAATCGCCGGGCTCGCGCCTGTGGCAACCAGGCAGCGGTCGAAGGCGATTTCGCGCTCGCCGCCCTCAACCAGCCGCACGCCGAGGGTGCGACCATCCTTGAAGCGAGCTTCGCCATGCAAGACGGTGATGGACGGATTGCCGTCCAGGATGCTTTCGTACTTGGCGTGGCGCAATTCCTCGACGCGCGCCTGCTGCTGGGCCAGCAGCCGCTCGCGCAGGATGGCCGGCGTTGCCGCCGCGATGCCGTCATCGAACGGGCTCGCCGTGCGCAGATGGGCGATGTGGGCGGCACGGATCATGATCTTGGACGGGACGCAGCCGACATTCACGCAGGTGCCGCCGATGGTGCCGCGCTCGATCAGCGTGACGCGCGCGCCCTGTTCGACGGCCTTGAGCGCAGCGGCCATCGCCGCCCCGCCGCTGCCGATGACGGCGATGTGCAGCTTGTCATTGCCGTGACCGGCTTGGCTTCCGCCACCAACCCATTCGCGCACGCGGTCGAGCAGCCCGCCATGCGGCGGCGTATTCGGCGAATCAGCCAGCGCGGCCCGGTATCCGAGCCCGGCGACGGCGGCGAGCAGAGCGTTGGTCGGAGTCTCTGCGGTCATGGCCAGGTTTGCATTGCCATTGGCGTAAGACACCTCGGCCGAACGCACGCCGGGCACCTGCTCCAGCGCTTCCTTGACGTGGACTGCACACGATTCGCAGGTCATGCCGGTGATTTTCAGTTGGGTCATGTTTTGTCCCTCATGGGGTTGTCGCGTCAGCCGTGCTTCGCGGGCAGTTCGCAGCCATCCGGTCCGCAGCGGCGGTTGGCCGGTGACACCAGATCCCAGACCGACACCGCCAGCATCAGTCCGATGCCGCTGTAGGTGGCATAACTGCTCCAGCCGTACTGGAACCAGGGATAGAGTGATAGCAACAGGACTGTGGGCCCGAGCATGCCGAGCGCGCTGCGGTGCCATTGCCGGTGGCTGAACCAGCCCAGCGCGTTGATGACCAGCGCCAGCCAGGCGAAGGCCGGCAGCAGCGTATTGACGAACAGCCCTTCCCAACGGCTCAGAAAGCCCAGACCGATGGAGGCGCCCAGACTGGCGAGTGCCGGAAAGCACATCGCACAGCCCATGGCAGACACCAGCGCGCCGAGCGCGCCGGCCTTGTCGGCGATACGCATGATCGGATTCATGGCGACGCCCCTCCGCGCCTAGCGCTTCACGCTGGACGGATAGCCCGCGTTGGTGGTGGCCTCGGTCAGCTTTTGGACGGTGGTCTTGACGTCGTCGAAGGTCACGACCGCTTCGCGCTGGTCGAAACTGACATCGACCTGGCTGACGCCCTCGACCTTGGTGAGCGCCTTCTTGACCGTGATCGGGCAGGCGGCGCAGGTCATGCCAGGCACTGACAGCGTGACGGTCTGGACGGCGGCCCAGGCGGGCGTGGCAAGAGTGGCGGCCAGGGCCACGAGTGCGGCAAGTTTCTTCATGATGATCTCCTGTCAGTAGAACAGCGGAAGGACGTAGGGAAAGGCGAGCGCGACCACCACCAAGGCGGCCACGATCCAGAAAATGAGCTTGTAGGTCGTGCGAACCTGTGGAATCGCGCAGACCTCGCCCGGCTTACAAGCGTTGGCCGGCCGGAAGATGCGGCGCCAGGCGAAGAACAGCGCGATCAGCGCTGCGCCGATGAAGATCGGCCGGTACGGTTCCAGCACGGTGAGGTTGCCGATCCAGGCGCCGGAAAAGCCGAGCGCGACCAGCACCAGCGGGCCGAGGCAGCAGGTCGAGGCGAGGATGGCGGCTAGGCCACCGGCGGCCAAGGCACCACGCCCGGATTGCGGTTCCGACATGAGGTTTCTCCTTTCGAGGTTTCGCTTGATGCTGTAACGTTACTTCCGTAGTTAACTACGGAGTCAAGCGCGATGAGCACCGAACCGGATAGCCTGACCATCGGCGCCTTCGCCAAGGCGGCCGGGGTCAATGTCGAGACGATCCGCTTCTATCAGCTCAAGGGACTGCTGCCGACGCCGGACCGGCCTTACGGCAGCATCCGCCGCTACTGCAGCGCCGACGTTGCGCGGGTGAAGTTCGTGAAAGGGGCGCAGCGGCTGGGCTTCAGCCTGGACGAGATCGGGCAGCTTCTGAAACTGGAAGACGGGACCCATTGCAGCGAGGCGGCGGAACTGGCCGCGCAGCGGCTTGCCGACGTACGCGCCAAGCTGGCCGACCTGAGCCGGATCGAGGCAGCCTTGTCCAAGCTGGTCGGCGAGTGCCATGCGCACCAAGGCAATGTGTCCTGTCCGCTGATCGCCGCCCTGCATTGCTGATAGGTCATGGATTGGCCAGGGCATCAGGAAAGCGCCATGGACGTCAGATATCTCGGGCAATCGGCTTCTGAAAACGGCGGCCGCCGCCGAGTTCGATGAAAAGGAAGAGCCCCGACATGGGGGCTCGAATGGGTTGCGGGTTACTCGTCGTCGTAGAGCGTCAGCCCGTCCAGCACGGGCGCGTCGCCATCGAAGATCAGCAGGCGCACGTCGGCGAGCGCGGCCAGGTGGAGCACCTCGACGAGGGACTCCGGCATGCCTTTCCGGCGATGCTCTCGCCGCAACCGCTCGGCGGTGATGCCTTCGACCCGTTGCAGGTTCTCGTCCGTCCAGGGCGTGGCGATCAGCTTCACGCCGACCGCCGGGCTGTACGGAATGCGGAAGGCAACGAACAGGAAACGGGTCGGCGTGTCGATGTCGGCCAGGTTGGCCAGATAGCGACCGGCCTCCTCGGTGATGTGCGCCGAACTGATTTCCCAGGCACGGCCGTAGAAGCCGGTCTCGAAGCGCAGGCGGTGTACCACCTCGCGCGCGGCTTCCTCGGAGTAGGTATCGCCGACGTGCAGCGGTTTGCCGGCTTCTTCGGCCATGACGGCGTAGACGAGGTTTCGGGCGATACCGTGGCTGGGGCACTGCGCGTCCAGCTCGGGCGGCACGTTCTGGCCCTCGGTGATCAGCGCGAAGTCGTCGCAGAAGACGCAGGCATGGCGCTCGACCTGGCTGTCCGGCAGGTGCGACTGCGAGACGTGCAGCGGCAGATAGCTCAGCGGGCAGTCGTCGTCGTAGGAAATCGCCAGCAGCCGCTGCACGGACAGGCCATCGTAGCCGCGGACGAAGGGGTTTTTGGAATGAGACATGGGATTCCTCCAGCAGAGGATGGCCGAGGCAATCCCCTGCCGGGGATTGAACCCCAGCGAGTGGATGAAGTGGCAACCGGTCAGCCGGCCGCGGCGTCGGGCCGCCCTGGTGGCGGGCGGTGCAGGTCAGTGGAAGATGGTGATTCGGGACATGGCCGCTCCTGCGAAAGGAAGGAGGGACATGGCCCCGAACGGGGACGCATGTCCCTCGTGGGGTGGGATGAAAGGACGGTGGGTTGCCAGGCGCGGCTCACCAGCCGTTGTAGTGCAGCGTGAGGTCAGCGATGACCTGGCGCCGTTCCAGATCGAGGCCGCCGAAGTCGGACAGCCCCTCGAAGCCGCAACGCTTGAGCATCGCGCCGCCCTCGCGGGAGTTGTAGAAGCTCACCATCGCGGACAGGAACATGCGTTGACCGCTGCTCAGCACGCCCAGGGCGTCGTTGAGCATCAGCATGTTGGGCCGTAGGTCCCACTTGGTGGTGGCACGCTGCAGACCTTCGCGTGTGCCGTCGCCGAACCACTCGTGGCCGGCGATCTGCGCGCCGCGCTTCCAGGCCTCGAAGAAGGCCTGCGGTGCAGCGTCGAAGTGCGCCTGTTCCAGCGCCATCTGATCGAGCACGTCTTCGGGTAAAGACAGATTCATGAGAGAACTCCTCGAAGGGTGGGAATCAGGGGTGAGCGCGCTGTGTCCAGGCATGGGTACCCAGGGCGCGCTGTGCTGCGAGGTGGGTCGGGAAATACTCGACGGACTCCCGCGATACCGGGCCTTCGTCGTCTTGCGTGCCGATGTAGTGGCCGGCCGCGCTGCGCAGCACCTGTAGCGGCAAACGCTTGCCGGTCCAGGCCAGCGCCAGCGCACCACTGCGCACTGCGGTTGCAGAGGAAGATGCAGAAGGTTCAGACATGCCGTGCTCCTTGGTGGGTCGAGGAGCACGCATCCCGTAGAGGATGGAGTTCCCCTCGGGTGGTTGAGAAAAGTGCATCGTCGCCAGGCCGGCGAGCGTCCGCGGTGGGCGATGCGAAGCGGACTGGATCGGTCAACGCGGCGAACCGCGTTGCAGTCTTGAAGACCGGGACTGCCGGGGCATGCCGCTGACGACTGTCAGCAACGCATGGCGTGAGGATGGGCGCGAAGCATGGCTGCCGTCGCAGGGAAAACCGAATCGCGGACGGCCCGCTTTAGGACAGGCCCGCGTCACGTGACAAGGCAAGGACCAGGGCGCCGAAGGCCACGCGGGCCTTCGGCTGGAGAGGAAGGAAAACCACCTGTGGGCTGCGTCAGCGCGGGCCGTCGTCAAAGCCGTTCGCTGCGTCAGCAATCGCACCCGGCCCGTTTCGTGGCTGGGGCCGGAAACCTTTGGCACGCATACGCGCACAAAGGGAGCCCGTTGTTCCGCCGGCGGGCACCGGCACGGAATACCCTCGGCCCAAGGGGCCTCCTCACGGCTCGCGCGGCGGCAAGGCGTCAGGAAGCCCCTCATGACCGAGGCAAGGCACACCGATCAAGGGAATGGCGGCGGGCGCGATTCGTGGAGCATTGACCTTCTCGCCCCGTCGCCCGATGGCGGGCAGACGGGGCGCGCACACCGTTGCAGAAGGAGACGCGCGCTTTGGAGTCCCGCGCGGTGCGGGACGTTTGCCTCGCCGCCAGTGAAGTGGCCGGCGCGGCAGGGGGAAGCGAGGATCAGGACGCCTTGGAGGCAGCGCGCCGCTTGCGCGGTGCGCTGCGCCGGCCCGTCGGGGACTCGATCGGCAACGTGCCCTTGCAGTCCGGGTAGCGCGAGCAGGACCAGAACGCGCCGCTCTTGCCCGTGCGCTGCTGCATCGGTGCGCCGCACTGCGGGCAGGCCGGCGCCGGCGGCAGCTTGAGCGAGAGCGTTGCGCCGCGGTACTGTTGCACGAGCTGGCCGACCCACACGGACTGCTTCTCGATGAAGGTGTCCAGCGCCATCTGGCCGGCCTCGATCATGTCCAGCGCCTGCTCCCACACCGCCGTGGTGCCGGGGTCGGCGATGGCCGAGGGCACCGCGTCGATGAGCGTGAATGCCGCGTCGGAAGCGCGGACGGCGCGGCCTTTCTTGACCAGGTAGCCGCGACCGATCAGACCGTTGATGATGTTGGCGCGTGTCGCCTCGGTGCCGATGCCGGTGGTATCTCGCAGCTTCTGTTTCAGCCGCGGGTCGGTCACGAACTTGGCGACGGTCTTCATGGCCTTGATCAGCTCGCCCTGCGTGTAGGGCTTGGGCGGCAGCGTCTTCAGCGCCTTGAGATCCACCTTGCCGACCGGGCAGGACAAGCCCGCATGCAGGGCGGGCAGCACCTGGCTGCGCTGCGCATCCTCGCCATCGGCATCGTCCGGCCCCGGCGTCGCCAGCACCTCGCGCCAGCCGGTGACGGCGATCTGCTTGCCCACGGCCGCCAGCGACTGACTGCCGCACGAGAACTGCGCTACCGTCCGGTCGAACTCATGGTGCGGGAGGAACTGCGCGAGGTAATGAGCGCGGATCAGCCGGTAGACGGCCAGTTCCTTCTCGTTCATGGCCGACAGGTTGGCGGGCTCCAGCGTCGGGATGATGCCGTGGTGAGCCGACACCTTGCCGTCGTTCCATGCACGCGAACGCTGTTGGCGATCCAGGCGCTCGATCAGCGGCCGCAAGCTGGGGTCGGTCTTGACCAGGCTGTCGAGTACGGTCGGCACCTCGGCCAGCATGCTCTCGGGCAGGTAGCCCGAATCCGAGCGCGGATACGTTGTCGCCTTGTGCGTCTCGTACAGCGCCTGGGCAATGTCCAGCGTCTCCTGCACGTCCAGGCCCAACTGCTTGGAGCACACCTCCTGCAGCGTGCCCAGGTCGAACGGCAGCGGCGGCCCTTCGCGCACGCGCTCGGTTTCTACCGACAGCACCTGGGCGGAGTCGGCCGTCCGCAAGCGCTCGGCGGCCTGCTGCGCCACCGGCTGTTGCAGGCAGCGGCCCGCATCGTCGGCGCTGCCTTGCGGCGGCGTCCAGCTTGCGACGAAGGACTGGCCTGCATGCGAAAGCGCAACCTCGATGGCCCAGAACGGTACGCAGACGAATCGCGCGATCTCGCGATCACGATCGACGACCAACTTCAGCGTCGGCGTCTGCACGCGCCCCACCGACAGCACGCCGGTATAGCCGGCCTGGCGCCCCAGCAGTGTGAACAAGCGGCTCAGGTTCATCCCGATCAGCCAGTCGGCGCGCGACCGGGCGAGTGCGGAGAAATACAGCGGCAGCGTCTCGGCGGACGGCTTGAGCGCACCCAGCGCTTTGCGGATCGACGCATCGTTGAGCGCCGACAGCCACAGGCGCTGAATCGGCCCGCGGTAGCCGCATAGGTCGATGATCTCGCGGGCGATCATCTCGCCCTCGCGGTCGGCGTCGGTCGCAATCACCAGCTCGCCCGCCTTGGCGACGAGCTGCTGCACGACCTTGAATTGCGCTGCGGTCGCCGCCTTGGGCTCGACACGCCAACGCTCAGGAAGAATGGGCAGTTGCTCGATGGCCCAGCGCTTGTATTGCTCGCCGTAGCCTTCGGGCGGAACCGCCTCCACCAGATGACCGATGCACCAGGTCACGACGACACCCGCGCCGCTGTAGCAGCCGTTGCCGCGTTGACCGGCACCCAGCACACGGGCGATGTCCTTGCCCTGGGACGGCTTCTCGCACAGGAAAACGCGCATGAAGCCTCCTTGGAAATGTGCGGTTCATCGGATGGGCGTCAGCTTGGCGGGGCCAGGAGATGCCGGCAGCAAGGAAGTCGATTGATGCAGACACCGCTTTGTGATCGGCAGGCGGTTCGTTGCCGCAGCGGTGTGCATAGATCGTAGGAGCTGGCACAGCAAGAGCGTCGTTTCGGGAGGGCGGCTGGAACTCCGTGGACGACCTTGGAGCTATCCCCTGGGGATAGCTCGCTGGTGCATCGCGGGCGTATGACGGTTGCTACAGTCGCCCTCGGGGGAACGGCGATGGGCGAATTACTGTCCGCCGGCCGGCTTGGTGCTGAGCGCCACCGACTCGATGCGGTACGGCAGGATGCCCACGCGCCGCGCCTCGACCTTGAACGTCACGCGCTCGTTCTCGTCGGCGTCCTCCCATTCGTCGCGCACGGTGCGGCCCTCGACCAGCACCCGCATGCCTTTCTGGTATAGCGTCTTCCAGTGCTCGGCGTCGCGGTGCCACAGCTCCACGGGCGCCCAGAAGCCGCCGCGATCTTCGTACTCGCCGTCCTTCTTCGGGATCGGGTTGTCGAAGTAGACGTTCAGGCGAAGCAGCCGGCGTGGCTCGTCGTTGCCGTTCGGAAATTCGCGGTAGTCCGGCGCAGAACCGATGTTGCCCTCGCCGACGAAGTGCGTGCTCATGGAGACTCCTTGGTGGTGGGTGGAACGGACGCGGTATGCCCGTGGACGCGCCGCAGGTAAGCCGCTTCGGCCTGCGCGGCCTTGTTGGCGCATTCCAGGGCTTGGCGGGCGATGCTGTGGGTCAGGCTGATCTGCATGTTCAGCACGATGCGCTGCAGTTCGATCGCGTACAGCTCGTCGATCAGCGAGGCCGGCGTCGCGGGGTTGGCCAGCAGGGCCTCCCACAACGCCACGCCCATGGAGGAACGGTCGAGGTTGCGCCAGCGCAGGAAGGTCGTCCCTGCGCCAGTGGCCTGCTGGGCCAGTTGCACGTCGAGCAGACTGAATGGATAGGCGCGCGCCTGGGGCAGCACGCGCCGCTGCGCCAGGCCAATCACGTCGTCGCGCAGCGCTGCGCACTGGCTGGCCCAGGTCTCCAGACTCCCCTTACCCTTAAAAGGCTGTAAAAGGCCTTTTAGGTAGCCTGCGTGTTCCAGCCGCTGGAAGTCCGCCTGTTCCAGCGCCACGAAGCGCGTCGAGTGGCTGATAGGGGGCGATGCTGTCATGCGCCAGCACCCTCATCGCCCGCGGCACCATCGGCTGCGCCACCCGTGGGAGCCTGCGCATCGGGCACGATGGCAGGCGCAGCAGGCGGCGTGCCGGGCTTGTTCGACCGCCGCGCGATGGGTGGCGCGAAGCGCGAGCGGCGCGTGCCTTCCAGCACGTCCTGCGGCAACTCGCCGAACTTCTCCAGCGCCGCTCGCGCCGCCGCGTTCTTCGCCGCGAAGTCGTCGCGCGTCGTGCCCGAGTAGCGGTACTGCTGGGCCAGCGAGAACAGGCTGCGCAGCGCGTGCGCACCATCATTGAGCCAGCGCTCCAAGGTGCTGCGGTCGATCAGCGCCGTGTGGTGCGCCAGGATGAGCTTGCGTGCCAGGTCGTCGTAGTCGGCCAGCAGATACACCGCCATGAAACCGAGCTGGGCGTTCACGAACAGCGGCAGCTTCACCGGCTGCACGTTCATGTTCTCGCCCAGGGACAGCGCCGCTGGCACGTCGGCCAAGGCCTGATCCACCTGTTCGCGCAGGGTCTGCAGACGGGTCTTGGTGTCGGCGAGCTTGTCCTCGATCCGCAACATCCACCAGTCCGAGTACGGGTCGTCCTGCTCGGCGCCGCGCTTCATCTTGTTCATGGCGCCGATGAAGCCGTTGAGACCGATGATGCCGGGGCGCCCCTCGGTCGGCGCACGGCCGTGCCAGATGCGCGAAGCGTGGTGCGTGTGCAGCGTCAGCGACATCGCGCTGCGCAGCGATCCGAGATTCAGTTGCAGGGGTTCTGTGCGTTCGTTGGCCATGAGAGCGACTCGCGGTGAAGGGGCGAGTCGCCAGCATCGGCATCGGCCGGAAGGCTGTCAGTCAACAAACCGCAGCCCATGCGCGCCCGGTTTGTTCTGCGCGGAAGGCTGTGTGTGCCGGCTATCCCCTGGGGATAGCTCGGCGGAGTCGTTCGCGACTCGCGCGGAGGTGAGACCGCGTCGCGGGGCTATGCCTCGCGAGGTCTGTACCAGGCGGCCCGTTGCCCCTCCACCTCACGGTAGCGAAGCTCGAACAGGCGGCACTCGTGCACCACCTGCCGCCAACTGCTGCAGCCGTACTTGGCTGGAAGCTGCTCGGGATGCCGGTCCGCGATCCAGCGGCCAGCGGCGGCGATCGGTGTCCAGCCCTCGACGGCCAACTGCGCGGCGGCCTCGCGTAGCGCACGAACGATGCCGGCGGCCGGCCAGTCCACCGTGCCGTCCGGCGCGATGCCATTGACCACCAGGTCGTGGAACACATCCGACTGGACGAATTCCGCTGCCAGGCGCCGCGCCTGATCCATGTGCTCGGCCCAGCCGCGCAACCGCTCGAAGTGGTGATCGATGCGCGTGTAGGCGGAACCGAGTTCGTCCTGTGCAGCGCGGCACCCGTCCACGGTCCATAGATCGTGCTGGTCGATGAAGTGGTGCACCAGTGTGTTGCGCAGCGATACCAGGTCTTTGAGGTCGGCCTGGGTCTTGGCGTAGTCCTGCGCAGACAGGCTCAGTTGCACGCGCGTGCGAAAGGAGATCACGTCGCCGGGAAGATCGTCGTCGCGTTCCTCGCCGCCATTTCCATCGGTGACGACATACGAACCAAACAGTTGTCCGATCAACGTGCCCAGGGTCTTGGTCGCGGCATCTTCAATCCGCGCTGCGCGAATGGCCTCCAGCGAATGCGCCGGGCCTGAAATCTCGTGGTGGGCCACGATGGCTTTCATGAGGCGCTCGTATTGTTGAAGGCGCAACAGGCATCTGCCCAGCAAGCGCTGAACGTCTCGCTGTAGTGGTTGCAGTGCGTTTGTGACGGGGAAAGTCGTCATATCCATCGTTGGCCGGGCTCGTGCGTGGCTGTCCTCGTTTGATTCACAGGCGACAGTTTCGCCTGTCGTTCGGCGGGCAGCAATCGAGCACGGCGGAAGGGTGTTTGTTCCAGCTATCCCCTGGGGATAGTCAACATCAGCGATCACGCAAGGCTTCTCGGAGCTGAGCCAGGTAGGCACGTGCCACCTCGGGGTCAGCCGCACGGGATGCTGGCGGTGACGAGGGCGCAGGTGACGGGGGCGCTGGCGGCGTCGATGCACTTTCTCCGGCCCAGGCCTTGAACTCCCCGCGGATCGCCTTCTGGATGATGCCAAACAGGTAGCCGGCCGGGTTGCGTACCGCGCTGTTGTGGCAGCGTGCCGCCCACTCGTCGAGAACGGCCTGCCTCTGCGCCTCGTCCACCTGCTGCAGCGCCACCAGCGCGCCGGCCTGCTGCTCGTCCTTCAAGCGCAGGAAACGCTCGGGCAGCCGCAGGTTCTGCAAGGCCCTCGCGCGCGGTACTGTACGTACTTCATTTATACGATCATTACGTACTGTACGGTCCTCCTTCGGAATCCGAAGAGAGCCGTCCGGCGCGGGTTTCGGCCCTGCTTCGGATTCCGAAGACGGGCGCGCGCCATTCCGAAGCAGGGCTTCCTGGCCTTCTTCGGATTCGTGGTCCGCACCCTCCTGTGGATAACCTGGCGTCGTCCAGCCATGCCGCGCCATGCGCTGCGCCAGCACCTGCAAGCGGGTCGGCAGCGTGCGGCCGCTGAGCAGCGGGTCTTCGGCAATCTCCTTGAGCGTGTTCATGCCCACCATCTGTACCGCCTTGGCGGCATGGGTCAGCGCCTGACTGACCAGGCCGAGGTAGTCGGCATCGAGCTGCATCGCCTCGAAGGGCGACAGCGGTTCGTCGTGCAGCACGTAGAGGTTGCCTTGGATACGGCCGGTCTTGGGATCGCGCCGCCGCCGCACCAGGCTGAGCCAGCGCGTCAGCCGCAGCAGCGTCAAGGCGCGCGCCACGGTCTCGTGCGAGGCTTGCGCCGCACAGGGCATGGACGCCAGATAGGGGCGGAGCTGGTCGTAGGTGGGAAAGGCGGTCACGCCGTCGTCGTTGAGCTGCAGGCGGAACACCTGCCAGGCGTTTCGCTCCAGCGGCGTCAGGCGTCGGTCGAGGAACAGCGCGCGCGGCACGCTCTCGTGCCGGTTGCCGCTGTAGAGAAAACCGTCCTGGTTCGGCGCCGTGCCCTGCGCCAGTTCCTTCGGCTCAAGGTGCCGCAGCGCCGCGTCGAACAACGCCGACAGCGCAACCGGGCCATCGCGCCGTGGTGCGCTGCCCGTGGTCATGGCTACACCAGCCCCTGGTCGATCCAGTTCCGTATCGCCGACCAGATCACCGACATGGGCAGGCTCAGCGCCTCGGCCAGGTCCATGGTCAACGCCAGCATCGCCATGTCGTCGGTCAGGGCGATATGGCGCTCGGCGACGCCGGCCTTCCAGCGCTCCCACAAGGTCACGTCCTGCGCCTCATCGAGCACCGGATGCCGGCCCTTGCGCTTGGGTAGCCCGAGGATGTCGCGGCGCAGCGCCACTTCCTGATGCGTGAGGCCGTAGAACTTGCTGACCATCTCCGTGCTCGCCCCCAGGCGCAGCATGCGGTCCACCGTGGCGATCTCCCGCTCCACGTCGTGCACCTGGCTCAGCAGCCGCTTCAACACCTCCCGGTTCACCGACACCGAACACCACGACACCGTGGCATTCACCAGCATGCTCACGAGTTCGGGGTGCTTCAGCGCATCCAGCTCCTCCTCGCCGAAGCCCATGGCCTTGCAGCGGCGCAACTGGCCGTTGCGCAGGTCATGCAGGGCCTGGGCGATCACGGCCTGGTTGAGCGGGTGCGGTGCCGACATACGGGAGCCTCCTGCGCTCAGGATTCCTGGCCCGCTTCGCCGGCTTGCAGGTCCAGCAGCCGGCGCGCCAGGCGCAGCAGACGGAACAGCTTCACCAGCGCAGCATCGCTCAGGCGTGTGGCCGAGCCGCCGTGGCCATGCAGCAGCGCCGCCAGCTCGTCGGCCAGCCGCGCGCGGTCCAATCCGTTCGCGGCGGGCGGCGCCGCACTCAGCGCATGCAGTAGGGTGAGCACCGCCCGCGCGAACGCCGGCAGCGCTTTCGCCTGGCCCACGGCCGGTGCCACGCAGACGAAGCCGATGCCGCCGTCGATGGCCTCGATGTGGTCGGCCACCGCCGCGTCCCCGGCGATCTCGCGCGCGAACTGCGCGATGTGCACGCGCAGGCGATCCGGCGCGTCCAGCCCCGGCTCGATGTACCAGACGTCCGAGATGGGATAGAGCCCGCCAGCCTGCACGGGGATCGCACGCAGCGCATCGGCCTCGAAGTCGGGCAGCTTGTCGCCGAGCTGGTCCGCGACCATCCGTTGGATGGACAGCAGGCGCTCGGTGGTCGGTGCCGGTGTCACGATGTGCCCTTGCAGACGCTCGTCGCGTTGCCCGTGCTGGTCCTCCGGCGCGTCGGGCGATGCAGGCGGTGTCGCTGCTGGCGCCGGAGGCGCGACCGGCGTGGTGTCGCGCGGCACGGACGAGGCGGGTGGCTGCCGAGGCGCGGAGACCGGCGAGGGAGGTGCAGCAGGCAAGACAGGCGCTGCCGGTGGCGTCGGCACCGCCGGTTCGCTGGTCAGGGCACGCTGGCGGCTTTCGCTGTCGTTGATCTCCAGCGCCAGGGTGTCGTAGTCCGCCTCCAGCAGCTCGGCCATCTGGCCCACCAGCTCGTCCTGCACCCGCTGCGGCGAGAAGTCGTCCGGCTGTGTGTCGAACTGCGTCAGCACGTCCTGAAACAAGGTGGCGAAGTCCACGGCCACGGTGCGGCCCAGCGCACGCCGCTCCCAGGTGCGCTCGCACGCCTTGCGCAGCACCGCGAGCCGGTCCACCTGATGCCGGCCCAATCCGCCGTACAGCAGCGTCGGGATCGCCGGCAGCAGATAGCGCACCGCATCGTTCATGCGGCTGATGTGTGACTGCGGCACCGGATAGCCGTCGGCAGTCAGCCGCCGCGCGAGTTCGCTCTGTGACAGCGCCTGGCCGCTTTCCTGCTCGTAGAACTCGCGCGCCTTCTCGATGCCCAAGGCCCGCTCGATGAAGGTCAGCCCGCCGCGCAGCTCGTTCTCGGCCAGATGCCCGGTCAGCGCCACGATTTCGCCGCGCGCCGGCCACGGGCGGAACAGGCACGCAATGCGGAAGAAGCGTTCCTCCTTGGTCTCGCTCCACAACTCGCGCAGGATCGCCAGCCGCGTGTTACCGCCGTTGCGAATGATGTAGTGCGCCTCGCCCGGCCTGCGCGTGATCGCGGGGGGCGCGTCCAGCCCGCGTTCGCGGATGGACGCCTTGATCTCCGCATAGGCCGGGTTCCGCGTCACGCGCGGGTCGTGGTCGTAGGGCCGCAACTGGTCCAGCGTCACCACCATCGGGGTGTCGGCGATGGGGTCGCTCAAGGTCGTGGCCGAAGGGCCGCTGCGCTCGAAGCCGGTGGCCAGCAGCTTGGCAGCCATGTCCTGCGGCGTCAGGTCAGCCACGGCCGTTCTCTTGCGCTTGCCGGTCGGCGCGGCGAAGCTGCGCGCGGGCATTGCGGTCGGCACGGTGGTCGCTCGCAGTCGAACTGGTGTAGATCGACGCGCAGCCTTGTTTCGTGAATTTCAGGTGCCCACCGGACGTGCGCACCACGCGCCAGCCTTCGCCCAGCGCGAACTCGATCAGCGCGCGCAGCCGTTCGCGGCCGCGCGCCAGTTCATGCGCGCTCGCCATGGCCGGCCCCTCCCGCATCGGCCCGACCGGTGACCAGCGCGAAGCGCTCCCGCCAAACGGGGAACAGCTCGCCGGCCAGCGTGCGCATGGTCTCCAGCGCCGCGGGCGCCGTGCGCCCCGCCGGCTGCCGGTACTCCACCCGATGCACTGGCAATCCTCGTGTCGCAGCGCGCGGATAGGCCTCGATGGCCGGCACGTCGGTGCCCAACACCTGCACGCCGGCCTGTTCCTGGAACACCTGTCGCAGCGCCTGCTGGACCAGCCGCGCGTTCGACGACACCGGATGCACACGGTTGATGAGCAGGCGCAGCGGCGGTGGCTCGATGCCCAGGTGCCGATACGGCGCGATGTCCTCGATCAGTTGCAGCGTGCCGCGCCGCAGCTCGCGCGCCGCGAGGATTTCCGGCGTCACCGGCGACAGCGCCAGGTCGGACGCCAGCACCGCCATCTCCAGCAGCACGCTGCGCGCGCCCTGGGTGTCGACCAGCAGCAAGTCATAGTGCGTGCGGAAGACGGGAAGCAGATGGCGCAGTCGCAGGCGCCCATCCGGTGCGTGCAGCAGCAGCGTGTTCAGCTCGCCGCGGTCGTCGTTGGAGAGCACCAGGTCCAGGCCCGCGATCGCGGTGCGCGACACCAGTTGCTCGATGCGCCGCTCGTTGAAGGCCAGCATCTCGTAGATGCCGCCGGGCGCGCGCAGGTCCAGCGTGAAGTAGCTCGACAGCGTGGGCTGCACGTCCAGGTCCAGCAGCAGCACGCGCAGCCCGGCGTCGGCGATGAAGCCGCCCAGGTTGGCCGCCGTCGTGGTCTTGCCCACGCCGCCCTTGGTCGAAATGATGGACACCACCTGCATGAGCTTCTCCTCGTCGAATGGCATGAACCGAGAAGAAGCGTCAGGCGCGTTCTTTGAGGCGATCAGCGATCCACTGTTCGATCTCCACCGAGTCCCAGCCCACCGCGCGCACGCCCAGGCGCAGCGCCTTGGGGAACTTGCCTTCCTTCATCAGGCTGTAGATGTGCGCGCGCTTGAAGCCGGTCTTGGCTTCGACCTCGGCGCGGCGCAGGATGCGGTGCTCGGTCGGTGCCGCCGTGGCGGTGGTCTGCGAAGACATGAGGGTCACTCCTTAACGCTCAGTGGCGCTGATTGGCGTGACTCGAATTAAGAACGCCGCGTTGAAGAAAGACACCGCAAATGCGGTTTCCGCGACCGCAGATACGGTCTGGCATCGCTCAGGAAGTTGTGCTCTGCAAATTGCGCCGAGCCAGTGCGAACTTGGCCTGCAGGGTGCGCTCGGTGATGCCCATCGCGTTGCCGTGGTGCGCCACCATCGCGCTGATGATGGCTTCCTGCGTCAGGAAGCTGGAATACGGCATGCCGCTGGGCGACTTGCCCAGCAGTAGCGTCAGTAGCCCGCCAACGATGTTCAGGTAGGTCGATTCGCTGCGCGGCCCAGGCGTGTTCGCACGCTCCGCGTCGACCGTGTAGGCGGCGTACGTCTTCAGCAGCGCCTCGTGCTCGGCGCGCAGCGTCTCGTGCACGCCCAAGTGTTCCGCCAGCCGCGCCTTGATCGCTTCCCGCTCGGCCAGCAATGCGCCCACTGTGTCCAGGCTGATCGCCGGGTGAAGTGCACGCTCGATCTCATCGAACAGAAACGCCGGTTTCTCGCCGGGGTAGTAGTGCGCCATCCAGGCTTTCAGGTCGACGTGCCGCACCGTCAGCGACCGGTCGTCCATCGCCAGGCCCTGCGTGTCCCGCACCAAACCCTCCTTGCCATACGGCATCTCGCCGTGAGCCAGCGCATCGAAGATTCTTTCGGTGTTCAACCTCAGCATCGGCCAGCGCGGAAACTCCGTTGCCTCCGGTAGAGGCCGCTGTCCCAAGGTCGCCAGGATGCGCCGCTCGAAGCGCAGCAATCCGCTCCAGCGGATTGCCGCCTCGATCGGGCGGTAGTAGGTCTTGGCACCATCGGCCAGGCTGCTCGACTTCGGCATATCGCGCGCCTCCATTCGTCATCGCACCGAGTCCACGCACACGCACCCGCCGTACAGGCGACGTGCGTGGCCGTCCAGAAATCTCCGGGCGAAACGAGCAAGTGGCGAAGCGGCGAAGACCGTGGCATCGACGATGCCGCCGGTTTCGTTGCGAGATGTGCGTCTTGCCGCGCATGGCGCCATCACTCACAATTCGCAAGCCGCGAAACATGCTGTCACCAGCGTCATTCGCGGGCACCATGCCTGACCCGGATAACCAGGCCAAAGTCTTTGCAGGGGAAAAGGCCCAGTAAAGCGCGATCAGCTCAACACGCCAGAGCCGATGCGCATACGGCAAGCACTGTTGCGCCGCGCGTCTTCGCTGTGACGCGCCATGATGGGCATGCGAGTCTCATCGCTGGATGCCAACCGCAAGCGCGAGCAACGCCTGAGTGCAGCGCCTCCGTGCACCGCGGCATGGAGTCCCGCTGTGGCAAAACAGGTCTGGCGCTTTGACCAAAATGGCATCGGCCAACCCGCCTGAAGCAGCCTCATGCGAGCCGTTGCGTATCCAACGGCATATGGCCGACACGCTGAGCACGGTCGATGAAGTGGCGCAGCGGCTCCGACATCGCGCCCTCGGGATGTAGCAGATAGGTCGTCAACGCCGCCGAATCTTCGTCCAGCGGCCGGACGATCACGTCCGCCTGCCGGCATGCCACCGCGTGGGCCGCGGTGGAAAATCCCACGCCATAGCCGGCCGCCACCAGGGCCAGCATCAACGAGTGGGTCGTCACGTACTCGGCCACGACCGGCGGTGTCTCCACCAGGCGCAACAGGCGCTCGCATTGCCGGCTGCACTCCTGACAAACCTGCGGGTGACACAGCACCAGCGGGTAGCCCACCACCTCGTCCAGCGGTACCCGCTTGTGCGCCAGCAAGGGGTGCCGCGCCGGTATGGCCACCACCAGTGGATCTTGCCACACCGGCCTGGCGACCACCCCGGCCTCCATCTCGCCGGCCATCGCAAAGGCCGCGTCGTACAGGTCGTTGCTCAGCCCGCCCACCACCTGCGACAGCGGCGCCTCGAACAGCCGGATGCCCACTTCCGGCGCCTCCTCGCGGCACAGCGCGAGCAGCGCCGACAGCCGGGTCCGCCCGACGCCGCCGGCCAAGGCGATGCGCAGGGTGCCTCGGTGTCCCGCCGCCACCGCCCGCGCCTTGGTCTGGGCTTGCTCAAGGGTCAGCAGCACGCGCCGGGCCTCCTCCAGGAACACCTGCCCGGCCGGGGTCAGGCGCACGCCGCGCGGCGTGCGCTCCAGCAGCGTCACGCCCAGGTCCGCCTCCAGTTGGCGGATCGTGCGCGACAGGGGCGACTGCTCCACATGCAGCCGCCGCGCCGCCCGGCCAAAGTGCAACTCCTCGGCCACGGCGATGAAACAGCGAAGATGGCGCAAGTTCATGTACTTCCCCCCAGAAAGTGGAGTCCATTCCTCTGGCCGCAGGGAACCGCATGAGTGCTTCCCGGTGGCGATGCCGGTCACAGAGGCCTTCCAGTTGCCGCCATCCGGCCTTCAGTCGCCGGCGAGGCGGCGAGTGTCCAGGCAAGGCCGGGTTATTCCATCGGTGTTGCCATATCACACAAAACCACGGACAATCAATAATAATTCTCATTAGCATCCGTGTCTGAATGGAGTGAAGCCGATCAAGCCCGACGTGGCGAACCTGTCCGTCACCACCCACGGCAGCGTGTCCTGGAACGACGAACGCATGGGCGACGAGCAGCTCGCGCAGCGGCTGCAGGCCTCCGCGCCGCGTCAACCGCAGCCCGAGGACTTCATCCGCGGCGACCGCCTGGTGGGCCCGCCAGCGCGTCGCCCAGGTGTTGGCGGCTACGCAGAAGTCCGGGTGTTGAAACTGAGCTTCGTGACCGACCCGGGCAGCGACCGGGGTGAGCCGAAAGACACCCTCATGAAACTGCATCGGCACGCCCGCCCTGACGCCGGCGTGTCGTCGTCGGCTGCACCGATCGCGAACTCCGACACGCGTGAGCGCCTGCGCGCGGTGCTCGGCACACCGGCTGATTTACCAGCCTTGCGGACGCAGCATCGTCTTCGCGGCCCTGGTTCGCAGGAACGCCTGCGTCATATTGCTTGGCCGCCCGCCCTGGCATGGCAGCAGCAAACATGGCCATCAGCATTCAGTGTCCGGCTGTGTGCGCCGGCCAGCTCCGCGCGTGTCGGCGACGGGCTCCCGACAGGCATGAGTGCTTCGACGCGATGCAATCGAAGGAGGTGCTGACGGGATGCGGATGTAGATGCTGGCGCCCGAGAGGTCGAACCAGAAGAAGACAAACAGGAGGTGGCCTTGGATTTCAGATTGCTGCGTTACTTCGTCGCAGTTGCGGAAGAACTGCATCTGGCCCGTGCAGCCGAGCGTCTGGGCATCGAGCAGTCGCCTGTGTCGCGTGCGATGCGCGACCTGGAAAGCCAGCTTGGCGTGCAGTTGTTCGACCGCAGCACACGCCTGACGCGGCTGACCTGGGCCGGCCAGGTGTTCCTCGGCGAATGCCGGCGCGTGATGGCCACCGTGGAGCAGGCAGTCAAGAGCGCCAAGGCGGCGGCACAGGGCTACCAGGGCCATCTGCGCATCGCCATCTGCGACAGCCTGGCGCAGCCCCGCATCGCCACCCTGCTGGCACGCAGCCGTGAGGAGGAGCCCGAGCTGGAGATTCGCGTCTTCGAGCTGCCGTTCGCGCAGCAGCTCAAGATGCTGCACGATGATCTGCTGGACATCGGCTTTGCGTTGTCAAACGCGGTGCATGATGGCCTCGTCGCCGAGCCGGTGTGGACCGACCCGCTGTCGGTGATCGTGCCCGCACGCCATCCCTTGCTGGCACACGTGCAGGTGCCGCTGCCCGAAGCCTTGAAGTTTCCGCTGGTTCTGTGCCATCCCGAATCGGGATCGGGCTGCCGCCATCAGATTCAAGCGCTGCTGCAGGACGCAGGCACGCCGCTCAAGCTGGTCGATGAAGTGACCAGCCTCGGCGTGATGTTGACCCTGGTCGGCGCCGGCTACGGCATCGGCTTCGCCATCGCCTCGCAGGTGCAGACGCTACAGCGCCCGGACATCTCCATTCGTCCCCTGGCCGGCACCCCACCGATGCTCTCTACCTACCTGCTGCGCCGCCGGGGCGAACCCTCGGAGCCCATGAGGCGGTTCATCGAGCGGGTGAAAGACGGGGCCGCGCCGGTCGATGATGAGCCAGTCCTTTGAGGACGCAGCTCACCTGTCCGTTGCGGCCTGTGGCGTGATGTGCCAGTGGACAGATAGACTTCGGAATGAAATCCGATGCTCTGGCTGTTGGTGGATGTGCTTGGCTCGCTTTGGATCACCCACAACGGCCTGCGTTGACCAGGCCGAAGACTTGAGTCCACAATCGAGTCCATTCCGTGACGCTTGGATCGGAAAAGACGTTCGTAATAAACGAGTTAGCGACCGGGTGCTGTTCCCATCACCCGCTCCAATTACGCTCCACATCCAACCCATTCTTTGGGCTGCAGCTCTTTTGGGCTGGGGCTTGCCGCATTTGCGGATCAAAGATGGTCCAGCGGTAATGCCGTGGTGTACTTGAGCTCCTCCATCGCAAAACTCGAACTGACGTCAAACAGTTCGGCGACTTGGATGAGCTTCTTGTAGACGAAATCGAACCCGGCGATATCGGGCACCACCACCTTGAGAAGGTAGTCGGTGTCGCCGGTCATTCGATAGAACTCCATGACTTCGGGCATATCCTTGACGCCGAGCGAAAATTTTTCCAGCCAATTCAGGTCATGGCGGTTCGTCTTTATCGACACGAACACAGTCACGCCCAGCCCCGCCTTGTTGTTGTCCAACAGGCAAACCTGGCGGCGAATAAGGCCGGATGCCTGCAGGTGCTGAATCCGCTTCCAGCACGCGGTCGGGGACAGGTGGACCCGTTCCGCGATTTCATTGTTCGAGAGGCGCGCATCAGTCTGAAGCAACGCGAGGATGCAGCGATCTTTCTTGTCCATGGCTCACTCAACTTACCCTCCCTTTTGCGCAGCGAACATACCTGTATGCCGTTGCCGCCGCGCGGTTCGGAGGCCAAACCTGAGGTCGATGTTATAGGCCGCTACACCCGGGGGCGATACAATTCATCGAGCCAAACCTACAAGAAATTTTATATTTGAGCCGGCGAGCCGGAGGCGCGATGCAAGAGGTGGACCTTACTCTCACGCAGACTTTTTTCCTTGTCGCACAGGAGGGCACGTATTCCGCCGCGGCGCGCCGGCTGAACATCACCTACCAGTCGGTGGCCAATCACATCCGGCGCCTCGAGCAGCGCGTCGGCGAGAAGCTGGTGGTGGCTGGGCGCGGTGCCAAGTCGATCAAGCTCACTCCGCGCGGCACCAGCCTTTACCGGCTGCTGGCGCCTGAATTCGACGTCATGCTGACGCGCCTGGGCAACCTGATCGACAAGGAACGGCCAGTCATCCGTATCGGGATGCCGCACGCGATCTTCTACTACCTGCTGCCGCCGGTGCTGACGAAGTTTCGGCGCATGTATCCCAACGTCGAGATCGTCGGCTACGAAAAGGACGTCTCGTTGCCGGAGCTGATCCGCAACGGCTCGCTGGATGTCTGTTTGAGCGAGCGCTATTTTGGCGACACCGTGATTCCGCAACGCGTTATCTGCCACTACCAGCCGGCGCTGGCGTTCCCGTCGAGCTGGCCCGCGCCAGCCGATGAGACGGCTGTTCCGGAGTGGGCGCTTGGACGGCCGCTGGTGACATATGAACCGGGCCAGATGCTTCGCAATATCGCACTGGACTATTTGTCGGTCGGCAACGAGCAGCCCAAGGTCGCGGTGTCTACCTCGACCAGCATGAGCGTCAAGCGTTGCGTCGATGAAGGCCTGGGTTTCGCATTGCTTCCCACGTGGTGCATCGACGAGTCGGATCGGCGCCTGAGCTGCATCGCGCTTCCCAACGCGCCGAGGATTCCCATCTATTTCGGCGAAGCCATGTTCCTGAAATCGAATCCATTCGTGCGTTCGCTTCACAAGCTTTGCCTGGAGATTTTTCCCTCCACCATCGAAGAGCGCGCGGGCCGGTGGAATTCCCTTAACGCAAGCAGGCCGAGACGTGCCAGCGCCGCTGCTCGAAGCTGAGGCCTTTCATCCCCGGGTCTGATCTGACCCGGCTTAGCCAGTCCGCCCCGGCCTGGCCAATTCGCCTTCGCCAGATTGTCAGGATTCGGTGGTGATTATTTTTCTCTTTTTGCCTCCGGAAGGGGTAAAAAATCGAAGAGTTTTCACCCACTCTCCTCATAGACTTGATCACGTCATCAGTGGTCATCGACTTCCCCTGGAAGCGCTGGCCGTGCATCCACGGAGATTGAAGTTCATGAGGCAAAGCACTCAACTCGTCAGCGCAGGCCGGCATCCGGAACGTTTTGGCGGCCTGGTGAATACCCCCATCTGCAGGGCATCGACGATACTCGCGGGCAGCATGGCGGAATGGGAAGGCATGAAGCGCGCCCGCGCCGCGCAAGAGCCGGGCGCCACCACCTATGGCCGCTATGGAACCGCCACCACCCACGCGTTCGAGGAGGCCATGGCCACCCTGGAAGGCGGACACCGCTCCTTGGTCTTTCCCTCGGGCCTGGCGGCCATCGCCACGACGCTCACCGCATTGCTCATGGCCGGCGACCATATCCTGGTTTCGTATAGCGCCTATTCCCCGACCCGTTCCTTCCTCGATCGCGTGCTCAGCCGCTTCGGGGTTGAGGTACAGGTCTACGACCCTGCTTGCGGCAAGCGCATCGAATCGCTCATGCAGCCCAATACGCGCGTCGTATTTGTCGAATCTCCGGGTTCCGAAACGCTTGAAATCCAGGATATTCCCGCCATCGCGGCGGCCGCGCACGCGCACGGCGCCTTTGTTGTCATGGACAACACCTGGGCCACGCCATTGTTCTTCAAGGCTTTTGAGCATGGCGTCGATGTGTCCATTCACGCCGCGACGAAGTACATCGTGGGTCATTCAGATGCCATGCTGGGCGTGGTGACCTGCAACCAAGCCACCTGGCCCAAGGTCAGGGAGACGACGCAGGAAATGGGCCAGACGGCCAGCCCCGACGATATCTTCCTGGCATTGCGGGGGCTGCGCACCATGGACGTGCGGCTGCAGAAGCATATGGCGTCGGGAATCCGCGTGGCCCAGTGGCTGGAACAACAAGCCGAGGTCGAGGCCGTGGTGCATCCAGCGCTGCCGTCCCACCCGGGCCACGCCATCTGGAAGCGCGATTTTAAGGGCGCAAGCGGCCTCTTCACGGTAGTCCTGCGTGCGAGCGACGACGAATCAGTCGCCGCCTTTGTCGATGCCTTGCATCATTTCGGAATCGGCGTGTCCTGGGGCGGATATGAAAGCCTGGCCATACCGTTCACTCCGGGAAAGCACCACGGCGATCGCTGGCCTCACAAGGGCAAGGCAGTACGCATGCATGTGGGGCTGGAAGACCCGGAAGATCTGATCGCCGACTTGAAGCAAGGTTTGGCTGCGATGGTTGCCTGCCAGGATGCGCAGCAGCACGATACTCAGAAAGAAGTCGCCCGCTCGGTTTGAGCTTCCACCGTTTTTGACTCGTCCATTACTGGAGATATACATGAGCAAGATGAAGATCACCGGGTCCTTCGTGGCCCTGATTACGCCCTTCAACAAGGATGGCAGTCCCGATTACGAAGCCTTCCGCGAACTGCTGAAGTTCCAGGAAGACAACGGCACCAGCGCCGTGCTCATCATGGGGTCCACGGGCGAGGTTTCCATGCTGTCGCAAAAAGAGCGCCAGGACATCATCGTGGAAACGGCGAAGATGAAGACCGGCAAGATGAAGCTCTTCTATGGCTGCACCGGCAATAACACCGAGGCCACCATGGATTACCTGCGCTTTGCGCGGGCCAACGGCGCCGATGGCGCCATTCTGGCTGCGCCTGCCTACATCTGCGCCTCCGAAGCGGATATCGAAAGCTATTTCCTCGAGATAGCCGACGCCACCGATCTGCCGCTGGGCATCTACAACAATCCTCCACGGGTCAAGAGCGATCTGCACTGGGATCAGCTGCTGCGCATCTTCAAGCACCCGAACTACGTGGTCCACAAGGAATCCACCACGCGCGTGGGCCAGGTGGCGCAAGTACTATACGGCGCGCCCGACGTAGCCGTGATGTGCTGCGATTCGCCCAATCTGGGCCTGGTCGTGCCGACCATGAGCCTGGGTGGCCATGGCACGGCCAACATGACCGGCAATATCGCGCCGGCAGAGTTGACGGAAATTTCCCAGCCCTGGACCTCGCCCGAGGTCAGCTTCAGCTTCCGCGAATCCTATCTGCGCAATCTGCAATTGCTGCACTACTCGTACTCGGCCATCAACCCCGTTGCCATCAAATCGCTGATGAAGGCCGTGGGCCTGCCGGCAGGCGAACTGCGCAAGCCGCTGCGCGCGCTGGAAGGAGAGCCTCTGCTCAAGGGCCTGCGCGCGGTCAAGGCGCTGGGGCTGGACAAGAAGTACGGCTGGAATTCGCTGCAACTGAAGGCCGCCTGATCCCTTGCAGGATGGGGCCGGAAAGAACGCGCGTCGAGAGATTGTCCGCCTTGCGGCTTCCTGCTGACTGAATTCCTTTCCGGCCATTTCATGTCATGGATTGGGCTGCGCCTTTGCAATAGGAAACGCTATGGATTTGGGAATTCGAGGCCGCCATGCGCTGGTTTTCGGCGGCAGCAAGGGAATGGGCCGCGCCTGCGCCCATCAGTTGGCAAGCGAAGGCGTCAACGTGACCATCGCGGCGCGCACGGAAAGCACGCTGGCCCAGGCCGCTGAGGAAATCACGGCGGCCACGGGAACCCGGGTCCGATACGCAGTTGCCAACATCACCACGGGTGAAGGGCGGGAGGCGGCGCTTGCGGCGTGTCCCGCGCCCGATATTCTGGTCAATAACGCAGACGGCGCGCCACCCGGTGACTTTCGCCAGTGGACTCAGTCCGACTGGCACGCGGCCCTTGACTCCATGGCGCTTGGGCCGATCGACATGATCCGGCGTGTCGTCGACGGCATGATGGAACGCCGCTTCGGCCGCATTGTGAATATCGTTTCACGCAGCGTCAAAACCCCGCAGCTTGAGCTCGGCCTTTCGAATGGCGCGCGCTCCTGCCTGGTGGGTTTTGTTGCGGGCCTGGCCCGCCAGACGGTGCGGCACAACGTCACCATCAACAACCTGCTTCCGGGCGTTTTCGCCACCGATGCGCAGCGGCATCACATAGAAGGAATGCTGGAGCCAGGCGGCAAGAGTTTTGAACAACTGTGGACGGAGCGCGGATCCAACAATCCTGCTGGCCGCTACGGCGAGCCCGAGGAATTGGGCGCGCTTTGCGCATATGTCTGCGCTGCCCAATCCGGCTATATATGCGGCCAGAATATCTTAATAGACGGCGCAGCCTATCCAGGAACCTACTGATTCGCCTACGATCATCCCCGCTTTCCACGCCGGCCTTCTTTCATGTATTGCGGAGCCGAAGAGGGGGGCGGTACTCGTTGCCCAACCATTTTCAATGAGATCGTTCGTCATGCGTAATACCCCTTTTCGTTCTCGCCGCCTTTGCATGAAAGGCATTGCGGCAGTTGTCGGTGGATTGGCCATGCTGGGTTCGGTACAGGCGCAGTCGAAGGCGGACGCCTCCTATCCCAGCCGTCCGATCACCATCGTGGTGCCTCATCCTCCCGGCGGTTCGGTCGATGGCTTGGCGCGCATATTTGCCGTGAAGCTAGGCGAGGAGCTGAAGCAATCGGTCATCATCGACAACAGGGCGGGCGCGTCCGGGATGGTGGGCGCGGGCGTGGTCGCGCGTTCGGCGGCAGACGGCTATACGTTGTACCTGAATGCCTCGATCCACAACATCAACCCGCTGCTCTATGGGAAGAAGATGACCTTTGATGCGGTGAAGGATTTCACCCCCATCAGCGGTCTGGCCCAAGGCGCATTGATATTCAGCGTGAACAACGATGTCCCTGCGAAGACCGTGCAGGAGTTCGTCGGTGTGGTGAAGGCAGCTCCCAACAAATACAATTTTGCAACCACGGGCTTTGGCTCGGCGGGGCACCTCGCCATTGCGCAGTTTGCATATGAAGGGGGTCTTTCCGATCTGAAGATCCCGATCGTCCTCTATAAAGGCGGCGGTCCCGCCTTGACCGATTTGATCGGCGGACAGGTTCACGCGCTGGCCGATCCCATGCTCTCCTCGCTGCCGATGGTCAAGTCAGGCAAGATACGCGCGCTGGCGGTAACCGGCGACAAGCGCAGCCCCTTGCTTCCGGACGTTCCGACGATGCGCGAAGCTGGGCTGAAGAATTTCGAGTTTTATTCCTGGTATGGCTTGTGGGCGCCAGCCAAGTTGCCGGAGCCGATACTCAAGAAGCTGGAAGTCGCCACGCAGAAAGTCATGACGTCCGCCAGCATGAAGGAGCAACTCGACAACCTCGGCTTTGAAAGCTCCTACCGGAACAGCGCCGACTTCGCGCGGTACATCCAGGCCGAGACGGACAAATACAGCGCCATCATCAAGCAGGCCAATATCACCGCGGACTGAGGCGCTTTCCCAAGAACCAGAGCGCCCCATCCAGGGGCGCTCCGGGCGCTCGGGAAAAGCCGTGTCCGGGCCCGGGCCGGACGGCTATGCGGCACGATCCAATTTGGCAATTGCCGGTGCCTCCAGGGCCCGGACCGAAGGCGCGGCTTCTTCCCAGCGCATCACCTCCACCAGCGCGGACTGGGCACTGCTTCCCTGAGTCAAGCGGGAAGTGCCCACGTCGATCGTCAATACGTTGGGGTTGCCGTGTATCTCCAGCTTCTCGTCGGCAGCGTCAAACCATGCTCCCGTAGGCAGCGCCACCACGCCAGGCTTGAGGTTAGCGTCGATAAGCGCGGTTGCAAGGCACGCGCCACGGTCGTTGTAAATCTTGACGAGATCATGCTGGCCGATGCGGCGCGCTTGCGCATCCAACGGCGAAATGCGCAGGGCCTCGCGGCCATTGACCTTGAGATCAACTGATGCCTTGCCGCCATCCATTTGGGAATGGAGCTTGCCCGCGGGCTGCGGCGTGAGCAGATGCAGCGGCCACCGTGCAGCCTTGGGTGAGCCAAGCCATTCGTCCGGCGTCAGCCAGCTGGGGTGGGGCGGGCAATCGGCGTAACCGAATCCGGCGATCTTTTCCGAATACAGCTCGATGCGCCCGGACGGTGTACGCAGTGGATGTCCCTCGGGATCGCAACGGAACTCTTCGAACAGCACGAATGGCCTTTCAGGCTCGGGAATCTCCACGAATCCGCGGCTCCAGAATGCATCGAAATCAGGGGCTATATGGCCGCTGCCGCGCCATTCCTTGGCCATGGATTCGTAGATATGCAGCACCCACTCCATCTCGCCTCGGCCTTCGGTAAAACCATGCTCGTAGCCGCCCAGCGCGGCCAGTTCCCGGTATATGTCGAAGTCATTGCGGCTGGAGCCGATCGGCGCCAAGGCCTGATGCATGGCAAACACGTGACGATCGCGCGTCGATCCGCCGATGTCATTTCTTTCCAGCGTGGTGGTGGCCGGCAGCACAATGTCCGAGCGCCGCGCCATGGGTGTCCACCAGATCTCGTGGGCGACTATCGTTTGCGGCCGGCTCCATGCCCGGCTGAAGCGGTTCAGGTCCTGCTGGTGATGGAAGGGGTTGCCGCCGGCCCAGTACACCATCTTGATGTCTGGATAAGTACCTTCCCGTCCATTGAACTCATAGTGCTGGCCAGGATGCAGCAGCATGTCGGTGACCCGGGCAACAGGAATCACCGAGCCGGTCGGGTTGCGTCCCGATTCCATGGCCGGTCCCGCGATCTCCATGCGCGGGTTTCCCGCACCATTCATGGACGCATGTCCAAACGCAAAGCCTCCGCCGGGCAGCCCGATATGCCCCAACGCAGCGGCTAGCGCAATGCTTGCCCAATACGGCTGTTCGCCGCGATGAGCCCGTTGCAACGACCACGCGCAAGTCAGCATCGTGCGAGTGTTGCGTGCCTGACTCGCGAGCGCGCGGATAGTCGCGGCCGGCACATCGCAGATCGTCTGGGCCCATTCCGGCGTCTTTGGGATTCCGTCCGTCCTGCCTTCGAGATAATCGCGCAAGGCCGGAAATCCAACGCAGTGGGTCTGGAGGAACGCTTCGTCGTGGACGCCATCGGCGATCAGCGCCTGGATCATGGCCAGCATCAAGGCCGCATCCGTGTTGGGACGAATGGGAACCCAGCGCGCGCGCACGCCGGCAGGGACATCTCCCCGGGTCGGGCTGATGACCACTAGCTCCATGCCAGCGGCTACCGCCCGTTCGAGCTGCCCGGGCACGGGATGGTCCCCGGCGCCGCCCGATGTGATCTGCGTGTTGCGCAACGGCATGCCGCCGAATGCGATCAGCAGCCGGGTATGACTGGTGACACTGTTCCAGTCTGTCACACGGCCTGTAACCGGCGTATAGGTACCGATCACATGGGGCAGCAGAAACTGCGCGGTGCCCCAGCTATAGTTGCCCGCCTGATTCGTAAAGCCGCCGCCAGCGTTCAGGAAACGGTGCGTCTGAGTGCGCGCATGGTGCAAACGGCCCGCCGATGACCAGCCATAGGAGCCGCCAAAGATAGCCTCGCTGCCATGCTCTGCCCTCACTCGCTGGAGTTCCGAATGGACCGCCGCAAGGGCCTCGTCCCAACTGACCTCAACGTATTCGTCAAGTCCACGCTCGCTCCCGTCGCACAAGTGCCGATCGCGCAGCCATCCCTTCCGGATGGCTGGCCGGTTCACCCGTAGCGGCGAGTGGACCATGGCAGGCATCGATTGCAGGATGCCCGAGGGAGCGCTGTCGCGGGCGAACGGTTCGCAATCGATCAGCCGGCCGCCTTGCGTGACCGCGGTGAATGCGCCCCAATGAGAGAGCGAGGGGAAGCGGAGAATCTGTTCAGACATGATTGGACGAGGTTCCGGCCCAAGGCCGCGCATATCAAAGGCGCGGACCGATTGCGAATGTTCAACACGCCATTAATGCTAGCAATACAGCTGGTGAATTTTCTTTCCATTCGCGCGGATTGGCGTCAAAACAATGAAATAAATTTCACTCCGGCACCCTTTATTCTTGAATCCGGTCTGGCCTGGCATCGCCGGACAGCGCCTTGCGGCTACGCCGCAAATATCACGATCGACCAAGACAACCACGCCCATGAAAGTTCTCATCCTCGGATCCGGCGTAGTCGGCGCCACAACGGCCTACTATCTCTGCCGCGAAGGCCATGACGTCGAAGTCGTGGAACGCCACTCGGCGGCGGGAATGGAAACCAGCTTTGGCAATGCGGGCGGTCTGTGCCCGAGCTTTGCAGCGCCATGGGCCGCGCCGGGAATGCCGATCAAGGTATTGAAGATGGCGTTGCAAGCCGATGCCCCCGTGCGCTTTTCGCTTTGGCCCGAATTTGAAAGACTCCGTTGGACCAGGCGATGGCTGATGGAATGCAATGCGCCGCGGTTTCGCGTCAACAAACTGCGCATGCAGCGCGTGGCTCACTACAGTCTCGCTTGCCTGAAGCAGCTCATGGCCGAGACGCCGATCGCGTTCGATTTTCATGCGGGCGGCGTGTTGCAGCTGTTCCAGACCGTGGCGGAGTGCCGGTATGGCGACATTGCCGCCAGCGCACTGAGGGAATTCGGAATTCGCCACAGTGTGTTGAACGGGCGCGATGCGCTGGCGGTCGAGCCGGCCTTGCGAGACGCCACCGCCAGGATCGCGGGCGGCCTTCATTTGCCGTCCGATGCCTCGGGCGATAGCCACATTTTCTGCCAGGCATTGACCGCCTGGCTTCAGCGTGCGGGCGTGAAGTTTCGCTTCGACACCGATGTGCGGCGATTGCTGCATGAGGGCGGTCGGGTGGTGGGCGCAGAGACCTCTGGCGGAGCACTGAAGGCCGATGCCACGGTTGTCGCCTTGGGCAACCAGGCTCCGGCATTGCTTGCGCCGCTGGGGATCAAGCTTCCCGTATATCCGCTCAAGGGCTATTCGATTACCGCGCGGGTGACCAATGCTGATCAAGCGCCCAACATGTCGGTAATGGACGAACACAACAAGGTCATGATTTCACGACTGGGCAACAGAATCCGCGCGGCGGGCATGGCCGAACTGGTCGGCCACGACTTGTCATTGAAGGCGGGCCGTAAGGATGTGCTGGTCCGGGCGGTGCGCAGCCTGTTCCCAAATGGTATCGACTACGCCAACGCTACCTTCTGGGCGGGCCTGCGCCCCATGACGCCAGACGGCCCCCCGATTCTCGGAGTCTCCGGTTGGGACGGGCTGTTTCTCAACAGCGGGCATGGCTCGAACGGCTGGACCCAGGCCTGCGGAACGTCCCGAATCGTGGCGGATCTGGTCTGCGGCCGCAAGCCTGAAATCGACCTCGATGGGCTCACGATCGAGCGTTTTCGAAGGTAGCATTGACGAAACGTGAGGTTTCGCCATCCCTGTCGAGGTTGTTCGTGCCGGACAGACGAACGCCGATTTACAGATGGAAATCGCCCGCGGCTTCCGGCTGATAGAGCACCTTCCTGATCCCTATCCGGCGGGTCCGGTCCGAAATCCGCCAGTCTATGGAATCCCCCTCCTGATAGCCCAGGATGGCGGCGCCGACGTCGGAACACACGGAGAACTTACCGGCGCTGCTGTCGGCGTCTTCCGGGTAGACCAGGGCAACTTCCATTTCTTCGTCGTCCAGCTGCAGCAAGGCCCTGGAGTTCATCGTGACGACATTCCGAGCCACCTGCTGCGGTGCGACGACGATGGCTCGCTCAAGCTCGTGCTCGAGTTCGACAACAGCCGGGCCTTGCTCGAGTTCGATCAGCTCCTTGAGCCGTGCCTTGTCGATCTCAGTGACGTAGATATCCGTGGAGTCGACAACGGCGCCTTCGCGCAACAGCCGGAGATAGCGCCCCGCGGTCATGGAAAACGACTTCAGTGTCGGCGTTTCGGTCTCAAGCAGAAAGCCGCTGCGCAGAAAGGTCTTCAGCGAGCGTGCGTTGTCCGGGTGGATCTTGGCGATGAGCTTTTCGGCCCGCATGTCGAGGAAGGCCAGCTTCATGCCTTCGCGGATCGTGCTTGCCCCCAGGTTCCGGCCCCAGTTGTCGCAGTCTCCGATCACCAGGACGATTTCGCAGTCGGGGCCGGTCTTGACCAGGCGCACGAAGCCCACCGGGACGTCGCGCCTGTCATAGGCCATGAAGAAGCGGCCGCCCTGGTTGAACAGATGGGTCAGGATCGGCAGTTGCGTCCGATCGATGGCTTGCTCGATGAAGCGGGAGACATTGCGCGAATCGCTCAGATAACAGGTGACGCGCTCGTCTTCCAACCAATCCATCAGCGTCAGCGCGTGCGTCCGGGTAATTTCCGGGCACAGCGAAATGAAAGGCTTGTTCATCTTCACCACACTCATTCGTAAAGGATGAAAGCCCTTCATGGCGATGGCCATGACGGTTCTTTCGGAAAACCGCGCATTTTAGGCCGGAATGCGGATGGATGCAGGGCAGAGGCCGGGAACGGGCCTCGCTTGCAAGGCCGGGGGACGTATCAGATCGGATGAACCCTGAGCCGGCGCATGAGCCACTGCCAGAAATCCGCGAACAGTTTCGCCGACACGGAAAAAGCGATCAGCACGGCCGCGCCAGCAAGCGTGGGCCATCGATGCGCCCAGGACTGCTCGAACACCAGGAGGACGAGCATGTGCCCCAGCGCGGCCATCAATGGCGCGCCGATCATCCATCCCGCGACGAACCAACGGTCGTGGCGGGTGAAGACCTTCGCGAAACTGAGGTGATAGGCCACGCGTGCGACGTAATAGGACAGCACCAGGGTCAGGAAAATGAGTGCGATGCCAGCAAGCGTAAAGTCCTCGGATACGCGGACCTTGTGCCAGCTTTGAAGCATCGGGTCGCCGATCAGAATCCATTGGTCTACCGGCGGATCGTAGTGCACGATCGGAATGATTCCGACACCGCGTGCAAGCCACGACAATCCATGGAAGCAGTACCAGGCAAAGACGATCGAAGCTGCCGCGCCGAACAGCATGCGCAGTTTGTGACTAGCCACTGCAGTAATTCCCATCGCGCTTGAAGTTCCCTGAGTATTCCACGAATACTCCTGGCGTTCTCGGCAACCAGTCTCTAGGCCTCGCTTCCATACTGCTCCATTTTCCACCGCGCCCGCGGCCCCCGCTGCGTGTATTCGCGCCGATAATCCGCCGGCGTTACGCCGAACTTGCGCTTGAAGGCGCGGCGAAAGGCTGCGACGTCCAGATAGCCGCAGTCATTGGCTATGTCCTCCACCGAACGCAGCGTCACTTCCAGCCACATCTGGCTCTTTCTCATCCGTATATCGGTGAGGAATTCATGCGGCGTGATCGCCAAATGCGTCCGGAAAAGGCGTGCCAAGGTTCTTTCACTGACCGCCGCATGTTGCGCGGCGCCGCCTATCGTCACGGCTTCCTGCGCATGCGCCAACAACCACTGCACGGCGCGATAGAGCGGGCTGTCCCGGGTGAGGCCGCTGACCTTCTCTATGGGCAGCGTCGACGCGATGATCTGCCGCGTGGGATCGAAGACGAGCTTGTCGCGCGATGCGCCGGCCAGTCCGGCGATGCCCGTGCGGTCCATCAGTTCAAGCACGCAGTCATAGGCCAATGAAGGCGTTCCGGCCAGCAGGATGCGCTCGCTGGCCCAGACAATCGGATCGTTGGCGATGGCCAGGTCCGGATGGGTCCGCGCGAAGCCGGACTGGTACGCCCATTGCACCGGCGTCTGCATCTTGTCGAGTACGCCTGCCGCCGCAACCAGCCAGACGCCGGTGCCGACCGCGCAGACGTAGCGTTTGTCCGCCACGGCGCTACGGATTTCGTGCAGCACGGCTTCGTTGCTTGCCACGCTGGCGCGCAGCTGCGGCACCGAGACCGTTTCCAGGGGCGGCACGAAGATGGCGCGCTCCATCGCCGAGTCCGGCGCGCCCGGCGGCATGAAGCATAGGTGTTCCGCTTCCGCCGATAGGTCCACTTCCGCGCAGCGCCACGTCACCACATGGCCGCTCGCTTGCCCGCTGCGGCTGCGGGCAATGCCGTTGGCGGTGCGGAACGTATCGATCGCGGCATGGATGGGGCCGTTCAATCTGCCGGCTGGCAGCAGCAGTTCCACATGCAGAGGGTAGTTGTCTGGAGCGGCACCCATGATGTCTGTTTGGAGCGCGGTCTTTCCGCGGAGGATCGAACAAAATCAACACGCAAATATTAGATCAATCGCGTCCTCCAAGGAGCTTATCCGTGCCCTATGCAACCGCGTCTGACGACACCCGCATCTACTACGAAACCTATGGCGAGGGCGCACCCGTCCTGTTCATCCATGGCGGCGGCGGCAACACCATCTGCTGGTACCAGCAGGTGCCTTTTTTCGCCCGGGAGTACAAGGTCATCGTGATGGACTTGAGGGGTTTCAAGAACTCTCCCTGCGCGCCGGAACGTAACCATCCGCGGCATTACCCCGCAGACGTGCTGGCCATACTGGACCAGGAAGGCATAAGCAACGTGAACCTCGTGTGCCAGTCGCTGGGCGCATGGGCCGGCCTGCCGCTGGCCGTGCAGCACCCAGGGCGCGTCCAGACGCTGTTCATCAGCGGTTCGCCGACGCCGGCCTATTCGCCCGAGACCTGGGAAATCCTGCGCAAGGCCGGCAAGACCTTCGACGACGGCCGCCACGACCTGCGCAGCAAGAGCATCGGCTGGAACCGCAAGAACGTCGAGGCCCGGCCCGAGATGCTGCACCTGTACGGCTGCATCAAGGCGCTCAACCCCAAGGGTTTCCTGGCGCTGACCATGCAGGCCGACGACGTCAAGATCCATCCCGCCGAGTTCGAGGGCTACCGCGTACCCACTTTGATGACCGGCGGCAGCCACGACGATTTCCTGACTCCGGAAAGCCACCATCTGGTCGCGAAGCTGTTGCCTGGCAGCAGAAAATACACCTTTGAAGACTCAGGCCACTCTCCTTATTTCGAAACGCCGGACGAATTCAATCGCGTGGTGCACGAGTTCCTGGACGCACACAACTAGTTCCTGATCCTGCAAGAAGGAGACAACATGGCTGCCATCAAAAAAACACTGGGATTCGGACTGGCTGGCGTCATGGCGCTGGCCAGCGTCGCCGCCATGGCGCAAACCGGCTATCCGAACCGGCCCATCCGCTGGATCGTTCCCTCGCCGGCCGGCGCGCCTATCGACGCCATCGGACGCAAGCTGGGCGAACTCATGTCCGCGCGGCTCGGCGCGTCCATCGTGATAGAAAACAAACCCGGCGCCGGCAGCACCATCGGCGCTACGGAAGTCGCGCGGGCCAAGCCCGACGGCTACACCTTGATGCTGAGCGTGGGCGACGCGCTCATTTCTTCGGTCGTGACCATGAAGGTGCCTTATGACCCGCAGCGCGACTTCACGTTGATCAGCAAGATTGCCGCATCAGGTCCTGTGCTCATCGCGAACAAGTCCATGCCGGCCGGCGACCTGGCCGGGGCGGTCAAGGAGGCCCAGGCGGCGCAGGTCCCTCTGGCCTATGGGTCATATGGCCCGGGCTCATACCCGCAACTGATCATGGAGAGCCTGGCCAGGCAGTCTACGGTGAAGTTCATCGAAGTCCCCTACAAGGGCTCGCCGCCGGCGATGACCGATTTGCTGGGCGGACAACTGGCGTTTACCTTCACGTCTACCAGCATTGCGGCGCCCATGATCGCGGACGGCAAGGTCAAGGCCATCGCCGTCATCGGCGACAGGCGTTCGGCGCTGTTGCCTGAGGTCCAGACCTTCGCCGAAGCGGGATACGACGCCTTCATATTCAAGAACAAGGCCTGGGTCGGCCTGAGCGGCCCTGCCGGCATGCCTGCGGACGTTGTGCAGAAGCTTGCGGCGGCGGCCCAGCAGGTGGTGAGGGATCCAGAGTTCGGCAAGTATCTGGAGAACATCGGCTTCGACGCCGTGGGCAATACGCCAGAGGAGTTCCTGAAGGAGTATCGGGAGGAGTATTCGGTTGTGCCGGGGCTGATCAAGGAGTTGGGCGTGGCGGCGCATTGATCAGCGGGCTTATTTGATGGCGGGTGGATATCGGTGGACCCTGATATTCATTTGATATCAATTCTCAAATTCTTAATATTAGACAGCCCTGCGAAGCACGCCTAAAGTCATCCGCTGGACCATACGGCCAGGACCGCCGCCTAGAGCGGCCGGCCATCCACGCAAAGGAGACTTCCATGCAGCACCGCAGACAAATGCTGACGGCCATGTTGGCCGTGGCCTTGCTCGGCGCCGCCGGCCATCAGCCCGTCGCGCACGCCGAGACCTTCCCGTCCCGGCCGATCAAGTTCGTCGTGCCGTTCGGCCCGGGCAGCGGCACCGATACGTCGGCCCGCTATTTCGCCCGACAGCTGCAGGAACTGACCGGGCAACCGGTGGTGGTGGAGAACAAGCCGGGCGCCAATGGTTTCATCGCGGTGAAGAACGTGCTGTCGGCGCCGGCGGATGGCTACACGGTGTTCATCGGCAGCAATTCGACGCTGGCGGTCAATGCGGCGCTGTTCAAGGCGCTGCCGTACGACCCGGTCAAGGATTTCGCGCCGCTGACCATGATGATGCGTTCGCCCGCCATGCTGGCCGTCAGTCCGCAGGCGCCGTACGGTACCCTGAAGGATCTGATCGCCTACGCCCAGGCCAATCCCGGCAAGGTGAACTTCGGCGCCGGTTCGGCTGGCTATCAGCTGATGGGCGAATTACTGAACGACAGCGCCGGCCTGAAGACGGTACATGTGCCGTTCAAGGGCGCCGGCGACGCCATCATGGCTGTGGCCGGGGGCACGGTGGACTACACGTTCGCCGAGGTGACAGCGGTGCAGGAACTGGCCAAGGACGGCCGCGTGAAGGTGGTGGCGGTGGCGTCGGACCAGCGTGTCGGGACTTCACCCGATGTGCCGACCGCGACCGAGGCCGGCCTGCCAGGATTCGAAGCCTATACCTGGGTTGGCGCGATGGTCAGCGCCAAGACCCCGGCTGAACAGACCGGGCGCCTGGCCGAGCTGTTCACGCGCATATCCAAAATGCCCGAAACCCGTGCCTTCTATGAACGCCTGGGCGCCACGCCGATGACGGGCGGACCCGCGCAGATGCGCGAATTCCAGCAGAAGGAAATCGCGCTGTGGCAGCGGATCGTCAAGAAGGCGAACGTTCCCCAACAATGAAGGAAGAGGCGAGCATGACGTCGCAAGCCCTGCAGAATGTGAAGGTGCTCGATCTGTCGCGCGTGCTGGCCGGCCCCTGGGCTGCTCAGACGCTGGGCGACCTGGGCGCGGAAGTGATCAAGGTGGAGCGGCCGGGTACGGGTGACGATACCCGCGCCTGGGGGCCCCCTTACGTGACCGATCCGGCGGGGCAGCCCACGGGCGAGTCCGCCTACTACATGTGCGCCAACCGCAACAAGCAGTCGGTCAGCATCGATTTCACCAAGCCCGAGGGGCAGGAATTGGTGCGGCAGCTGGCGCAGCAATGCGACGTGTTGATCGAGAACTTCAAGACCGGCGGGCTTGCGCAATACGGCCTGGACTATGCCTCGCTGAGCGAGCTGAATCCCAGGCTGGTGTACTGCTCGGTCACCGGCTTTGGCCAGGATGGCCCGTATGCGCACCGGGCCGGCTACGACTTCCTGATCCAGGGCATGGGCGGCCTGATGAGCATCACGGGCCACCCCGATGGCACGCCCGGAGGCGGTCCCATGAAAGTGGGCGTGGCGCTGACCGACATCCTGACGGGACTGTATGCCAGCACCGCCATCCTGGCCGCGCTGCAGGCGCGCGCGCACACCGGGCGCGGCCAGCATATCGATCTGGCTTTGCTGGACGTGGGCGTCGCCTGCCTGGGCAATCAGGCGATGAACTATCTGTATGGGCAGCAGGCGCCGCGCCGCATGGGCAATGCGCATCCGAATACGTTGCCGTATCAAGACTTTCCGACGGCGGACGGGCACATGATCCTGGCCGTCGGCAACGATGGGCAGTTCGCGCGGCTGTGCGCCGCCATTGAGCGGCCGCAATGGGCCGAGGACGAGCGCTTTGCGCGCAATGCGGCGCGGATCGCTCATCGCGACGAACTGATCGATGGCTTGCGCGCCATCACCGTCACCCGCAGCACGCGCGACTGGGTGGCGCTGCTGGAGCAGCACGGCGTGCCTTGCGGACCCATCAACAGCGTCGCGGACGTGTTCGAGGATCCGCAGGTCCAGGCGCGCGGCCTGCGCATGAGCATGCCGCACCCGCAGGCGGGCGAAGTGCCGCTGGTCGCCAGCCCCATCCGCCTGTCGGATACGCCGGTCAGCTACCGCCACGCGCCGCCGCAGCTGGGCCAACATACCGACGCTGTCCTGGCCCGCCTGCTGGGCCTGAGCGCGGATACCCTGCACACGCATCGAATCAATGGAGTCCTGGAATGAGCAGTCTGAATTCACTGGCGTTGCCGCTGACGCGCATTCCTCCCGAAGACGAGGCCCTGCGCCCCGCCGTCCGCGCCTTCCTGCAGGAAGCGGTGCGCGACATGCCGGCGCATATCCGGGCGCGTTCGTGGGGCGGCTACGACACCGCGTTCAGCCGCCGCGTGGGCGAACGCGGCTGGATCGGCCTGACCCTGCCGCGCGAGTATGGTGGCGGCGGACGCAGCGCATTCGCGCGCTATGTGTTGGTGGAAGAATTCCTTAATGCCGGCGCGCCTGTCGGGTCGCACTGGATTGCCGACCGGCAGAGCGCGCCGCTCATCCTCAAGTACGGCACGGAAGCGCAGAAGCGCTTCCACGTTCCCCGCATCTGCCGCGGCGAGTCGTTCTTCTGCATAGGCATGAGCGAACCCAACTCGGGCTCGGACCTGGCCAGCGTGCGCACGCGCGCGGTGCCGAACGACCGCGGCTGGTTGCTCAACGGCCAGAAGATCTGGACCACCAATGCCCATCACTGCCAATACATGATCGCGCTGGTGCGCACCTCGGGCGGACCGGAGGACCGGCATAAGGGCTTGTCGCAGGTGATCGTCGACCTGTCCCTGCCCGGCGTGACGGTGCGGCCGATCGAGGACTTGTCGGGCGACAGCCACTTCTGCGAAGTGTTCTTCGACAACGTGCAGCTGGACGCTGATGCGCTGGTGGGCGACGAGGGGCAGGGCTGGGAACAGGTCACCGCCGAGCTGGCGTTCGAACGCAGCGGTCCGGAACGGCTGTACTCCAGCATTGTGCTGTTCGATCAATGGCTGGACTATGCGCGCCTGCCGGCCAATCGCACGCCCTCGGGCCAGCGGTTGGCCGGCAAGGTGCTGGGCCAACTGACGCCGCTGCGGGCCATGTCGGTATCGGTGCAGGAGAAGCTGACGCGCGGCGCCAGCCCCATCGTGGAGGCGGCGCTGGTCAAGGAGCTGGGCACCACGCTGGAACAGATGATCCCTGCCTGGATCGCGGAAGACCTGTATTCGCGCGAGGCCGAGGACATTCCGGTGGAATTGCTGATGACCTTGAAATACGTGACGGAGGCTTCGCCTTCGTTTTCCCTGCGGGGCGGCACCCGCGAGATTCTGCGCGGCATGATCGCGCGCGGCCTGGGCCTGCGTTGAAGGAGCATGACATGAGCGACAACGATCTGTACGCCGATGCCGCGCGCCAGGTGCTGGCGGACCATTGCACGCCGCAGGCGGTGCGCGATATCGAAGCAGGCGGCGACGCCGCCGGCAGGCTCTGGCAACAGCTGGAGGATGCTGGCCTGGCCGACGCGCTGGTCGGCGAGGAAGAGGGCGGCTCCGGGCTGAGCCTGGACCAAGTATTCGGCGTGTTGGAGCAATGCGGCGCCCACGCGCTGCCCTTGTTGCTGGGCGAGACCATGATTGCGCGCGCCTTGCTACCTGCGGGGCAGCGGCCGGCGGGCAGCATCGCCCTGGCGCGCGGCGTGCAACAAGCGGATGGCGCCTGGCATTGCGCGCTGGTGCGCGGCGGCGCGGTGGCTGACAGCGTGCTGGTGCAGACGGGCCACGTCTGGCGCCTGCTGGACGCCGCGCAGGCGCACAGGGAGCCGCAGGCGCTGGCATTGGACGCCGCCATGCGCTGGACGCCGGCGCAGGTCGCGACGGCGCCGCAGGCGCCGATGGATGCGGCTATCGACGTGCGCACCGTGCAGGCCTGCGTGGTCGCGCCGCAGATGGCGGGCGCGCTGGGCAGCGTGCTGGAGCGCACCCTGCAGTACGCCAACGAGCGCCAGCAGTTCGGCCGGCCCATCGGCAAGTTCCAGGCCATCCAGCATCAGCTGGCCGTCATGAGCGAGCACGTCTGCGCGGCGCGCATGGCGGCGCAGCTGGGCTGCCATGCCGGCGGCGTGGCGCCGGACCGGCTGCGGGTGGCGGTCGCCAAGGCGCGCTGCAGCGAGGCGGCACTGGTGGTGTCCGAGCTTGCGCACGCCGTACATGGCGCGATCGGCTTCACGGAAGAATACGACTTGCAGCTTTACACGCGCCGCTTGCATGCCTGGCGTCAGACCGCGGGCAGCGAGGCCTACTGGCAGGACGTGGCGGGCGAGGCGCTGTTCGCGCACGCAGGGCCAACCCTGGACCTGGTGCGCACGATTACCGACGTCCCGGCGTAAGCCTGGCTTTCAGGAGACACTTGCATGGCTTTTCTGCAAATAGAGCGCGACGGCGGCATTGTCGTCGCCACCATGAATCAGCCGGAGACACGCAATGCGCTGACCGGCAACACCGCCATCGAAGAGATTGTGCAGTTATGCGCGGACATCCGCCAGGACGCCGGCGTGAAGGTGCTGATCCTGACCGCCGCCGGGCCGATCTTCAGCTCGGGCGGCAACGTCAAGGACATGCGCCGCTTTTTCGACGATGCGCTGACTCCCGAGCGCATCTGCGAGGAGTACCGGCAGGGCATCCAGCGTATTCCGCTTGCGCTGCATGGCCTGGACGTTCCCGTCATCTGCGCGGTCAATGGCCCGGCCATCGGCGCCGGCCTGGACATCGCCTGCATGTGCGACATCCGCATCGCGGCCGACACGGCCACGTTTGCCGAGAGCTTCGTGCGCGTGGGCATCGTGCCCGGCGACGGCGGCGCCTGGCTGCTGCCGCGCGCGGTGGGCATGGCCCGCGCCAGCGAAATGGCTTACACGGGCGAGGCCATCAGCGCGCAGGATGCGCTGGCCTGGGGCCTGGTCAGCCGGGTGGTTCCAGCCGCGGATCTGCTGCCCACCGCCAGGACGCTGGCCGCGAAGATCGCCGCCAATCCCGGCGGCGTCATGCGCATGACCAAGCGCCTGCTGCGCGAAGGCCAGCACAGCAGCCTGGCGTCCTTGCTGGAGCTGTCGGCCAGTTACCAGGCCCTGGCCCACAAGACCGCCGAACACCGCGAGGCGGTCACCGCATTCATCGAGAAGCGCGCGCCGAAGTTCTGAAGGGCGGCGCTGCCGATGCGTTGGCGCGTCGGCAGCGTCGGATCCGATCCTCGCTGCCTACTGCTTGTCCATATACGTCAGCGCGGAAGCCACCAGCGCGCGCACGCCCACGCGCAGCGCGCTCTCGTCGATGGCGAACTCCGGCGAATGGTTGGGCGCGCCGCTCTTGTCGCCGAACGGCGAGGCATTGATGAACCAGAAGACCGAGGGCACCTTGCCACTGACACCATAGGCGCCGAAGTCCTCGCTGCCGGTGGACGGCGCCGGCATTTCAACCGTCTTGCCGGCGCCGGCCGCTGCCTGCCATGCTGGTATCAGGCTGCCGGTCAGGGATTTATCGTTGTCGACGACCTCGTAGCCGGTGTAGATGTTCACCTTGGAGTTCAGGCCGTAGGCCAGCGCAATATGCTCGGCGCGTGCGCGGATGGCCTCGTGGACGATGCGTTGGTTGTGCGACGATAGCGAGCGTACCGTGCCTGCCAGTTCGGCGCTTTCTGGCAGGATGTTTGCGCGCCGGCCACTTTGCAACATGCCGATGGACAGCACGGTGACGCCGTCAGACTGATCCACCTTTCTGCTGGTGATGCCCTGCAACGCCAATGTCAGTTCGGCCGCGGGTACGAGCGCGGGATTGGCGGTCCATGGGCGGCCGCCGTGTCCGCCTTTGCCGTGCAGCGAGATCTCGAAGCGGTCGCCGCTGGCCATGGTGGGGCCGGCGCGATAGGCGATGGTGCCGGAGGGCGCGCCGGCGCCGATGTGCTGGCCGAAGACCACGTCCACTTTGGGATTCTCCAGCACGCCCTGCGCGATCATGGCCCTGGCGCCGCTGGGTTCCTTGTCGGGTCCCCATTCTTCCGCGGGCTGGAACAAGAAGACGATCGTGCCGGGCAGTTCCTCCCGCATCGCCGACAAGGCCTTGGCCGCGCCCAGCAGCATGGCGACATGAGTGTCGTGGCCGCAGGCGTGGGAAACCGATACCTGCTCTCCGCGCCAGACGGCCTTGGCCTGCGAGCGGAACGGCAGGTCATTGCGTTCCTCGACGGGCAGGGCGTCCATGTCGGCGCGCAATGCCACTACAGGCCCCGGCTTGCCGCCCTTGAGCACAGCCTTGATGCCGGTACGCGCCACGCCGGTCTCGACGGTGATGCCCGGCATCGCGCGCAGGGCGTCGGCGATGTATTTCGCCGTTTCCGTCTCCTGGTACGACAGCTCCGGATGCTGGTGTATGTGGCGTCTCCATGCGATCACTTCAGGTTCGGTCTGGTCCGCCCGTTGCAGGGCTTCCTGCAGCAGGCCGGCGCCGGAGGCGGCCACGGGCGTGGACGGAGCCAGGGTCAGACCCAGCATCAATCCGGAACTCGCGGCCATAAGCCGGTTGAGAAGGGGCATGCCTTGCTCCAATCAGTGGGTCGCCTCGGATCTGCGGGCCAGGGAGAAATTTTCAGCGCCGGGCGCAGGCCGCGATGGCGCCTGCGACGTAGTCGATGTTGCCGTCGGTCAGGCCGGCCACGCAGAGTCTGCCGGATTTCAGCAGATACACGGCATGTTCGCGCCGCAGCGATTCGACCTGCTGGGGGCTCAGCCGCATGTAGCTGAACAGTCCTTGCTGCCGCTCGATGTAGTCCCAGGTTTCGGGCGCGCCGGTCAGTTGCGTCAGCGCGCCGGACAGGCGGGTGCGCAGGCTGACGAGCCGTGTCCGCATCTGCTCCAGTTCTTCGGTCCAGACCTGCCGCAACGCGCGATCGCTCAGAACGGCGGCGACCAAGGCAGCGCCAAACGTAGGAGGCGTGGAATAGTTGCCGCGTATCAGCAACTTGAGCTGGCCCAGCGCGCGGTCCGCGGCGGCTTTGTCGCGGCATACGATATTCAGGGCGCCGCAGCGTTCGCCGTACAGGGAAAAGTTCTTCGAGAACGAGCTGGCGACCAGACATTCCACGCCAGCACGCGCCATCGCCCGGATGGGCCCGGCGTCTGCGTCCAGGCCTAGTCCAAACCCCTGGTACGCCAGGTCGAAAAAGGGAATCAGGCCTTGGCGCACAAACAGTTCGGTCAGTGCCTCCCACTGATCCGCGGACAGGTCCACGCCCGTTGGGTTGTGGCAGCTGGCGTGCAGCACGACGATGGACCCGGCCGGCAGTGCCTGCAACGCGTCATGCATCTGCGCGAAGCGCACGGTGGCAGTTTCGGCGTCGTAGTAAGGGTACTCATGCACCGTGAAGCCTGCCTGGCGAAAGATCTGGGCATGGTTCTCCCAGGTCGGATCGCTGACCCAGACCGTCGCGTCGGGGCGGATTTGGCGCAGCAAGTCCGCGCCCAGCTTCAAGGCGCCGGTGCCGCCGACGCTTTGGGCCGTCACCACGCGCTCAGGTTCAGGGCCATCGGCGCCCAGGACCAGTTCTCTGGCGGCGTTGCGGTACGGCGCCGATCCGGGAATGGGCAGGTACGGATGCGGCTTGTCTGCCTGCACGAGCATGTCGCGCGCCTGGCGCACGGCGCGCATCACGGGGATGGTGCCATCCTCGGCAAAGTAGGTGCCGATGCTGAGGCTCACCTTGTGCGGAGCCGGGTCGTTCTGGAAGGCTTCAACCAGCGCGAAGATCGTATCGCCGGCCGCAGCGGGCAGGGGGGAGAAAAGGGACTGCATGGAGCTGCCTCATGAGGAAGATGCGGCCGCGGCGGGCCAGGATGTCAGCGTGGCGCTTGGATCTGCACCGCCAGCGTACCGATGCCTTCGATCGTTGCGCTGATTTCGTCGCCGACATTGAGGAACGTGCCTTGCGGCGCGCCCACGCCGGCGGGCGTACCTGTCAAGACCAGATCGCCGGGCTCCAGCGTCATGATGCGGCTCAGGGTCACCAGCTGCTCGCGGATATCGAAGACCATGCCGCTGGTGCGCGCGTCTTGCTTGCACTGGCCGTTGACGCTGAGCGTCAATCTCAGATCCATGGGGTCGCGGATGAACGCCGCAGGCACCAGCCTGGGGCCGAGGGGGCAACTGGTGTCATGCGCCTTGCCGGCTACCCAGTCCAGCTTGTAGAAGGTGTCGGGCGCCTTGTTGAGATCGCGCGCCGACATGTCCACGGCCACCGTATACGCCGCCACATGGTCGAGCGCGTCTTCCAGGCGCAGGTTCCTGGCGGTCTTGCCTATCACCAGCGCCAGTTCGATTTCCCAGTCCAGGCGTTCGCAACCGATGGGCATGTGTACCGTTGCGCCCTCGCCGACCACGGCCTGGCGCGGCGGCTTGAAGAAGAAGAACAGGCGCTGCGCGGATTTGTCCGCGGCATTCGGCACGTTCATTTCCGCCAGATGGTCATGGTAGTTGGCCCCCGCGCACAGCACCTTGCCTGGATACTGCAGCGGCGCCAGATGGCGGACCGGACCGGCGACTTCGTGACCGGCGAGCGCCGCGCGGCGGGCTGCCGCCTGCTCCAGCAATGCCAACGAGCGCGGCCAGTCCTCGAAGAGTTCCCGGACGGACGCGTCCAGCGCCGGCAGGTCCAGGATCCTCGCGCAAGCGGCAAGGGGATAGTGGCTGCCATCGATCTCCAGGCAGGCGACAGGACGGGAGGCGACGTCGAGAGTGGTCAATGCAAACATGGATACTGATCCGGTGAGATGGGAAAGAGAGGCGTCGCTCAGTCGATGACGAAGCCGGACTGGGCCACCGTGTCGCGCCACTGGTCGAACTGCTCCCGCGCGAGCGCATCGACGGCCTGCGGTGTGCCGCCGGCCGGCCGCATGCCCAGCTCGGCGACTCGCTTGGCCACGTCAGGCAGGGCCAGGATCTCGTTCACCGCCGTGTTCAGCTTGCGGACGGCCGGCTCAGGGGTGCCGGCCGGCGCATACAGTCCGGCCCAGCCCGAGGTCTCGAGTTCGCCCAGCCCGAGTTCGCGCATGGTCGGGGTTTGCGGCAGCGCTGGTTCGCGTTGCGCGCTGAAGGTCGCCAGAACGCGCAGCTTGCCAGCCTGCGCCAGGGGGACGACTTCGCCGGCGTCCATCACGATGGCATTGATGTGTCCGCCCAGCAGCGCGGTGACGGCATCCTTGCCGCCCTTGAACGCGATGTGCTCCAGCGGCGTATCCAGGCGCCTGGCCAGCGAAACGCCCAGGAAATGCTGCAGGCTGCCGGTGCCGGATGTGCCGTAGAACGTCTGGTCCGGATTCTGTTTGGCCCAGGTCCGGAATCCCTCGAACGAGGTGATGGGACTGTCGGCCGCGACGGCAAGCACGATGTCCCAGCTCACCAGCTGCGTCACCGGCTTGAGGTCGGTGAAAGGGGCGTAGCCGAGCTGACGGAACAGGTGCGGGTAGAGGAAGATGGCCACGCCTGGCGCCACCAGCAGGCTGTTGCCATCCGGCGCCGCGCCCTTGACCGCCTGAATGGCGATGCGCGTCTGCGCGCCGGGGCGGTTCTCCACCACCACCGGCCGCTCCAGATGACTGGGAAGCTTCTCGGCCACGATCCTGGCTATGGTGTCGAACGAGCCGCCGGCCGGCAGGCCGACGACCAGCTTTGCAGGCTGCTGCGCGTGGCCGCTGGCGGCCATGAACAGGCCGGCCAACGCCAGGTACTTGAGTCGGGTTATCAGGGCGGCCCCGCCGGGAACGGCTGTCTTCATCTTGTCTCCACGGTCTTTTTATTTGAGTTGACCCTGGCGAGGATTGTAGGCGCGTGGTGAAAACCGTCTAATGAAGATTTGTCATCGGGTGAAAGCCAATAGGAATTATAAAAATAGGAATGGCGCCGCGGCGACCTGTCTGCCGTCCCGCTCGGCGATGGCCACCGCGGCGGCCAACGGACCAGGACTAGGGATAGACGGGCTGGTCGCGGCGGGTGCCAGCGCCCCAGTCCACATCAAGACTGGCGATTGGCGCAACCTTGCGCGTCGCATTGTCGATGCACACGAGCCCGGCCTTCCCCGTGGCGACCGCGCGCCCGCTCCGCTTTTCCGTCAGGTGAAATTCCAGATCGAAGCCGTACTGGTTGAAGTTGTCGGGGGCGATTTCGATGCGCAGGACTTCTCCGTGGTGACTTTCTGACTTGTATTGAAGGGCCAGGTCCGCCACGACGAAATGATGCCCCTCGATGTCTTGTTCCTGATAGCCCAACGAGTTGATGAACCTGACCCTGGCCTCCGAGACCAGAGTGATCAACTGGGCATGGTCGAGGTGTCCCCCGTAGTTGATGTGGCCGGCATAGATCTGGATCTCGGTGGCGAAGGGGTAGTGGCTTCTGGGTTCGAACAAGAGGCGTGGCACGTGAGGAAGACTAAAAGAGTGTGTGTTGAAGGATGAATTCCGCGCGCCGCTATTGGGGCTCGCAGGGACTGCCGTCAGTGGCGGGCGCGCGTCGCGCGATCAGGGCGGGCAGGTCTCGTTTAAGTACCTTGCCCATGGGGTTGCGTGGCAGTGATTCCAGGATGAACCAGTGCCTGGGTACTGCGTAGTCGGCCAGCCATTGGACGCAGTGCGCCTCAAGGCGCTCGCTATCCAGCGCCGCGCCGGGCCGGAAGACGATGCAGGCCGCCGCTTCTTCGCCCAGCTTGGGATGAGGGAAGGGGATCACCGCGACTTCCTGTATTTGCGGCAGGCGCTGCAGCGCGTTTTCGATGGCGGCGGACGAGACTTTCAGGCCGCCGCGATTGATCACGTCCTTGCTGCGGTCGACGAAGCGGAACAGCCCGTCCTCGTCCTGGACCACGATGTCGCCGGTGTGTAGCCAGCCGTTGCGAAAGGTGTTTGCGCTTTCCTGCGGGTTTTCGAAGTAGCCTTGGGCCATGCTGGGGCCGCGAAAGCATAGTTCGCCTGGCTCGCCCGGCGGGACTGCTTGACCGTTCTCGTCCACCGCGCGCAATTCGCAGTTGGGCATGGCGGCGCCGATCATTCCCGCCTTGGCGGGCAGCCAGTGAGGCGGCAGGCTCGCGCCCGCAGGTCCGCTTTCGGTCATGCCCCAGATCTGCATCTGGTCTACCCAGGGCCAGGCCTGGGCTATGCGTTCGATGGCGGCCACGGGCATGGGCGCGCCGCCATAAGCGATCCGCCGCAGGCGCCCCAGGGCGTACGTTCCGCGTTCGCATTCGTCCAGCATGTACTGGATCACGGCGGGCACGCCATGGTAGACGGTGGATTGCTCGGATTCCGCCAGGCGCAACCGGTCAGCGTTGCCGGGCAGATGCTCCAGGACGAAGCCGGCGCCGTGCACCCAGGAGGACATGCATCCAAGATTCAGGCAGGAACTGGTGAAGAATGGAAAGGCGCCCTGGTAGAGGTCGCCGGCGCCCAGCCCGACCGCCTGACCGACGGCGAATCCGGCGGCGATCATGCTCCGATGGCTGTGGATGACGGCCTTGGAGCGGGAGGTCGTGCCCGAAGTAAAGAGCAAGCATGCGGGCGAGTCCGGATCCGGGCCGACGGCCGCGGATAGACCGGCGTCCGTGCCGTGCAAAGGGTCTTGCCATGCGTTCGCGGCATTCGCGGGGGCGTCGATATGCACTTGCCTGGTGCGTGTCAGGCGTTGCAAACGGGCGGCCGACGCCGTGCCGCAGACCACCAGAGCGGGGGTCACCAAGTCCAGCGCGTGGACGAGATCGTCGTCGGCGGCGCGCGTGTTCATGGGCACGGCAACCGCGCCTATGGCGAAGCAGCCGAGCGCAGTCAGGATGGCTTCCCGTCCGGCGTCGTTCGCCAGGTAAATGGCGACCCGGTCGCCGGACTCGATGCCGATGGCGCGCAGCCACCCCCCCATCCGGCGTGAAAAAAGAGCTAGCTGCGCGTAGGTCAGACGATCGCGAAAACCCTGAATCGATTGCGCTGATAACGCGACCCGATGGGGCTGCTGTCTGGCCCGCAGTTCAAGCAGTTGTCTCAGGGTTTTGCCGGAGACTGCATCCCACGAGGGCGGGAGCGAATCATCATGCGGCGCTTCGGATTCCATGATTTTTGCCTCTGCTGCGATTGAGCGATGGGATCATGCCTGCGCGAGCAGGCGGGGCGCATCCTGGCAGTCTTCCGTGGTGGCCCGGGCTTTGAGGACGTGCTTGAGTACCTTGCCGGTGGCGGTACGCGGCAGGTCGTCCACCACGAACATGCGTTCCGGGAATTTCTGGCGAGCCAGCCTGGCGCTTTCCAGATAGGCCAGCAGGCCGGGAAAATCCAATTCGCGTCCGGGCCGCAGGACCACGTAGGCGCAGGGTGTTTCTCCCATCCTGGCATGGGGAAACGCGACCACCGCGGCCTCCTGGATGGCTGGATGCTGATGCAGGAGATCTTCGATCTCCTTGGGACTGATATTCTCGCCTCCGCGGATGATCAGATCCTTCATGCGGCCGGTGACGGTGATGTAGCCGTTCTCGTCGATGTAGCCGAGATCGCCAGTGTGGAAATAGCCGTCCGCGTCGAAGGCTGCTTCGGTATCGCTCGGATCGGTGTAGCCCAGCATCACTTCCGGTCCTCGGGCCGTGATTTCGCCGGCCAGGCCAGTCGCGAGCGGCACGCCGCTAGCCGGATCCACGATGCGGACTTCATGGTTGAAAATCAGGCCGTCGGTCTTGGCGCCCCACTCCGCAGGGTCGCCCTGGGCGATGCCGAGCGAAATGGTGGGCGCCTCGCTGCTTCCGTAAATGCGGAACGTCTTGCAGTTCGGCAATACGGCATAGGCCCGTTTGACTACCTCGGGCGGCACGGGGGCGCCGCCGCTGCCATAGAGCCGCAGGGAGGGCAGTTGGATGCCGCGCCGGTCGACTTCGGCCACCAGCTCGACCAGGAAGGGCGTCGCGCCTATGCTGAACGACGCCTGGTGCCGCTGGATTGCGTCCAGCGCGGCGCTCGCCTCCCAGCGCTCCATCAGCACCGTTTTTGTTCCTTGCAGAAAGGGCAGCTCCAGCGCATACAGATAGCCCGTGATATGGGTAACGGGAGACGGCATGAGCAGCACATCGTCCCTGGACAACCCCCAGAAGTCGGTGACGGCCTGGACTTCGGCGCGGAGGGTATTGTGGCTATGCAGAACGCCCTTGGGGTTCCCGGTGGTGCCAGAGGTGTACAGCAAGAGTTTGACGGCGTCGGGATCGGCGCGGGTGAATGGTTCCAGGGGAGCGGGGCGGTCTACCCAGGAAGCATACGAGGCGACCCCGTCCGCTTCGGCTCGAACCAGGACTACGTGTTCCAGGTGAGGCAGATTCGGGCGCAGCCGCTGGATCATTTCAAGGTAGTCGATGCTGCGGAAGCGATCGGGAATGAACAGGACCCTGGCCTTTGAATTGGCAAGGATGAAACTGAGTTCCGCGTCGCGGTAGATAGGGACGATAGGATTGCAGACGAACCTGCCGATGGCGCAGGCCAGATTGATGACCAGGGTTTCGCGCCAGTTCGGCAGTTGGAAGCTGACGACGCTGCCAGGCTGCAGGCCATGGTCGCGCAGCGTCGCCGCGAGGCGCAGCGCTTGATTCCATAGCTGCTGAAACGTCAGTCCGCCGGAATCGTCCGCCACGGCGGTCCGGTCCGGGTAGTCGCGTGCGCACTGGCCCGCGCTCTCCGCCAGGGGGATGTTCTGCCATCGTCCGTCGCCCGCATACCGAGCCGCCATGTCCGGGCCGAGTCGTGTCTGCCAGCCACTCCCGTCTGTGTGCATTTCTGTCTCCCGCATCGTTTTTCGCCGGCGCCCGTCTGCGTGGACGGGGCCGTGCCGTGGGTGTTCAGGTCAAGCCGCCACGCACCAGCTTCATATAGGTTTCGACCACCGACTCCGGCAGGGTCGCGCCCGCGTCGCCCGCCGCTTCCGCGTCCTTGACATAGCGCAGGTAGAGATAGCTGCGTGCCGCCATGAACATGTAGGCCAGGGTTTCCAGTTCCTGTTCCCGATAGTTGACGATCTCTCCGGCCTGGACTCCTCTGGAGAGGGCTTCGACGTAGTGCTGCGTGATCAGCTTGAAGTGCGCCAGGTACGCGACCGGCGCGGCGATTTCGGCCTCATTGAGGATACGGAAGAATCCTGGACGCTCCTGCAGAAACTTAAAAAACGCGCGGAATCCTCTTTCTTCCATGTCCAGCACGTTCGCCGCGCCCTTCACCTGGTTGCGGATGAAGATCAACATGTCCTGGCCGACATGGGGCAGGAGCTCGTCGAACAGCGCCTGGCGCGATTCGAAGTAAAGATAGAACGTGCCTTGCGCGATTCCCGCGGCTTCGGTAATGCGGTTGATGGAAGCATCGCCGTAGCCGTGTTTTCCAACAACCTGCGCCGCAGCGCTGAAGATAGCCGCCCTGGTTTCTTCGGCCCGTTCGTCGCGGGTTTGCTTTTTTCGGGGACGGCTCTTGGGGCCGGCGGAAAGCGGCGCGGAAGGCGCCGATGCCGATTCACTCGGGTTGCGTACAGTCATGGAGCATCATCAGTGTGTGAAAAGTTCAGACCGCCAGATAGCGGTCGGCAATTTCAGGGTGGGCGTCGAAGTGATTCCAATCGCCCTCGAATACGATTCTGCCAGTATCTATCACGAATACGTAGTCGGTACACCGTCGCGAGAACCACAGGTTCTGTTCCGCCAGCAGCAGCGCGGCGCCTTGCTGCTGGCGGGCCCGATTAACCTGCTCGGCCATTTGCTGGACCAGCAAGGGGGCGACGCCTTCCGTGGGCTCGTCCAGCAGCATGCACTTCGGTCGCGACATCAAGGCTCGCGCGACCGCCAGAATTTGCTGCTGTCCGCCGCTGAGTTGGTTTCCCATGCGCGTGCGCAGCTCGGCAAGCGCTGGAAAGAGTCCGTAGGCCTCCTGTAGCGGGAGAGTGCCTCGCGGACCGCTGGCATGCCGCGCCAGCAGCAGATTTTCTTCCACCGTCAGGTGGCTGAATATCCTGCGGTCTTCCGGTACCAGCGCCAGCCCGGAACGCGCGCGCGCATGCGTGCCGATCTGCCTGAGGTCGCCGCCCATGAATCGCAGCGTGCCGTCGACGGTAGGGCCGCCGCCCACGATGCTCTTGAGCAAAGTCGTCTTGCCCGCGCCGTTGCGGCCCAGCAGGGCGACTCCCTGGCCGGCTGCGACCTCGATGCCGACGCCGTCGAGAACGAGGCTGTCCCCGTAGCGTGCGCGCAGGTTTTTCACTTCAAGCACTTTGCACCTCATGGCCCAGGTAGATTTCCCTGACTTCGGGGGAGGAACGCACGTCCTCGGGCGTTCCGCTGGCAATGATCTCGCCGTAGTTCAGCACGGTGATGCGGTCGGCCAGCGAAAAGACGACGTCCATGTCGTGCTCGGTTAGCAGGACCGAGATTCCGCGTTCCCGCACCACCGATTTAATGGTTTTCACCGCAGCCGCCCTGTCTGGCGGAGACATGCCGGCCATCGGCTCGTCGAGCATCAGTAGCTTGGGCCGCAGCGCAAGGCTCATCGCGAGTTCCAGGCGCTTCCGATCGCCGTAGGCCAGCACCCCCGAGACGTGATTGCGCTGTGAGGCCAGGCCCATTTTCTCCAGGGCGTCCAGGGCTTCGTCATAGACATCGGCGGCGGGCGCTATCCGCAAGCTGAAGCCGCCACCGGCACCCTGATGGCGGCGGCTCGCCTCGATGGCGACCACCATGTTGTCCAGCACGGTGTCTTCGCCGAAGACGCGGGCGACCTGGAAGGTCCGCCCCACGCCCAGGCGCACGCGTTGGTATCCGTCGATGCCTTCGACCCTCATGCCCTCAATCGAGATTTCGCCCGCATCTGGCAGAAGTTCGCCGCTCAAGGTCTTGAACAAGGTGGTCTTGCCCGCGCCATTGGGCCCGATGACGACGTGCGTTTCGCCCTGTTGCATGCGCAGTGTCACATCCTTCAGGACAGAAATGCTGCCGTAAGCCTTGTAGAGCCCGCGCGCGTCGAGTATGTGCGTAGTCACGATGTCTGTCCTTGAATCTTCGATTCGGAGCTGCCGTTGGCGGATGTCCCGCGCCGGCCAGCCGCGAGCAGCCGCTGCGCGCCGCCGATGACGCCGCCCGGGAACGCCAGCACCACGAGCAACAGCACCGCGCCTATCAGGATTTCGGAAAGACCGACGATGTTGCGGGTCATGTGTTCGAGCCCGATGAAGATCACCGCCCCGGCGACGGGCCCCCAGAAGTAGGCGACTCCGCCCACCAGGCAAAACAGAATGGGCAGGGCGGAATATCCCCAGTGCGCAATTTCCGGCGTGAGCAGCTGGGCCGCCGGCGCGTACAGGCCGCCGGCCAGGCCGGCGAAGGCGCCGCTGGCCACAAAGGCCGAGAATCGCATGGCGTGGACATTGATGCCAAGAAAGCGCACTCGCTCGGCATCCTGGCGGATGGCCGCCAGCAGCCTGCCGTAGCGGTTGTGCCAAAGAATGTACAGAATCAGCGCGAGGAAAGAGACACAGACCAGTGTGACGTAGTAGAGATTGTTGCCTTGCGCGAGGTCGAGTCTGAACAGGCCAAAGTCCATCACCGGCCGCTTGATGCCTGTCATGCCATCCTCGCGGCCCAGGAGGTCGGATTTCGAGATCAGGATGTGCACCAGTTCCGCCAATGCGAGAGTCAGGATGGCGAAGTAGATGCCGCTCGCGCGGCGCAGGGCGACGACGGCGACGGCCGCGGCGACCAGCCCTCCCGCAATGCCCGCAGCCAGCCAGGCAAGGGGGAAGGGAACCTGGGAGTAGCTCTGCAGCAGCAGGCCGGTGGTGTAGGCGCCTGCCGCGAAGTACGCCGCATGGCCGAAACTGACCAGGCCGGTCAGGCCGAAAACGAGGTTGAAGCTCAAGGCGAAGGTTGCGTTGATCAACACCACCGACGCGAGAAACACCAATCCCTTGTCCGCCCACCACGGGACGCTGGCGAACAGCCCGATCACCACCCCCGCAACCGCGAGGTCGAACGAGCGCCGGCTTGTTGTGCTGGCAAGCTGCTTCATTACCGTAGCCCCTTCAAAAGTCCTTGCGGACGCCACATCAAGATGGAAATGAGGGCGACATAGAAGAAAAGCCCCGGTACTTCCGCGAAGACGCGGTCGCCTATCGCGGTGATGAGGCCTAGGAGGACGGCGGCCAGGAAGGCGCCGCGAATGTTCCCCATGCCGCCGACGATGATCACGCCGAAGGCCTGAATGATCAGGGCGCTGCCCATGTTGGGAGACAGGCTTTGGTTGACGGACAGCAGCGCGCCGGCGACTCCAGCCAGCGCGATTCCCACAACCACGGTGCCTGTCAGCACCAGGCGCACGTTCACGCCGAGCAACGAGGCCATCCAGGGATCGACCGCGACCGACTGGACTGTTTTTCCCAGCTCGGTGCGATGCACCAGATAGTCGAGAAGTAGGAAGGCGAGCACGCCGCAGCCGATCACGAAGAGGACGAAGTTGGGAGCCAGCATGCCGGCGATCTCGGTGGCGCCGCGCAATACCGGCGGAGGCGGCACGCTCAGAAAGTCGATGCCCCAGACTACCTTGACAACTCCCTGGCAGAGCAGCAGCAGCGCGTAGGTGGCGATCAACGAATAGGATTCGCCAACGCCTCTGAGCCGCTGGAAAACCAGCTTGTCCACGGCGGCGCCCAGCACGCCCAGCGCCACGGCGCACACGATGGTGGCGAGCATGAAAGCCCAGAAGGACGGCTCTCCAAGCCTGGCCAGCAGGCTGTAGGCCAGATAGGCCCCCAGCATGACGAAGCCGCCATGTGCGAAGTTCAGGACGTGCAGGATGCCAAAAACCAGCGTCAGGCCGGCGGCGGTCAGGAAGACCGTCATGCCCCACGACAGGCCGTTGAGCGTCATCAAACCGTATTGGTCCATGATTCCCGGTCCTTTCAGACTGTCCGCAAGCTCAAGGCCTTTCCGGGAGTGGCCGGATCCATCACCTCCTCGCCGGGGATGCGAATGACGTCGACGATTTCGAAGCCGTCCGTTGCCTTGGCCGATCCGCGCAGGCGATACATGACAACGGGCTTGATGGCCTGATGGTCTTCCTTGCGGAAGCGGCGCGGACCGGTGGCGGTTTCGAACGTGACCGATTCAAGCGCGTTCAGAACCGCGCCGGTATCGGCCGAGCCAGCCGCTTGTAGCGCGCGAGCGTAGGCCATCACCGCGGCATGCCCCTCGGAAATAAAGCCCAGCGTGAGGGGATCCTTGGCGCGGCGCACGGCTTCCGCCTGGAGTTCGCGGCTGACCGGGATGTCCTCGAACGCACCCGCGTACCAGTGCGTTCCCACCCACATGTCCGGCAGATCTTGCTTCATGGCCTTGGCTACGATCAGCTCGTTGGCCGAATCCACGATCAGCTTGGCCTTCTTGAAGAATCCGAACGGTTCGGCCTGTTTGTACAGCGTCACGGCATCGCCGCCATACACGGAGATCATGAAGCCTTCGGCTGGGACGGACATGGTGGCGGTAATGGCGTTGCGATAGTCCGCGGCGCCGTACTGCGTCTTGATCGGCGGGGCGATCGCGGGTTGCTTCTGGGCAAGCGCTGGATAGAACTCGCGCAGGCCGTCTTCGAAACAGCCCCAGGTGGTGCGGCCGTACTCATGATCGGGAATGACGCCGCCCCAGCGATTGACGTCCGGATAGCGTTGCGCGGCCATTTTGGCGAGGGCGCGCTGACGCATGTAGGGATTGTCCGTGACACGGAAATAGTTTCGGACAAAGCTCTCCTTGGTGAGCTTTTCGGAGTGCGCGGCGCAGGTTATCAGCAGTGTTTTCTCCTGTTCCAGGACCGCGGCGATCGCTAGGGCGACCGCACTGGATACCACGCCGCACAGCATGTTCACGCCGGAACCCGCCAACTCGCGCGCGGCGACGGTCGCCTCGGCCGGTTTGGCCTTGTCGTCCCGGATGACCAGCTCCAGTTTCCTGCCGAGAACGCCGCCCGCCTGGTTGACCTGGTCAATGGCGATCTGCGCGCCCAGAAGCATGGGCTGCCCGAGTGGCGCCTGGGCGCCGGAGAGCGATGAAATGAAGCCCAGCTTGATAGACGAATTAGCTTGCGCGAATGCGGTGCGGCTCCACAGGCTGCCGGCGCCGGCTGCGCTTGCGCCGCCCAGGGCGCCCAGCATCTTGAGGACGTTTCTGCGATCCATGTTCATGTCTCCTTTGCTTTGTTCTGTATTGTTCTGCTTTGTTGTGCGGGGCTCGCCCCAGGGAACTTCAGATCAATCAGGCCTATGTCATGCGATGCCGATGTCGCCCGCGCCTCCAAACGCGGACCAGCCGCCATCCACCGGCAGGGTTGCCCCCGTGATGAAGGATGACCATTCCGAGGACAGGTACGCCGCGGCATGCGCGATCTCCCTGGGATGGCCGAGGCGGGCCAGCGGTGTCCGCCGTTCTATCTGTCCGGTGTTCACCTTGTTTTCGCGTATCAGGGTCTCGACCAAGGGCGTGCGGATATAGCCGGGAGCGATGCAGTTCACGCGGATGCCCAGGCTGCCCCACTCGCTGGCCAGCGATCTGGTAAGCATGATTACGCCAGCCTTGGACGCGCCATAGGCGTTGCGGCGGGGAAAGCCGCCCAGGCCGACGATGGACGAGATGTTGATCATCGATCCAGAGCGGCGTTGCGCCATGTGTGCGCCCACGGCCTTGCACATGAGGTAGGTGCCGGTCAGGTCTACATCCACGATCCGCTGCCAGGATTGCGTGCTTTGCTCCAGGGTCGGGGTGTAGGTGTCGGGTATGCCGGCGCAATTCACGAGCACGTCGATGGCTCCCATGGCGGTCATGGCTTCCGCCGTGGCGCGCAGGCAGTCTTGTTCCACGCAGACGTCCGCCTGGAGCCGGGTAACGGTGTCCCGTTCCACGGCGTCGAGCGGCTGGAGGTCGGCCGAACTCACTTGCGCGCCGAGTTCCAGGAACAGATCGACCACCGCCGCTCCGATGCCGCTGGAGCCGCCGGTTACCAACACATTCTTCCCGGTCAGGTCAATTGAGGGCATGTCAGGCATTGGCTCCGGACCACTTGTAGATGTTGTTGCGCTGGACCGCGGAGGAGCCGCCGATGATGGGCAGCAGCAGGGCGTCCCGGACGTAGCGCTCCGCGTCGAAATCCTTGACGTAGCCATAGGCGCCGAAGATGGTCTGGCATTCCAGCGCGACCGAGCGGGCGGTTTCCGTGGCAAAGAGCTTCGCCATGGATGTTTCGACCCCGCAGCGCTGGTGTTCGTTGGCCATCCAGGCTGCGTGGTAGAGCACGAGGCGCGCGGCGTGCAGTTGCGTCTTCATGTCGGCCAGCTTGTGCTGAATGGACTGGTAGTGGTTGATGGTCTTGCCGAATTGCTGGCGTTCGCCCGCGTAGGCCCATGCATCGTCGAGCGCGGCCCGGGCGACGCCGATGCCGATGGCGGCGACTTCGAGTTTTTCCACGTCCAGTCCCGAACCCACGATCATCTGCCAGCCGTTATTCCAGCCGGCCTCGCCGCCCATCACATTCTCGAATGGCACCTCCACGTCCTCGAAGATCACGTCCGTGGTCGCGGCTCCTTTCATGCCCAACCCTTCGATGGGCGTGATCGTCACGCCTTTGGTGTCGGGCGGGATCATGATCATGGACAGATTCTTGTAGCGCTCGCCCTCGTTGCCGGAGCGCACCAGCGCGTAGATGTAGTCCGATATCGCCGCGCCCGAGCAGAAGCGCTTGGCGCCGTTGATCCGCACGGAGTCCCCCACACGTTCGGCGCGGGTCTTGACGCTGGCCAGGTCGGCGCCGGCATCCGGTTCCGTCCAGCCGTAGGCAAAGACGAGGGTACCGTCCACGACCTTGGGCAGAAGTTCGGTCTTCTGCGCCTCGGTGGCGCATTCGACCAGATTCATGCCCGCATAGCAGGCGCTCATGATGTAGGGCACCGATACCGCCAGGCTGCGCCTGGACAGTTCTTCGATGACAACCATGGTGGCGAGGATGTCGCGGCCCGCGCCGCCATACGCTTCGGGTACGGTGAGTCCCATGACGCCGAGGCGCGCGAGTTTGTCGAAGACCTCGCGCGGGAAGTGGTTGCGCTTGTCCCAGTCGGCGGCGGCGCCGCGCGGCATTTCCTTCTCGACGAACCGCTCGAGCGTATCGCGCAACTGCCGGATGTGGTCGGGTTCCGTGAAGTTCATCAGTGGTTCTCTACTTTCCAGAGAAGACCGGGATGCGCTTCTCGCGGAAGGCGTTTACAGCTTCTTGATGGTCCTGGGTGGCACTGGAGAGCGCCTCGTAGGCCAAGGAGGCGTCCAAGATCGTGTGCGCCAGTTGCTTCAGTCCGATGTTTGCGGACATCTTGGTCCATCGGATGGCCTTGGTCGCTCCCGCCGCCAGCCTGTCGGCGAACTGTTCGACGCGTTGCTCCAGGTCCGCCGCGGGCACCACGTGATTGATCAGGCCGATACGCGCCGCTTCGGTCGCTGTCATCAGGTCGCCCGTCATCAGGTATTCCTTGGCGCGCGCATAGCCGATCAGCTGCGGCCAGATCACGGCGCCGCCGTCGCCGGCCACGTAGCCGACACTGACGTGCGGATCGCCGATCTTCGCGGCGTCCGAGGCGAAGATCACGTCGCAGAACAGCGCGAGCGTGGCTCCAAGTCCTGCCGCGTGCCCATTCACTTTCGCGATGACGGGCTTTTCGCAATCCAGCAACGAGAACACGATCTGCTTGCCTTCGCGGGCCGTCTTTTCGAATGCGCCGGGCTGGTCGATCATTTTCTGCAGCCAGGCCATATCGCCGCCAGAAGAAAAGGCCCGGCCCGCTCCCGTCAGGATCACGACGTCACATTCCGGGTCGGCGGAAACATCGACGAAGACCCGGGCCAGTTCTTCGTGCATGGCCTCGTCGACCGCATTGAGCTTCTCGGGCCGGTTCATCGTGATTTCCAGGACGCGCTTGCGGCGTTCGAACGTCAAGCTCTTGTACTCAGCAAAGTTCATCTAGACCTCGTTTGGAGTAGCAGGAGACGCCAGGTGTCTCTTGCTTGGGGGGGCGCCTGGAATAGCCGGCGCACGCGCTGCGTTGCGGCTAGCCGTTAGGCGGTTGACTCATTCTGGCAAAAAATGAACGATGAGTCATTATTCATTTTTGTTTTTTTGATGAGTGTTTTCCCTAGGGGCGCGCCGGCGCGGGCCAGACGTCTCCTTGCCGCTGCGGTATGCCCGGCACGGCGCTTTTAGCGCCTGATTCGCTTGTTCCGTGATTTACGCGGCCGACCAGACCGCCACGCGATTCCGTCCCGCATGCTTCGCCCGGTACAAGGCCTCATCGGCCTTTGCCATGACCTTGTCGATGTCGGCATCATCCGATGGCCACAGCGCGATGCCGATGGACACCGTGACATGTCCCACCGCCTGCGGCATGGTGTGGTCCGCCGTCGCCGCCCGGATGCGTCCGGCCACCCTTTCCGCCGTGTCGCGCGAGGCGTTGGGCATCAGGATCAGGAACTCTTCGCCACCGACGCGACACGGCGCGTCTTCTGCCCGCACACAGGTCTTGAGGATGGCGGCCAGCGCGATCAGCACCTGATCGCCGGCCGCGTGGCCGTAGGTGTCGTTCACGCGCTTGAAGTGGTCCAGGTCTAGCGCGAGCGCCGCGAAAGGCTGCCGGGTCTGGCGCAGCGTGGCGATCTGCAGCGCCAGGCCCCTGCGGTTGAAGAGGCCCGTCATCGGATCGGTGATGGTGTCCGTGTTCAGCTTATCGAGCCGCCGGGTCTGGGAGCTTTGGCTCATCGTCACGGCGTTCCGGAGGCGGGCCGCCTCGTAGTACCAGCCCTTGATCCGGTGCAGGTCGCCAGCCGACGCGCCGGGCTGATCCCGTTCGATGACCTGGGCCAGCTCCTCCAGCGGCCGCGAGATCCAGCGGCCGAGCAGGTAGATGGCCAGGAACATGATCAGCCCCACCGGCAAGGCGTAGAGCACGATCCTGCTGGTCAGGCTTTGCAGCGGGCGCAGCGTTTCGTCCAGCGGGCGTTGCGCCACGACACCCCAGCCGGCGTTCTTGAGCGCGGCGTAGCCGGCCAACAGGTGCGCGCCGCGGGTGTTGACCACGGGCATCGCACCGGTCTCGCCCCGCAGCACGGCTTCGACCACGGCATTGCTTCTTTCGCTGGTGCCGATGCGATCCTTGTCCTTGTGGTAGATGATGGTGCCGTCGCCATCGACGACATACAGGTAGGAGCCGTCGCGGTAGAAGTGCTCGCCCACGAGTTTGTCGAACTCGTTGCCCTGCCGAAGGTGGATGGCCGCGAGGATGGTGCCGGCATGGTTGCCCTTGGCATCACGGAAAGGTTCGGAGAACGCCAGTATCAGCCGGCCCTCCATGCCCACGTAGGGCGTCGATATGTGGCCCTTCAGATGTTGGGCGCCTGTGGTCAGTTGCTGGCGTACCAGCGTCCTGCCTTCGAAGCCCGCGTCGGCGGGAGCGGTGGCGAGGATGGTGCCGCTACTGTCTGCGATGGCGGCCGTCATGACGCCGTCCGTCTGCTGCACCAGGCGCGCGAGCTCGTCTTCCATGGCGGGTTTCGAACCCAGCAGGCCAGGCGCCCGCTCGGCGGACAGGAGCAATTGCCGCTGTATGGATTCGATGTAGATGTCGGTGACTTCCGCCAGCTTGATCGCGTAGGCCCGGTTGGCCTCGAGGGTGTTGGCGATCAGCTGCTCGCGCTGCACCAGGTAGGCCGCGTACAGCGTGTTGACGAAGGCGATGAGTCCGCTCGCGAGCGCCAGCACGGTGACAAGGCGGCGCAGCTTCAGTCTGGGCATCGCGGCAGTGGTCAATGCGGAGCTCCTTCAATCATTCACTCTGACCATTGAATCGGGGCCTTCCGCGCTTGGCCAAGCCTGGGCGCGTGTAGAACTTCAGTTTTGCGGCAAGCCTGCGGCAAGTCAAGAATCGCGTGAACGGGCGCCCGCGGATAGCGCTTCGATCAGGTGCTCGATGAAGGCGGCCGTCGCCTCGGGCAAGCGGGCGTGGCTGGCGGTCTGCACCTGCAGCGTGCGTTCGGCGAAGACGGCTTGCTGCAAGGACACGGCCACCAGCGCGCCGCTGCGCAGCGGCTCGGCGAGTGTGATCTCGCCGGCCAGCGTGACAGCATGGCCGGCCTCGACGATGGCGCGGATGACCGATGACGAGTTGCTCGAATAGGCGATGTCGAAAGGCGGCCCGTCGTTGCCTGCCGCCGAGCTGTCGAACAACAGGCGCACGGTGGTGCCGGAGTCGGTCAGCGCGATCGGGTAGCGGCGCAGGTCGTCCAGGGACACGCTGGCGCGTTTGGCAAGAGGATGGCCCGGGACCATGATGGCGCGAACGGGCGAGACGATTTCGTAGCGCACGGCGATGCCGTTGCCCGCGTTCAGGCTGAAGGCCAGGCCCACGTCGATGCTGTTGTCGCGCAGGCGTTGCGTCACGACGCCGGGCGAAGCGATGTGTACCTGGAACGCCACATCGGGATGCAGGGCGCGGTACGCGCCCAGGATGGGCGGCAGCACGTTGCGCGCCACGGCTTCGTTGGAGCCTATGCGGATGGTGGTCAGCTCCGCGTGACGCAGGCTGCGGATATCGCGCAGCACGTGCTCGGCATCCATGGCGACGCGGCGTGCATAGTCGGCCAGCATTTCGCCGGCGCGGGTCAGCTCCATGCCGTGAGGCCGGCGTTCGAACAGCGCCGCGCCGCAGTCATCCTCCAGTTTGGCGACTTGCCGGCTGATTGCCGAAGGCGCCACGTGGAGGGTGGCCGCGGCGTCCTTGATGCTGCCTGCGCGTACGACTTCCAGGAAATAGCGGTGCGCGGTGCTGAGCATATTGATTCTCAAAATGGCAATTGGCGTGCTAATTATTGATATTGATTGCCGCAAAGGCAATTCCTAGAATGGGCCGGTCAGGGCCGCCAGGACACATGGGCAACAGACCCGGCCGACGGCTCTTCAACCAAGGGGAATCGCATGGCTAGTGTTGTATGCAAATCGGGCCGCGCCGCCGCGCGCCCGCAGGGACTCGGCATTCTGAAGCGCGCCTTTGCCGCGCTGGCGTTATCGGCGGCTACCGGGGCGGGGGCGGCCGATTTTCCGCAGCGCTCGCTCCAGCTGATCCTGTCGTTTCCACCGGGCGGCGCGACCGACGTGCTCGCTCGCGAACTCAGCCAGAAGCTGGGCGACTCGCTGGGCCAATCTGTGGTGGTGTTGAACCGCCCCGGCGCGGGCGGCTTGATCGGCATGCAGGCCGCTGCGCGTTCCGAAGCCGACGGCTACACGCTGTACATCTCGTCGGTGATGTCCAACTCCATTTACGAAGCGCTCAACGGCAAGCAGCAGGTGTCGCTGGACGGCGACTTCGATGCGGTGGGCGCGATAGCCAGCGCCCCGCACATCCTGGTCACGCCGGCGACGCTGGGCATCAAGGACTATGCCAGCCTGGTGGCCTATCTGAAGGCGGCGCCGGGCAAGTACAACTACGCGTCGATGGGCGCGGGCACCCTGTCCAACCTGGAGGGCGAGATCTTCAAGGAGCAGGCGGGCGTGGACGCGTTGCAGATCCCGTACAAGGGCAGCAGCCAGGCCTTGCCCGAAGTGATCTCGGGCGCGTCGGTCTTCATGTTCGATAGCGTGACCAGCTCGCTGCCGCATAAGCAGGGCGGCCGCATCGACGTGCTGGGCGTGGCCTCCGCCAAACGTCTGCCGGTCATGCCGGACGTGCCCACGCTCAAGGAACTGGGCGTACAGGGCCTGGAGGCAGAGAACCTGTTCGCGTTGATGGCGCCCAAGGGAACGCCCAAGGACCGCCTGGACATTGTGGCCCGCGCGCTGTCCAAGGCGCAGGGCGATGCAGGATTCCGCAAGGCCATCGAGGCGCAGGGCTTCCAGATCAGCGAGATTCCGGCCCAGACTCTGCCCAAGTTCATCCTGGACCAGCAGGCGTTCTGGCGCGACAAGGTCAAGGCCTTGAACATTACCGCAGGCAAGTAGCGGCCGCCCCGGCTTTCTTCCTGGCCGCCCGCGGGCGGCTGGTCCCAAACTTCCGACCCGACTCCCATGCCCATTCCGAACGATCCCTTCTGGCAGCTGCCCTACGCATCGCAACGCATGCCTTTGCTCGCGGACAACGTGGTCAGCACGTCGCAGCCGCTGGCCAGCGCTGCCGGCCTGCAGATGTACGCAAGGGGCGGCAACGCGATCGACGCGGCGCTGGCCACGGCCATCGCGCTGACCGTCGTGGAGCCGTGCATGAACGGGATCGGCGGCGACATGTTCGCCATCGTCTGGCATGGCGGGCGCCTGCATGGGCTGAATGCGTCGGGGCGCGCGCCGGCCGCCTGGGAGACGGCCAGGTTCGCGCATCTGGATGGCATGGACCCGATAGGCTGGGGCAGCGTGACGGTACCCGGTGTCGTGTCGGGTTGGCGCGCGATCTGGGAGAAATTCGGTTCGCTGCCGTTCGAGGATTTGTTCGAGCCCGCCATACGCTACGCGCGGGACGGCTACCTGGTTTCGCCCACGGTGCATCGCCAGTGGCAGAAGCAGGTGCCGCGCCTGAGCGGGCAGCCGGGCTTTGCCGAGTCCTTTGCGCCCGGGGGCCGCGCGCCCTTGCCCGGAGAGCGCTTCCGCAGCCCCGGCCAGGCCGCCACGCTGGAGAGCATCGCCCGCAGCAAGGGCGAGAGCTTCTACCGCGGCGAGCTGGCCGCGGCGATTGCCGCCCACGCGCGCAACACGGGCGGCTATATCACCGAGGCCGACATGGCCGGCCATACGGCCGACTGGGTGGAGCCGATAGGCATGCGCTACCGCGACCTGGAACTCTACGAGATCGGTCCCAACGGCCAGGGCATCGGCGCATTGATGGCCTTGGGCATGCTGGAACGTTTCGACCTGGCGGGCTGCGGGCGCGACAGCGGCCGTGCGTTGCACCTGCAGATCGAAGCCATGCGCCTGGCGTTCGCGGACCTGTACGAACACGTGGGCGATCCGGCCCATATGCAGGTGTCGAGTGCGCAGCTGCTGGATCCCGCCTATCTGGCGGAACGGGCGAAACTCATCGATCCGGACCGGGCGGGCGAACCCCGGGCCGGCAATCCGCATAGCGGTGGAACGGTGTATCTGACGGCGGCAGACCGGCACGGCACCATGGTGTCGTTCATTCAATCCAACTTCAAGGGATTCGGTTCCGGCGTGGTGGTGCCGGGAACGGGTATTGCCATGCAGAACCGGGGCTGGGGCTTTTCGACGAAGGCGGGGCATCCCAATGTGGTGGCGCCAGGCAAGCGGCCGTTCCACACCATTATTCCCGGCTTCCTGATGAAAGGCGGACAGCCTTTGATGAGCTTTGGCGTCATGGGCGGCTCCATGCAGGCGCAGGGCCATCTTCAAGTGACCAGCCGGCTGGCCGACTTCGGCCTGAATCCGCAGGCAGCCAGCGATGCGCCGCGTTGGCGCATCAAGGATGACAACGTGGGCGTGGCGGTGGAATGGAACTGCCCGCCTGAAGCTATCGAGCATCTGCGCGCATGCGGCCACAGGGTCGACGTGGCGCCGCGCTTCGATCTGGAGTTCGGCAGCGCGCAGATGGCCTATCGGCTGGAACAGGGAGGCTATCTGGCCGCGTCGGATCATCGCAAGGACGGCTACCCCATGGGCTATTGACGCCGTCTTCCTGGACGATGTTTGGTCGAGGAAAATCCCCGTTTCGTCGAAAACTGCGTGATGTCTCGGGGCCGGTTGATGACAATCGGCACATTTCCGGCCCGAACCGATGCTGCAGCGGTCTTATCCCGGGGCTGGCCCGTCGCGTCAGCGCTGCGCCACCGCGCGCCGCAGGCGCTGCGACGCGACCCGTCCCAGCACGACGGGGGCAACGCCGTTGTTGAACGCGACCTCGGTCTGCGCGCCGGGAAGCTGCGAAAGATGGGAGACATGTTCCAGATTCATGATCACCGAGCGAGACAAGGCGCAGAAGGGCGGACTGGGCAGTTGGGCCGCCAGGCGCTTGAAGGTGATGTGCATCAGCTCGTTGGCGTGCGCGGCGCTGCAAAGCATCACGTAGTCGCCTTGCGCCTGCGCCATGGTCAGTTCATGGATCTTGATGAGCTTGGTGCCGTTGCGCGTCCGCAGCGTCAGGTGGCCGCCAGCGCGCGGGCGCAGCCGCGCCAACGCCTGTTCGAGCCGGCCCGGCCGCACGGGCTTGAGCAGGTAGTCGACGGCCTGGACGTCGAAGGCGCGGGCGGCGTAGTCGCTGTGCGCGGTGACGAAGACGACGGCGGGCGGAGCGTCCAGCTGGTCCAGCAGATCGAAGCCGGTGGCGGCAGTCAGTTCGATGTCCAGGAACAGGGCATCAGGACGATGCTCGCGGATCAGCGCTCGCGCCTGTTCCAGGCTTTCGGCTTCGCCCGCGACATGGACGTCGGCCGAGGCTTCCAGCAGCCGGCGCAGGTAGCGCCGCGCCGGGGCTTCATCGTCGATGACAAGCACACGCAGCATTTTCCTCCCTGGCGCCATGGTGTGGCGGGTATAGTCGTTCGGTCTGGCACGCGGGTAAATATAAGGCCTATGCAGTTTCCAGAGAACCCTTTGCCCGTCCGGGGAGCGCATCCATGAAGTTCGCATCGATCGGCCAGGGCTTGAGCCCAGGGGAGTCCTCGCTTGGCTTCTGGCGGGCGCAGACGCTGGGTTGGCTCTTTCTTGCGATCGTGGGTTTCTTCATCCGGCTGGCGGTGTTCGGCAATGCCACCGCGGCCTTTTGGCTTACCGTGGCGCTGGAGCCGCTGGCCTTCGTCCTGACCAGCGGGGCGGCCGTGCTGCATGGCCGCCGTGCGGGAAAAGGCGATCCTCCCTTGCTGGTGCTGGTTTGCGCGGTGTTGTTCTGCCTGACCGCCTCGGCCTTGCTGGCCTCGATCGCCTACGGCATCCATAGCCTGTTTTTGCCCGGCGCGATCCGAGTGTTGCCGGGCAACCAGTACCGGCTGGGCTTTCTCTACTACATGGGCATGCTCTCCATCTGGACGCTGATCTATTTCGGCGTGTCGGCCGAGCTGAACGCGCGCAGTGAGCGCCTGTCCAAGATGAAGGCCGAGACGCGCTCCTTGAGGCTGGAGCTCGAACATCTGCAGCTGCAGATCGAGCCGCACTTCCTGTTCAACTCGCTCAATACCATCGTGGCCGAGATCGCCGAACGTCCCGCCATCGCGGAGGAAATGACCCGCAGCCTGGCCGAGTACCTGCGCTATTCGCTGGACCGGCGCGGGCGCGGCCTGTCCATACTGGAGGAGGAGATCGAGGCCGCCGAAGCCTATGTGCGCATACAGGCGCTGCGCTTTGACCAGCGGCTTGAACTGCGCAGCCAGATCGATCCGGCCACGCTACGGATCAGTGTTCCGCGCATGACGCTGCAGGGCCTGGTGGAAAACGCGATCAAGCACGGCATGCGTTCGGAACACGCGCATTTTCCGATCTGCATACGCACGCGTCTGCAGGGCGATGAACTGCTCATTGAAGTGGACAACCCCGGCCGGCTGCACGCGCCCTTCGATCTGGCCAGCGGCGGAGGCGGGCTGGGAAACCTGTGCCGGCGGCTGACGCTGAGGTATCCGGACAGGCATCAGTTCGTGCTGGAGCAGCGCGGGGAAAGAACTGTCGCGCAGATCAGGCTGCGGGGCGAGCCGGTGCCGGCCTAGCGCGCAGGCTTCAGCGGTACGTCGCGAGCAGGATGCTGGTTTCGGTGGCCGCGATGCCCTTGATCAGGCGCACGCGCTCCAGCACCTTGGACAGATCGGCGGTGGAATCTGCGCGTATTTCGGCCAGCAGGTCCCAGCGGCCGTTGGTGTCGTGCAGCTGCTCTACGCTCGGCTCGCCCAGCAGGCTGGCCAGCACGGCGCGCGTCTGGTTGCCGTCGACGGTAATGCCCATCCAGGCGCGCAGGCCGCCTTGATCGGAGTCGGGACGCAGCTTGAGCGTGTAGCCGGCGATGACCCCGTCCGCCTCCAGCTTGCGCAGACGGTTGGAGACCGTGCCGCGCGACACGCCGGCCTTGCTGGCCAAAACGGAAAGCGGCGTGCGCGCGTCGCGCCGCAGGATGCCGATCAGTCGGGTATCGATTTCATCCATGACAGGTCCCGCTTTCAATGCTGCCGGAACAGCCGGCCGTAGCCGTCCATCCGGTCGTGGATCCCCGCCAGCCGCAGGCAATGCCACATGCTGGCCTGATTGCTGCCGATCACGGGCTTGCCCAGCCTGTCCTCCAGACGCTCGATGACGGCGGTGGAGCGCAGCGCGCCGCAGCTGATGAAGACGGCGTCGGCATCGGGGCGATCCACGGCGCAGGCGAATTCGTACAGATAGTCAGGCGAAACCCGGTTCATGGTCTCGTCATCGGGCAGGGCCAGCCCCTGTAGCGAGACGACTTCGTGGCCGATGCTTTCGAAGTAAGCGCGCTCCAGTTGGTTGACGGCATCGTCATAGGCGGTGGCAACCGCCAGGCGGCGCGCGCCGACCGCGGCCAGCGCCTGCGTGACGCCGTCCAGCAGCGTGGCCACGGCCGCGCCGGGGCGGGCCTGCGCGAGCAGCGCGCGCACTTTGTCGTTGCCGATCACGAAGCTGCCCGCGGTGCAGTTGTAGCAGACCACATCGATATCGCGGCGTCCCGGCGCCAGGCCGCCCAGGGCCTCAAGCAGTCCGTCTTCCATGCCGGCCAGGCTTTGCACGGTGCAGGCCGTTGCCATGGCCACGCGGGCAAAGCTCAGGCCCACGCCCTCGGGCGCCATGGCGTGCATCTCGCCCTCGGTCAGGCCGGCGTTGGCCACGCACAGAAAGGCGAGACGCGCGCGGGGGTAGGGGCCGGCGTCGTAGCGCACGGGATTCATTCCGTCATCCCCGCGGCGTCGAAGCACTCGCGTATGACGGTGGCCGCCTTGACGAAGTTGGGGTGTCCGACCATGGCGTAGTTGCGCGGGCGCGGCAGATCGATGTCGACGGTCAGCGCCACGCGGCCCGGCCGCTTGCTCATCACCACCACGCGGTCGGACAGGAACACCGCTTCGGAGATGCTGTGGGTAATGAACATGACGGTCTTCTTGCTTTCCAGCCATACCCGCTGCAGCTCCAGGTTCATGGCTTCGCGCGTCATCGCGTCCAGGGCGCCGAAGGGCTCGTCCATCAGCAGGATGTCGGGGTCGTGGATGAGCGCGCGGCACAGCGCCACGCGTTGCTGCATGCCGCCGGACAACTGGTGCGGCAGGCATTTTTCAAAGCCCTCCAGTCCGCTCAGCTTGATCAGTTCGCGCAGCCGGGTCTCATGGCGCGCGGCCGGAAGTTTGCGCATCTCCAGCTGCAGCGAGATGTTCCCGACGACGTCGCGCCACGGCAGGAGCGCCGCACGCTGGAACACGATCCCCACGTTGGCGCCCGGCTCGGTCACGCGCTCGCCCAGCACGCGGATCTCGCCGGCAGTGGGCGGCGTCAGGCCGGCGACCGCTCGCATCAAGGTGCTCTTGCCGCAGCCGGACGGGCCGAGCACGGAGAGGAACTGGCCTTCGGGTATGGCAAGGTCGATGCCGTCGACCGCGACATAGGAACCGAAGCGCTGGACCATGCCGCGGATGTCGATCGCGGTATCGGGCGCGCCCGCTGCGGGAGCGAGCGCCAGGGCTGCGTGCTGTGCCATGTCTATTCCCTGTTGTAGTCGTTGGTGTAGAGCGTGCTGGTCGGCACCGGGCTCGCGATCTGGTTCGATTGCACGAACTGATCGACCATGACCTGCCAGTCCTTTTCCGCGGAGACGCCGAACGGCAGTCCCTTGGTGTTGGGCGTGCCTGCGGCCTGCAGTGAGAGCTGCAGCTGGCGCACCAGCTGATCGCGGTTGCGCGCCTGTTCCGGCCGTTGGCGTACCAGGGCGTCGACCGAGGCGGCCGGATCGGCCTGGGCGGCCTCGTAGGCCTTGCGCGTGGCGCGCAGGAAGCGCCGCGCGGTGTCGGGATTGGCCTCCAGCCATTTGGTATTGGCTGCCAGCCCGCCTTCCAGCGCGTTGACGCCAAAGTCGGCGTAGAAGAAGTAATGCACCTTTGCGCCCTGCGCTTCCAGCGGAGGGATATGGAAGTAGGTCACGCCGGTGATGGCGTCCGCGCGGCGTTGCAGGAACAAGGCGGTCTTGGTGCCCACGGCGGGGGCGATGACATTGATCTTCTTCTGGTCCACGCCGTTCAGGGCGGCCAGCACCGGGAACATCTGCGCCGTCGACTCGGATGCGCTCATGCCCAGCACCTTGCCTTCCAGGTCCTTGGGCGCGCGCACCGGGGCGTCCGCGTGGCTGATGATGACCATGGGCGAGCGCTGGTGCACGGCGAAGATGGCCTTCAGCGGCATGCCCGCGGCGACGCCCTTGAGCATGGTGCCGTAGTCCATGAAGCCGACGGGATCGATGCCCTGCGCCACCAGCTTCGCGGTGTTGCTGGAGCCGCTGCCTTCGCCGATGCTCAGGTCTATGCCTTCGGCCTTGTAGAGGCCTTTTTCTATGCCGTAGTAGAGTGGTGCGTGCGTGCCGTAGATGCTGTAGTCCAGGCGCAGGCTCAGTTTTTCCTGGGCGCTGGCCGCGCCTGCGGCCAGCAGGCAAGCCAGGGTCCAGCCAAGTCGGGTGGTGAATTTCATGGTGGTGTCTCCGGAGGGCGGGGTCAGACAGAGGGCAGGGCGTCGCTGCGCACGCTGATGTGCCAGGGAATGAGGAAGCGTTCGGAAAACTCGACCAGGTAGTAGAAGACCAGGCCGATGAGCATGAGCGCGACCAGCACGGCGAACAGCAACGTGGTGTCGAGGTTGGCATTGGCGGACAGCAGCACGTAGCCCAGGCCGCTTTCGGCGCCTACCCATTCCCCCACCACCGCGCCGACCGTGGCGAAGGCTATGGCGACCTTCAGGCCGGAGAAGATCTGCGGCAGCGCATAGGGCAGCCGGATCCGCAGAAAGGTCCGCAGGGCGCCCGCCAGCATCGAGCGGGCCAGATCGTTGAGGTCCGCGTCCACTGAACGCATGCCCGCCACCGTGCTGACCACGATGGGGAAGAAGGCCACCGAGAATGCGATCAGGATCTTGGGAAACAGGCCCAGGCCGAACCAGATGATGATCAGAGGCGCGACCGCCACCTTCGGAAACGCCTGCGACACCACCAGCAGCGGCATGATGGCGCGCTCCAGCGGGCGCGACCACACCAGCAGGATGCCCAGCGGTATGCCGACGGCGATGCTCAGCAGAAAGCCGCCCAGGGTTTCGACGGACGTGACCCAGGAGTGATGGCCCAGGAATGCCCAGTCCGTCCACAGCCGTTCGAGCACGCTCAGCGGCGGCGGCAGCAGGTAGGCCGGCAGGCCGAACAGCGGTATCGCGAAATGCCACAGAAGCAGCACTCCCATGACCGCGGTGGTTGGATACATCCAGTTCTTCAACACGGCAATTCCCCTTGTATGTTGTTGGCGCGCCGGTCTTGTTGTCAGGCGTCGATTTCGATCAGCTCTCGCGGATAGCGGGTGAGCACCTCGCAGCCGTCCTCGGAGACGGCCACGCTTTCGCTGGCCATGAAGCCGCCTTCGGGCATGAACAGCGACGGCACCAGGTGGAAGGTCATGCCGGGCTCAAGCACCGTGGGGTCGCCCGGACGCAGCGCCAGGAAGCGGCCTTCGGCCCAGTTGGGAGGAAAGCCGATGCCGATGCCGTAGGCGGTGCGGTGATCGAAGTACTGCCCCAGCCCGGCCCGTTCGAAGACCGCGCGGCAGGCCTGGTCCACCTGGGCGGAGGTGACGCCGGGTCGGATGGCGTCGATGGCGGCGTCCAGCGCGGCGATGACGGTGCCGGCGAGGAAGCGCTGCCGCTCGGAGGCGCGGCCCACCACGCAATTGCGCGAGATCATGGCGTGATAGCGGTTGATGTTGGCCGCGGCCTCCAGGAACACCAGGTCGCCCTGCTTGATCTCGCGGCGCTGCCAGGTGGTGAAGCAGACGCCGCTGGCGCGGCCCACGGCCACCAGCGGCACGCGGGTGTATTCGCTGCCGGCCTTGGTGGCGCCGTGCAGCATGGCGGCGGCGAGGTCGTTTTCGGTGGCGCCGACCGCGATCGCGCGCACCGCCGCGTCGATGCCGGCGACCGCCGCGTCCGCGGCCTGGCGCATGAAGCCCAGCTGCGCCGGGGTCTTGATCTTGCGCGCCTCTTCCATCGGACCTTGCCAGTCGGCCAGGCGTGCCCCCAGACGGGCTTGCAGCTGCTTGTAGGCGGCCACGCTGAGGTAGCCCGAGGCGGTTTCCAGGCCGACGCGGCCGCTGGGCAGGATGTCCTTCAGATAGCTTGCCAGCACCTCGACCGGATCGCTGATGTCATCGATGGCGACAAAGCGCGCGATGTTGCGGTTGCCGGTCGCCACGGCGTGGTTGACCTGGCGCGAGACCATGGCAATGCCGCCGTCGGCCGAGACCACCAGGCACTGGAAGGTGAAGTAGCCGATGGAGCGGTAGCCGGTCAGCCAGTAGATGTTCTCAGGGTCGAACAGGATGGCCGCCGACAGGCCCTGGGCCTGGATGTCCCGTGCCAGCAGCGAGAGGTTCGCGGCATAGGTTTCCGGGCCGAACGGCAATTCCATGGGTGCGTAGTTTTCCGACACGATGGGTCCTGGATGAAAGTCGAGCGTTCATCCTAGGAACAATCTACATAACTGCCTAATACCAATAATTGCCATGTCTATAGCTAAATAGTTATAGTCTGCGCATGAACGTGCGAGAGATAGAGATCTTCAGGGCGGTGATGCGCGAAGGCTCGGTGTCGCGGGCGGCGCAGGTGCTGCTGATTTCACAGCCCGCGGCCAGCAAGTACATCGCCCAGCTGGAGCGCCGCGTGGGCGTGGCGCTGTTCGTGCGCAAGGGCGGGCGTCTGCTGCCCACGCCCGAAGGCCGGGCGCTTTACGGCCAGGTCGACCGGCTTTTTTCTGGCCTTTCGCAGCTGGATAGCTTCATCAAGGACCTGGGCAGCGAAAAGCAGGGCCACCTGACCGTCGCGTCCTTGCCCTTGCTGTCCTTGACCGTCATGCCGGATGTGCTCGCCAGTTTCATGGCGGACCGGCCGAATATTTCCGTGGCTTTGCAGACGCGCAGTTCGGCGCGCATCGTCGAATGGGTGGCGGCGCGCCAGGTGGATATGGGCGTGTGCTTCTACGGGGGGCAGCATCCGGGCGTCGTGGCCGAGCCGCTGGTGAGCCTGCAGCTATATTGCGCCATTCCTCCCGGCGACCCTCTGGAAAAGTTCGACACCATCCGCGTGGAACAACTGGCAGGCCGCGATCTCATCATCTACGACAACCTGGACCACACCCGCTTCTGGCTGGAAGCGCTGCTGGAGCAGCAGAAGGTCTACGCGCGGCGGCGCGTGCAGGTGTTCTGGACCTCGGTGGCGATGGAGCTGGTGATGCGCGGCGTGGGCATCGCGCTGGTAGACCGGCTGACCGCCGCGCGCATTCCGGGCGGACTGGATCAACTGCGGCCGCTGGAGCCGGGCGCCTCGTTCGACCTCAGTCTGGTATGGCCCGAACATTGGCCGTCTTCGGTCATCGCGCTTTCATTCGCTGACGCGTTGCGCGAGCATCTGCGCGATCACGCGGCCTAGCGCGCCGCGCCCGCGGCCAGGAAAACTGGAGGCGCGGGCTGGAATCGAACCAACCTCTGCGGATTTGCAATCCTGCTGCATAGCCACTCTGCCACCGCGCCGTTTGTTTTGTCCTAGGACAGATATAATTATGTTCGAGTACAGACTAAAGCGCAAGCGGCAACCCATAGACAGAGGACAGCAATGCAGTTCCAGTTTCCCATCGTCATCATCGACGAGGACTTCCGCTCGGAAAACACGTCCGGCCTGAGCATCCGGGTATTGGCCGAGGCCATCAAGGCCGAGGGCTTCGATGTGCTGGGAACGACCAGTTACGGCGATCTCAGCCTGTTCGCGCAGCAGCAGAGCCGTGCCAGCGCTTTCATCCTGTCCATCGACGACGAGGAACTCGCCCAGGGAGAGGGGGTTGCGCCTGCGCTGCTGGCGTTGCGGGAGTTCATCAGCGAAGTGCGGCGGCGCAATGCCGACGTGCCGATCTACGTGTACGGCGAAACCAAGACCGCGCGGCACATTCCGAACGACATCCTGCGCGAACTGCAGGGCGTGATCCATATGTACGAGGACACGCCGGAATTCGTGGCGCGGCATTTGATCCGCGAGGCCCGGGCCTATCTGGAAGGCGTCAAGCCGCCGTTCCTGAAGGCGTTGCTGGACTACGCCGAGGACGGTTCCTATTCCTGGCACTGCCCGGGCCATTCGGGCGGCGTGGCGTTCCTGAAAAGTCCGGTGGGCCAGATGTTCCATCAGTTCTTCGGCGAGAACATGTTGCGCGCGGACGTCTGCAATGCGGTGGAGGAACTGGGGCAGCTGCTGGACCACAATGGCGCCATCGGCGCGAGCGAGCGCAATGCCGCGCGCATCTTCAATGCGGACCACTGCTATTTCGTGACGAACGGGACCAGCACCAGCAACAAGATCGTGTGGCACCACATGGTGGCGCCGGGCGACGTGGTGCTGGTGGACCGCAACTGCCACAAGTCCATCCTGCACAGCATCGTCATGACGGGGGCGATTCCCGTCTTCCTGCGTCCCACCCGCAACCATTTCGGCATCATCGGTCCGATTCCGCGCAGCGAGTTCGACGTCCAGGCGATCCGCGAGAAGATCCGCGCCCATCCGCTGCTCAAGCACCTGGACGCCGATGAGGTCCGCCCGCGGGTGATGGCGCTGACGCAGTCGACCTACGACGGCATCATCTACCAGACCGAGGAGATCAAGGCGGCGCTGGATGGCTACGTGGACGCCTTGCACTTTGACGAAGCCTGGATGCCGCATGCGGTGTTCCATCCGTTCTATGGCGCCTACCACTGCATGGGCAAGCAGCGCGCGCGGCCCAGGGAATCACTGGTTTTCTCCACGCAATCCACGCACAAGCTGCTGGCCGGGATCAGCCAGGCCAGCCACGTGCTGGCGCAGGACTCCCTGACGCGGCAGCTGGACCGGCATCTTTTCAACGAAGCCTATCTGATGCATACCAGCACCAGTCCCCAGTACGCCATCATTGCCAGCTGCGACGTGGCGGCGGCCATGATGGAGCCGCCCGGCGGAACGGTGCTGGTGGAGGAGAGCATCGCCGAGGCCTTGGACTTCCGGCGTGCGATGCAGGAGGTCGGCACGCATTTCGCCGACGGCGACTGGTGGTTCAAGGTCTGGGGGCCGGAGACGCTGGCGCCGGAGGGCATAGGCTCGCCCGAGGACTGGATCATCCGCGGCGGCGATGGCGATTCGTCCTGGCACGGATTCGGCGCGCTGGCGGATGGTTTCAACATGCTGGATCCGATCAAGTCCACCATCGTGACGCCCGGGCTGGACCTGGATGGCAACTTCGCGGACAGCGGCATTCCGGCCTCCATCGTCACCAAGTTCCTGGCCGAGCATGGCGTGATCGTGGAGAAGACCGGGCTGTACAGCTTCTTCATCATGTTCACGATAGGGATCACCAAGGGCCGCTGGAGTTCGCTCCTGACGGCGTTGCAGCAATTCAAGGACGACTACGGGCGCAACCAGCCCATGTGGCGGATCCTGCCGGAGTTCTGCCGCAAGTATCCACGCTACGAGAACATGGGCTTGCGCGATCTGTGCCAGCATGTTCATGCGACCTATGCCAGGCATGACATCGCCCGGCTGACCACGGACATGTACCTGACCGACGTCACTCCCGCGATGAAGCCCTGCGATGCCTATGCCTGCATCGCCCAGCGGCGCACCGAGAGGGTGGAGATCGACCATCTGCAAGGCCGCATCACCACCAGTCTGATCACACCCTATCCCCCGGGCATACCTTTGCTGATCCCGGGCGAGGCATTCAACCGGACCATCGTCGATTACCTGAAGTTCTCGCGCGAGCTGAACCGGGAGTGTCCCGGGTTCGGCACGGACATCCATGGCTTCGTGGAGCTGCGCGACGCGGACGGAAACTTGCGCTATTACGTGGATTGCGTGCGGTAGGCACGCTTTATGCGGACCGGGAATCCATGTCAAACTTACGCGGGGAGTTGGCCCGGCCAGGAGTTGGCCCGGCCGGGAGTCGGCCCCATTGACTTGACGCGGCCCGGCCGCTGTCCGTGCCAGGAACGGAATTGTCTTAGGACGCTATGAAAATACAAGGAAAGACCGCCGCTGAGATCTTCGATTGCGTGCGCGGGCTGGCTCAATCGGGCCAGCTGCCGCCGGGCCAGGCGTTGCCGCCGGTGCGCGATCTGGCGGTCGAACTGGATATCAACCGTAATACGGTTGCCGCGGCCTACAAGCGGTTGGTGACGGCGGGCATCGCGCTGACCCAAGGCCGCCTGGGCACCATCATCCGCGACCAGTCCGGCCCGGGCGAACAGGAGGGCGCGCTGTCGGACTCGCCGTTGGCCGACCTGGCCAGCGGCAATCCCAATCCGGCCTGGCTGCCGGACCTGAGCGCCGCCCTCGCCATCCGGCCCTATCAGCCGCGTCTCTATGGCGAACCCACAGTCAACGCGGGGCTGGAAAGCTATGCCCGCGCCTGGTTCGCGCGAGACTGCCCGTCGCCTTTCGAGATCAACCTGACCCACGGCGCGGTGGACGCCATTGAACGGCTGCTCAGCTCGCACCTGGTGGCTGGGGATAAGGTGGCGGTCGAGAATCCCTGCTTCCTGAGCAGCATCAACATGCTGCGCATCGCCGGCCTGCAGGCGCTGGGCGTGCAGGTCGACGCCGAAGGCATGCAGGCGGCAGCGCTGGAAGCGGCGCTGGCCAAGGGCGCGCAGGCCGTGATCCTGACGCCGCGCGCCCACAACCCCACGGGCTGCAGCCTGAGCGAAAAGCGGGCGAAGGCGCTGGCGCGGGTGCTGGCCAAGTATCCCCATGCCATGGTCATCGTGGACGACCACTACGCTTTGCTGTCGGGCAAGGAATACCACTCGGTGCTGCCTGCGGGCACGCAGCGGTGGGCGCTGGTGCGCTCGTTCTCCAAGACGCTGGGTCCCGATGTGCGCTTGGCCATGGTGGCCAGCGATGCGGCGACGTCGCGCCAGTTGCGCCTGCGGCTGGCTTCCGGCACCAGCTGGGTCAGCCATCTGCTGCAGGACATGGTCGAGGTCACGCTGGGCCGGCCCGAGGTGGCCAAGCAGATGGCCCAGGCCCGCAAGGATTACGCGCAGCGGCGCAAGGCCCTGGAAAGCGCCTTGCTGGAGCAAGGCGTGCCGTGCGCCGCGGACGGCGACGGCTTGAACCTGTGGGTGCCGCTGGATACCGACGACCAGGCGGTTGCGCTGGCTCTGGCCCATCGCGGCTGGCTGGTGCGCCACGGCGATGCCTTCGGGGTCCAGGAGCCGGTCAGGGGCCTGCGCATCACCATCTCGGCGATCGAACCCGGCCAGTGCCGCAAGCTGGCGCGGGATATCCGGGAAAGCATGCTCTAGCCACGGCCGGGCTCAACGCCGGTCGGCCATGGCTTGTCCCAATCTGACGGCGCGCCCTGTCTTCCAGCCGGGATGGAAGCGCCAGGCGCTGCCCGGCATCAGCACCACCACGGTCGACCCCAACTGGAAATGTCCCATCTCGGCGCCTTGCGGCAAACGCAAGGGAGCCAGGCTGCCGTAGTCCCATTGCTGGATGCGCCGGCCATGCGGCGCCACTTGGCCATGCCAGGCCGTGGCGATGCTGCCGACGATGGCGGCCCCCACCAGCACCATGGCGTAGACGCCATGGAGGGGATGCTCGAACCAGCAAACCAGCCGCTCATTGCGCGCCAGCAGGCCATCCATGCCCTGCACGATCTCCGGCCGGACGGAGTACAGCGTCCCTGGCACATGGCGCATGCCCAGCAGGCGTCCCTCGCAGGGCATGTGCACCCGGTGATAGTCGCGCGGACTCAGGTAGATCGTGGTGAACCAGCCGCCTCCCAACGCGCGCGCCAGGTCCGCATCGGCCAGCAGCGCAGCCGCGCTGTATCGGCGCTGCTTGGCCTGGATCAGCTGTCCCAGGCTGATGCGGCCGAACTGGCTGACGGTGCCGTCCGCGGGGCTGGTCCAGTCCGCATCGGCCAGCTTGCGCGCGCCCGGGCGCAGGGCGCGCGCGAAGAAGGCATTGAAGCTGGCATAGGCCTTCGGGTCGGCGTGCAGCGCTTCGTTCAGATCGATGCCGTACCACTTGGCGTAGCCGCGTATCAGCGGCTGGGCTACCCATGGCTGGCGGCATGAGGCCAGCCGGCCGGCGCAACGCGTCAGCCAGCGCTTGGGCGCGATGCGGTGGACAAACAGGGAAAGAGAGGTCGACATGAAACTCGCGGCTGTGCGTGATGGCGGCTATTGTCCTGAATCATAGTGTAGTATGGCATAGGACAAAATACACAGTAAGAATCCCGTCGATCGCTTACCGAGAGGCCGCTGCCGCAACAACATGGTTTCCCTACACAGCCCGCGCGTTGAAACCTTGTCGCCCTATGTGCCTGGAGAGCAGGCTCCGGGAAACGGATGGATCAAGCTCAACACCAACGAGAATCCCTATCCGCCGTCACCGGCCGCGATAGCGGCCATCGCCGCGGCGGCTGCCGATGGCCTGGAGCGCTATCCGGACCCGCAAGCCGGGCATTTGCGCGCGGCCATCGCGCAGTACCACGGAGTGCCGCTGGAGCAAGTCTTCGCCGGCAACGGTTCCGACGAAGTGCTGGCGCTGGCGTTCTGCGCGTTCTTCCAGCACGGTGTCCAGCCCTTGCTGATGGCGGACGTGACCTACGGCTTTTATGAGGTGTATTGCCGTCTGTTCGGCATACGCTGTGCGCAGATCGCGGTGGACGAGCGCTTGAGGTTGGACCTGGACGGATTCGCGGCGCTGGGCGCCGCGGATGCCGGCATAGCCGGCATTGTGATCGCCAACCCGAACGCGCCCACGGGAGAGTGCCTGCCGCTGGATCGCGTGCAGCGGTTGCTGGAGATCCAGCCTCGCCGGCTGGTGCTGGTGGACGAGGCCTATGTGGACTTCGGCGGGCAATCCGCCATTGCGTTGGTGGAGCAATATCCGAACCTGCTGGTGGTTCAGACGCTGTCGAAGTCCAGGGCGCTGGCCGGCCTGCGCGTGGGGTTCGCCATCGGACAGGCGCCGTTGATCGCCGCGCTGGAGCGGGTGAAGAACAGCTTCAATTCCTATCCGCTCGGGCGGCTGGCCCAGGCGGGCGCCGCAGCGGCGTTTCAGGACCGGGCCTATTTCGAGGAGACGCGGCAGGCCATCATCGGCACCCGTACGTTGCTCTGCGCGCATTTGCGGCTGATGGGCTTCGAGGTCTTGCCGTCACAGGCGAACTTTCTGTTCGTCCGCCATCCGCGCTTCGACGCGCGGTCGCTCGCGGCCGGCCTGCGGGACGCGAAAATACTGGTGCGCCATTTTCCGCGGCCGCGCGTGGAGCAATACCTGCGCATTTCCGTGGGCACCGAGGAGCAGGCGGCCTGTCTGGTGCGCGCGCTGCGCGCCCAGGTCCAGCCATAGCCGCACGGGCTGGGCCCGCGGCGCCTATTGCGGACGCGGCGCGGGGCAGCTTTCCGCGTTGCACTCGCCGCGGGCGGGATCATCTGATGCGGCCGCATGTTCCGCAGGAGCATCATTCTCCGCCAGCAGCCTGCCGATGGCCGCGCCCAGGGCCAGGTCGTCGATGCTGCCAAAGTGCTGCAAGCGCACGCGTCCCTGGCGGTCCAACAGGACCAGGCTGGGCGTGCCGCGCAAGCCGTAGGCTTGCATGGTCATTGGGATGGCGCCCGTCGCCGCTGGCCGGTCGATGCCGATGGGAAAGCTCCAGCGGTACTCGTGATTGAAGGCCCGCAACGCGGCCGGACCCATGACGTCGTGGTGTTCGAACACGGTATGCAGGCCGATGACCGCGACATCCTGGCCGCGGAACATCCGGTGCACGCGTTCGGCTTGCGGCAGTCCATGCGACAGGCACCCGGGGCATAGCATCTGGAACGCATGCAGCAGCACGACCTTGCCGCGCAGGGCGGCGAGGTCGATGGGACCATCCGCATTCAGCCATTCGTCCGCTTGCAAGGGCGGGGGCAGTGCGTCGGTGTGGGTGTCGGATCGTGGCATCAGAAGACTCCAGTGAGGCGGCCGGCGTAGCAATCACGCGCCGCCGGCCGCGGTTGCCCTGCTACGCGGCGCGGCGCAGTTTCACGGCCGGGAAATCCACCGGCACGGCAAACGCCACGTTGACGTAGTTGGTGAACAGGTTGAGCGCGACGTGCGCCAGAATCTCGACGATCTCCTGGTCGCTGTAGCCTGCCGCGCGCACGGCCTGCACGTCGCCGTCGCTTACTTGCCCGCGCGCTTCCACCAGCTTGAGCGCAAAGCGCAGCGCCGCGGCGGTCTTGGGATCGGCGGCGTCGCCGCCTTGCGCGGCCGCCATTTCTTCGGCGCTGGCGCCGGCCTTGCGGCCCAGGGCCGTATGGGCCGCAAGGCAGTATTCGCAAGCGTTGCGGTCGGCTACCGCCACCGCGATCTGTTCGCCCAGCTTGGCGGGAATGACGCCGCCGCCCAGCGCGCCGAAGGCGCCCCACATGCTCTGCAGCGCCGCCGGCGAATTGGCCACGGCCTTGAACATGTTCGGCGTTGCGCCAAAGGCGCCGTGGATCTGCGTGAGCAGGGCCTTGCGGTCCGCGCTGGCGCTGCTGGCATCGATAAGAGGGACTCGGGACATGTCGGTAACTCCTGGAAATGAAAAAAAGGCCGCCGGTTTCGGACGGGCTGGAGAAATCGTACGTAGAATGCCTGGACGCAAGGTGTTTTTTAATCCTGAAAAATTGTCATTTCGTCCAAGATATGAGCGATCCTCTTCCTCTCCAGGTTGACCGGCTGTCGGCGCTGCTGGACCGTTTCCGGGTGCGTGCCACGCTGTTCCACACCGGTGCGCTATGCGGCACCCAGGCCTTCGAAGCCGTGCCGGGGCGCGGCTTTCTGCACGTGCTGCGCCGGGGCGAGATGGAGGTACGGCATCGGCCGGGCGAGACCGCCACGCCACGCCTGCGCCTGGCCGAGCCGACCCTGCTGTTCTACCCGCGCGCCGTGCATCACGAGTTCGTGAACCCGCCGCGGGACGGTTCCGATTTCACCTGCGCGGCGTTGGATTTCGACGGCGGCGAACGCAATCCCATCGTCCAGTCCTTGCCGTCCGTGGTGCGGATCCCGCTGGATGCGGTCGAAGGCTTGCGGCCCGCGCTGGACCTGCTGTTCGCCGAGGCGGATCACGTGCGCTGCGGCTCGCGCCTGTTGGCCGACCGCCTGTTCGAGGTGGTCCTGATCCAGCTGCTCCGGTGGATACTCGACCATCCGGAGGAAGTGGGCGTGACCAGCGGCCTGGTGATGGGCCTGTCGGATCCCCGTCTGGCCAGGGCGCTGGTGGCGTTGCACCGCTCGCCGTATGAAGACTGGTCCCTGGCCAGGATGGCGGCGATGGCGGGCATGTCGCGCAGCGCCTTTGCGGCAGCCTTCAAGGACGCTACCGGCGCCACGCCTGCGGCCTACCTGACCGACTGGCGCCTGAGCCTAGCGGCGTCCATGATGCGGTCTGGCCGCGCGGTCAAGCTGGTGGCGGCGGAACTGGGATTTGCCAGCGCCTCGTCCCTGTCCAAGGCGTTCCGGCAGCGGATGGGGGTTTCACCGCGCGAGTGGCTGGCCGCCAACGCGTAGCATCAGCCCGCTTCGCGCCGGCGTGATAATATTGACCTATGACAAAACTTCAGACGGCATAAGCGTAATGGAAAACGCCTGCCGTTGTTCCTCCGCGAGGTTCAGGCATGAGCGAGCAAGACCCTGGGCAAGACAAGGACACCCAGACACAGCATGACCAGCATGGCCGCTGGCCGCAGGCGCAGTCGGTCGAGGACTTTCGCCGCAATCTGGCCACGGTCAACGGACGCATCGCCGATGCCGCGCGCCGCGCCGGGCGCGATCCGGCCACGGTGCGGCTGCTGCCCGTGAGCAAGACGGTGGAGGAAGCGCGCATCCGGCTGGCCTACGAGGCCGGCTGCCGCTATCTGGGCGAGAACAAGCTGCAGGAAGTGTCGAGGAAATGGGAAGCCATGGCCGACCTGACCGATCTGCGATGGTCTGTCATCGGCCACCTGCAGACCAACAAGGCCAAGCTCGTGGCCCGCTATGCGGCCGAGTTCCAGGCGCTCGACAGCCTGCGGGTCGCCGAAGCGCTGGACCGCCGGCTGCAAGCGGAAGGCCGCCAGCTGGACGTGTTCGTGCAGGTCAACACCTCGGGCGAAGCCAGCAAGTACGGGTTGCAGCCGGACGAGACCGCGGCCTTCCTGCGCGAACTGCCTGCATTCTCGGGGCTGCGGGTGCGCGGCCTGATGACCCTGGCGCTGTTCTCGGCCGAAGCCGCGCGCGTGCGCGAGTGCTTCGTGCTGTTGCGCACGCTGCGCGACCAATTGCGCCAGGACGCGCCGGCGGGCATCGGCCTGGATGATTTGTCCATGGGCATGTCGGGCGATTACGAGATCGCCATCGAGGAAGGGGCCACGGTGGTCCGCGTCGGTCAAGCCATCTTCGGCGCGCGCAACACGCCCGATTCCTACTACTGGCCGACCGACAACGGCGCGGAATCGCGCGCGTCCGGCTCCCAGGAGTAGCGCGCATGCCGGTGTACCGACTCATCATCAAGCGCGACGGCCGCCTGATCGGCCATTTCGAGTCCACTGCGGCGTCCGCGCTGGACGACAGCCGCGACATCGCGGCGCGCCTACCGGCCAAGGACGGCTATCAGCTCAGCTTGCAGGTTGCCGAAGGCGAACGGCGCCTGCTGGAAAGCACGCCGCAAGGCATACGGCTGCTGGCGTCGGAAAACCTGTTCGTCTCAACCCCCGAAGGCTTGCTGGGCGGGCTGGACCGCCATCCGAGCCCGCAATAGGAGTCCCTGGAATGAGCCTCAGCGCTTTGGCGATCCGCCATGTTTCCTTTGAAGACCTGGGCATATTGGCGCCGGTCCTGGCTGATCGCGGCTATAGCGTGCGATACCTGGAGGCCGGCGTCGACGCCATTGACGCCGCCACCCTGGCCAACGCTGACCTCGTCGTGATCCTGGGCGGCCCCATCGGCGTCTATGAAACCGGCCGCTATCCCTTCCTGGAGCAGGAGCTGCGCGCCATCGCGCAGCGTCTGCGCCAGGACAAACCGACCCTGGGCATCTGTCTGGGCGCGCAACTCATGGCGGCGGCGCTGGGCGCGGACGTGGTGTCCACCGGCCGCGCCGAGATCGGCTATGCGCCGTTGACGCTTACGCCGCAAGGGCAGGATTCCGTGCTGAGCGCGGTCGAGTCCGTGCCTGTGCTGCATTGGCATGGGGACCAGTTCGCCATCCCCGAAGGTGCGGCGCGCCTGGCCGAAACGCCGGGTTTTCCGAACCAGGCGTTCGCGCTGGGACCCAGGATACTGGGCCTGCAGTTCCACCTGGAGGCGGATTCCGCGCAGATCGAGCGTTGGCTGATCGGCCATGCCTGCGAACTGAGCCTGCGCCAGATCGATCCCGCGGTCATCCGCGAGGACGCGCGGCGTTATGGTCCGCAGCTTGAACACGTCGCGCGCCAGGCGATGGAGCAGTGGCTGGACCAGCTCTGAGTCCGTCCCATGCCCTGGCGCCTGCCGGCGGCCAGGGCGCTTCGCAACCGTAGCCTTGCATAGGCGCAAGGGCCGCACCGCGCCCCGTTCCAACCCGCCGCGGCCTGCGGCTCTCGGCGTTTCTTCCGCTCGCCATCTCTCCCGCTGAATCTAAGGGTTAAACCCAGTAGCCGCTTTGGCATGCGATCAATAGGATCCCGTTTTATGCAAATGGGATCCCATTTGTGGTTGTCACTTTTCTTTCTTCAGGACGGACAGCACATGAGCAGCATCGACACCATCACAGGCAAGAAGATCATCAACGAGGGCGGCCGCGGCGGTCCGCTGACCGAGGACCATCAGGGCATGCGCGCCCGCCACGAGGACGACCTCGAGTGGACCAACCTGCGCTACGAAGGCCAGTTCGCGAAGATGATGTTCCATCCGACGGCGGAGGATCCGACCATTCCGAACGCCGGCATCGTGCGCTACGAAAAGGGATCGGGACACCCGCTGCACAACCATTACTTCGCGCAGATCTGGTACATCCTGGACGGCAAGTTCCTCATCGAAGGCAAGCTCCACGGCAAGGGTTCGATGATCTTCCATCCGGATCCCCATTTCGAAAGCAAGCTGGAAACCATCGAGGCCGGCACGATCCTGTACGTGCAGTACGTCGGCCCGCACACCCGCCAGGGCGCGATCTACGAAGGCCGCTTCAACGTCAGCGAGCGCAAGAGCCTGGCGGAAGAAACCACCGCCGTGTAGTCGGGCGCAAAAAAAAAAATAAGGGAGACCGGGATGAACGCCATCTCACAACAGCCGTCCTCGCGCTCGAAGAAGCACTACGTGACCGCGGGACTGTCCAGCATGATCGGGACCACCATCGAGTGGTATGACTTCTTTCTTTACGGCATTGCGGCTGCGCTGATTTTCAACAAGATCTACTTTCCCGCGATCGATCCCATCAGCGGGACGCTGGCGGCCTTTGGCACCTATGCCGTCGGTTTCATTGCGCGCCCGCTGGGCGGCATCGTCTTCGGGCATTTCGGCGACCGCGTCGGCCGCAAGTCGATGCTGATGATCAGCCTGATGCTGATGGGCGTGCCCACCATCCTGATCGGACTTACGCCCAGCTATGAGACGATCGGCTACTGGGGAGCGGTGGCCCTGGTCTTCTTCCGTTTCCTGCAAGGCCTGGCGGTGGGCGGCGAGTGGGGCGGAGCCGTGCTGATGGCGGTGGAGCATGCGCCCGAAGGCAAGAAGGGCCTGTTCGGCAGCCTGCCGCAGGTCGGGGTCGCGCCCGGCCTGATTCTCTCGTCGCTGGCGATGGGCGCGGTCTCCAGGTTGCCGGAGGCGGACATGTTGAGCTGGGGCTGGCGGCTGCCATTCCTTGCAAGCGTGTTCCTGCTGCTGGTCGGTTGGTACATCCGGGCCAAGGTCAGCGAATCGCCGGAATTCAAGCAGGCGCAGGCCCAGCCGAAACAGGACGCGCTGCCCTTGAAGACGGTGCTCCGAGAGCACAAGGTTCCCGTGTTGACCGCGCTGGTGGCCTGCATCTCCGAAAAGACCTGGTTCTATACGCTGGCGACGTTCTCATTGACCTATGCCGTGGGTACGCTGGGACTGCCGCGTGAAACCATCTTGACGGGTGTCATTTGGGGAGCGGTCGGGGCCTTGTTCACCATCCCGCTGTTCGGGCTGCTGGGCGACAGGATCAGCAAGCGGGCGATATTCATCGCCGGCGCGCTGGGAATCTCGCTGTTCAGCGCGACGTTCTTCTCGCTGCTGGATGAGAAGACGGCCTATCACACGAACATCGCGATGCTGGTGGCGTTCGGCTTGGTATACGCCGCGATGTATGCGCAGGAATCCAGCCTCTTTTCCAGCATGTTCCCGCCGGACGTCCGCTATACCGGCATCTCGCTGGCCGTGCAGATAGGCGGGGCGATAGGCGGCGGCACCGCGCCGTTGGTGGCGACGTACCTGCTGTCCCTGGGCGGAGGATCGCCGCGGTTCATCGTGCTGTATCTGGCGGGACTGGGATTGGTCGCGGCGGCGTGCGGCGTGTTGATGCGTCCCTATGGGAAGCCGCAAGGCGCGAGCGGCGCAAAGCTGGCTAGCGCCGCGACTCCATCCATTCGATGACGAGTTCGGTCGTCCGGGATATGTGCGTGGCCATCGCTTCGCGAGCGGCGGGGCCATTGCGCAGGGTCAGCGCCGCGATGATGTCCTCGTGCTGCTTGATGTTCTCTTCCATCAGGCGGGGCGGCATCCTCGAGGCGAACCCCAGCACGTTGGAAACGATGCTGCCCTGCAACTCGGCGACCAGCTCGTGCAGACGTTCGTTGTGGCTGGCCTGGGTGATCAGGCTGTGGAATTTGGCGTTGAACTTCAGCCAGTCGGAACCGCTTTCGCTGCGCACGCGCGAACGCAGGGCATCGGCGTAGTGCTTTTGGTGCTGCGCCAGCAGTTCCAGGTCATGGTCGTCGATCCAGTCCACCGCCAGTTGCGCGGCCAGCCCTTCGAGTTCGGCGCGGATCTGGAAGGCTTCGCGGATGGCGCGGATGGATGGCACGGTGACCACGGCGCGGCCGGTACTGGTCAGCGTGATGGCGCGCCGCGCTTCGAGAAACCGCAAGGCTTCGCGGATGGGGGTGCGGCTGGTTTCGAACTCGGTCGCCAGCTCGTACTGGCTCAAGGCATCGCCGGGCAGGTATTGCCCGTTCCTGATCCGCCGCAGAATTTCTTCCGAAATCTCGATCGAGGATCTAGACGTGTTCCTGGTCTCGCTCATGCTCGAATCCGTGTCGCTTCCTGTGCGGGTCGGCAGGCGCTCCACGGCTTGCGGGTGGCCAGGCTGATCCGTGTCCCTGGCGTCTGCGTTGCGCCCTTCCGCCGGCATGGTAGCACGTGGCTTTCGGCCGAATCGAGGGCGCAGCTACCGTGGCGGCTTGCGGCCTGCGGGACGCTTTTGCAGCCAGTCCACCACGAACTCGCCGGACTCATGGATATGCGTGCGCATGGCTGCGCGCGACGCTGCGGTGTCGCGCGCTGTCAGCGCCTCGACGATGGTGGCATGATGTTCGACGTTCTTCTTCATGCGGGTCTCGTACATGCCCAGCACGGTCATGTTGAGGATGTTCTTGGTGTAGTCCGTGTGCAGGTCCTTGATGATGCGCTCCAGCGACGGATTGCCGGCGGCGCGGAAGATCAGGGCATGGAACTCCTGGTTCTTGACCACCCAATGCCGCATGGGCGCGGCGGCCTGGCGCGGCGCGGCCGCGCCGCCGGCGTTGACCTCGGCATACAGCGCGGCGACCGCCTCGGCGCATTCGGCGTGCGCGCCCTGCAGTCTTTGCAGATCGGCGTCGGATATCCAGCGCGCCGCCAGCTCGGCCGCCATGCCCTCCAGTTCGCCACGCAGCCAGTAATTCGCGCCTATGTCCTTGAGGGTCGGCGCCACCACCGTGGCGCCGTAACGCGGCTGCTGTACGATCAGGCCCTTGGTCTCCAGCTGCCGGAACGCTTCGCGCACCGGCGTGCGGCTGACGTCGTATTCTTCGGCCAGGGTCTCCTGCCGCAGCTTCTGCCCAGGCGCGTAGGCGCCATTGAAGATCTTCGCGGAGATCGACTCCACCAGATGCTGCACCAGTTCTTCCGCGGCGGGATATATGCGATCCATGGCCCGACTCCCCTGTTCTTGACGGCTGCGGCTATTCTCCGCGGGCTACTTCCCGGGCTCCGCGGAGAATACCAGGCGCCACTTCTGCTGTTCCTGGCGCATGCGCTCCAGAAAGACCTGCGATCCCGCAGGCATGGGCTGGCTGCCTTGCGCATGGAGCTGCGCCATGCCCTCGCTTTGCGCCACCGCCTGCATCGCCTGTTCCAGCTTGTCGAGGATGCTCTGCGGCGTGGCGGCGGGGGCTACCAGTCCGGATATCGAGCCTACATCGAAATCGCCGCCCAGGGCTTCGCGGGCCGCGGGCACGTCAGCCAGGTTCGACACCCGTTGTGCCGAGGTCACGCCCAGCGCGCGCATCCTTCCGGACTGGATGAACGGCCCGACCACCACGGTCTCGACCGCCGTCACGTCCACCACCCCCGAAAGCAGGGCGGTGGCGGCTTCCGCGCCGCTCTTGTAGGGCACGTGCATGAGCGTGGCGCCGGTCTGCTGCTGCATCAGGGCGAATACCTGGTGTATCGAGGTGCCTTGTCCGGCGCTGGCGAAGGAGACGGCATCCGGCCGGCTGCGGGCCCGCGCCACCAGCGCCGGCAGGTCCTGGATCGGCGAGCTTTGGGGCACGACCAGGGCCAGCGGTGTATTGGCGATCATGGAGACGTAGGCAAAATCCTTGAGCGCGTCGTAGTTCAGCTGCTTGTGGATGAGCGGATTGACCGCGACCATGCCGTTGGTGATCACCATCAACGTGTAGCCGTCGGGCTTGGCCCGGGCCACGATGTCGGCGGCGATGTTGCCGCCGGCGCCGGGCTTGTTCTCCACGACTACCGGCTTGCCGAGCTCGGCCTGCAGCTGTTTGGCCACGGTGCGGGCAGTGAGGTCGGTGATGCCGCCGGCGCCGAACGGCACGACCAGCGTGATGGGGCGCTCGGGCCAGTCGACTACTGCCTGGGCCTGGGCCTGAGCCTGAGCGGCAAGCGAAAACGTCAACGACGCGAGGCTGGCGCGCAGAAATCGTGCGTGCATGAGGGTTGTCTCCTTGGAATGTTCTATTTCTTGGTGGGCGGGCCGGTCTTGACAGTCCTGCCGTGGGCGGCTGCCAGTCCTGGCTGCCGCCCGGGGAACCGCGTATCAGTGCTCCAGATCCTGCGCGGTGATCGCGGGCGGCTCGCCCTTGATGTTCATGCGGCCTTCGTACACCGGCCGGCCGCCGGTCGTGGGACCCTGATACTGGACGAAGAACAAGGTGCCGCCCGTCTCGGTGCTGAGGGCCTCCTCGATGTGCGGGTCCGGATGGAACACCACGGTGCCGGGGCCGTACATCTTTCCGCCCATGTTGAATTCCCCTTCGATCACGTACCAGACCTGGGCGAAGTCATGCTTGTGCAGACGGAAGCCCGCGCCCGGTTCATAGCGCAGAAATCCCGCGTTGGGTTCGGTGGGGCGTTCTGCCCGCGTGTGGAAGAGGAACTTCGTCTTGTTCTTGAACCGGCCCATTTCCCATTCCATGTCCTCCGGCCTGCGGTACTCCGGCATGTGGTGGGTCTGCGCGTGGTCGAGAACGTCATTGCTGCTCATGGCTTGCTCCTTGGTGAGTGGCCGGGAAAGTCTATCGGCCTTGCGCGGGAATTACTGGATACAAGATTCGCCCGCGCGGCAGCGCGGGCGGGAGCTATCAGGCGCCCTGGAAATAGGTATTGGACCGGCCGGGGCGGCCTCCCTAGACTGCAAGCCGACATGGAGAACGAGCGATGCACTTGAAGGGAATCATCGGCTACCTGCTGACGCCTTGCGATGAACGCGGGCGGGTGGACCACGCGCTCTTGGAAGCGCACGTAGAGCGCCTGATCGGCGAGGGCGTGCATGCGCTGGCGCCGCTGGGCAGCGTCGGCTGCCTGCCTTACCTGGACGACGGCGAGCGCGAGGCCGTCATCGACACCGTCATCCAGGCGGCGCGCGGGCGGCTGCCCGTGCTCGCGGGCGTGTCCAGCCTGAGTACCGCCAGCACGGTGCGCCACGCGCGCTACGCCGAACGCGCGGGCGCCGCAGCCTTGCAGCTATTGCCCAGCACCTACTGGAAGCTGACCCAGGACGAAATCCACGCCTACTACCGCGAGGTCTGCGTATCGGTCTCCACACCGGTGATGGTCTACAACAATCCGTTCACCACGGGCATGGACCTGCCCGTGGAGTTCCTGGCCCGGCTGGCCGAGCTGCCCAACGTCACCATGATCAAGGAAAGCAGTCCGGATCCGACCAAGATCGCGCGGCTGCGCGCGGCCTGCCCGGACCGGACAGCGGTGTACATCGGCCTGAATTGCATGGCGCGGACCGGGTTCGCGGAGGGGGCGGCGGGCTGGTGCACGGCGTCGGCCAACGTCAGCGCGTCATTCGCCCTGAACCTGTATCGCTGCGCCATGGCCGGCGACGCGCGCGGCGCGGACGAATGGTTCGGCCGCCAGATCGATCTCTTGAACTTTCTCATGGACCACGGCCTGCCGCGGACGGTGGCCGCAGGCCTGCGCTTGCGCGGCCTGGACAGCGGTCATCTGCGCGCGCCGCTGGCGCCGCTGGCCCCGGACCTGGAACGACGGCTTCTTGAAATCCTCAAAAAAATGGAGATAACGCGATGAACAAGGGATTGCGCCGCTGCATGGCGGCTGTGTTGGGTGTAATGCTTCCGGCTGCGGCATGGGCGGGGCCATATCCCGACCAGCCCATACGCCTGATCGTGCCGTTCGGCGCGGGCGGCGTGACCGACGCCACGGCGCGGGTCTTCGCCGAGGGGCTGACGCGCGAACTGGGCCAGCCGGTGGTGGTGGAGAACCGCGGCGGCGCGGGCGGTTCCATCGCCGCGGGCGCGGTGGCGAAGTCGCCCGCCGACGGCTACACGCTGCTGGTGATCACCAACGGCATGGTCGCGGTCAATCCGCTGATCTACAAGAAGCTGCCCTACGATCCGAAACAGGACTTCACCTACGTCGCCATGCTGGCCAATACGCCCACGGTGCTGGCCGTGGGCGCGGACAGCCCGTATGCGTCGCTGCCGGAAATCATCAAGGCCGCGTCGATCCAGGCCGACAAGATCGCGTTCTCCACGGCGGGTGAAGGTTCCGACAACTATCAAGTCCTGGAGCTGCTGCAACAGGCGACCGGCGTGAGGATGCTGCATGTGCCTTACAAGAGCGGATCGGAGTCCATGACGGCGGTGATGAGCCGCAACACGGATCTGACGGCCGTTTCCGCCGTCACCGCGGTGGGATTCGTCGAGGCCAAGCAGATTCGGCCCTACGCGGTGACTTCGTCGCGACGCCTGGCCAACCTGCCTGACATTCCTACGGTCAAGGAGGTGCTGGGCAAGGACGTGGAAGGCGGGTCGCTGTCGGGCATTGCCGTTCCCAAAGGCACGCCGGCCGATGTGGTTGCGCGCCTGAACACGGCCATCGCCGCGGTGGCAAAAAGCCCGTCTGTGCAGGACAAGATCTACGCGCGCGGCAGCGAACCCGTGGATGGATCGCAGGCGGCGTTCGAGCAGCGGGTCGTGGCCGAACAGAAAAAGTGGGCGGGCATTCTTTCGCGACCGGCGCAGTAAGCCACGGGGGCCTCAGGCAGATTGCGTACCCAGCACCTCGTGGGCCAAGTCGATGAACCAGCGGACCGCCGGATTCATGGACTCGGCGGGCGCCGCCAGCGCCATGGCGTAGGTCAAGGGCGCGCCGGCCACGTCCATGAGGTCCACATAAGCCACGTTGTCGATGGCGATCCGGCGCAGCGCCGCCGGGACGATGGCGACGCCCAGGCCCGCGGCGATGAGCGGCAGGCTGATGAGGGCGTGGGACGATTCTTGCAGAACTCGGGGATGGAGTCCCGCACGCTGGCAGGCCGCGACGATCTCTCCTGCGAATCCCGGGCTGTCGGAGTGCGCCAGGGTCACCAGCGTTTCGTCCGCCAGGTCCGAGAGCCTGGCGCTATTCAGGCCCGCCATCCGATGGCCGGCAGGCACGGCCAGCGTCAGCCTCTCCCGCCGCAAGGCCGTGATTGCGATGCCCGGCACCCCGGACGCGGGCGGCACCAGGAATGCCGCGTCCAGCTCGCCGCGCTGCAGTCCCGCCAGGATGCCGACGGTGCTGCCGCTGGTCAGTCGCAGGCGTATGTGCGGAAAGCGCTGTGCGAATTCGGGCAGGATGCGCGGCAGCAGGTTCAACGCGGCGCTGGGCACCGCGCATACCCGCAGCGTACCCATGCGTCCTTCGGCCGCATCGCGTGCGGCCTGCAGTGCGGCGTCGGCGCCTTCCAGCAGGCGCTTCGCTTCGCGCAGAAAGGCGCCGCCAGCGACGGTGAGGCGCACGCCCAGGCGGTCCCGCTCGAAGAGGTCCGCGCCGATCTCGGTTTCGAGCCGCTTGATGGCGACGCTGAGCGGAGGCTGGGTCATGTGCAGCCGGGCGGCCGCCTTGCGATAGTTCAATTCCGTGGCCAGAACCACGAACTGCCTGAGCTGCCTGAAATCCATGCCAGTCTTCCCGTGTCTTTTTTAGGGCTGCCGCGCCGGCTTCAGCCTCGCGTGCGCTGGAAGTCCGTCATGAAATCGGCCAGCGCGGCCGCCGCCGGCAGGTCGACCGCGTTGTAGAGACTGGCTCGGACGCCGCCGGTGTGGGAGTGTCCCTTCAACCCCATCAGCCCGGCGCTCTCGGCCTGGCGCAGAAACAGGGGCTCCAGGGCGGAATCGGCCAGGAAAAACGGCACGTTGTTGATGGACCGGAATTCCGGCCGGACCTTGTTGAGGTAGAAGCCGCCGCTGGCGTCGATGGCGCGGTACAGCAGCCCGGCCTTGGCCTGGTTGGCCTGATGGATGCGTTCCATGCCGCCGGTCCGGCGGATCCAACGCAGCGTCAGCCCGGTCAGATACCAGGAGAAGGTGGCGGGCGTGTTGAGCATCGAGTCCGCCCGCGCGGCGTGCGCATAGTTCAACACATCGGGCGTAATGGGCAGCGCGCCGTCCAGCAAGGCTTCGTCCACCACCACGACCGTGACGCCCGCCGGCCCCATGTTTTTCTGTGCGGCGGCGTAGATGAGACCATGCCGGGACACGTCAATCGGCTTGGACAGCAGGCTGGAGCAGGCATCGCACACCAGCGGGACGGATGCGTCCGGCGCGGCCTGGAACTGCACGCCATGCACCGTCTCGTTCTCCGTGTAGTGCAGATAGGCCGCGTCGGCGTCAAGCCGCCATTCGCCGGGCGCGGGGATGCGGTCGAAGTCCGATGCCTCGCTGCTGGCCGCGACGCGAACCTTGCAGTAGCGCCGCGCCGCCTCGATGGCCTTGCCGGACCAGAGTCCAGTGTGCAGATAGTCCGCCGACGCCTTGCCGCGCAGCAGGTTCATCGGCACCTGCGAGAACTGCAGCGAAGCGCCGCCTTGCAGGAACAGCACCTTGTAGCGGTCGGGGATCTGCAGGATGGCCCGCAGGTCCAATTCCGCCTGGCGCGCGATATCGATGAACACGCGCGAGCGGTGGCTGATTTCCATCACCGACATGCCGGTGCCCGCGAAATCGAAGAACTCTTCGTGCGCTTCCTGCAGCACTTCCAGCGGCAGCGCCGCCGGACCTGCGCTGAAGTTGTATGACCTTGCCATGTTTCCCGATCCTGCCGCGCCTGGCGCGGGCTCCTGCATGGTTGCGCCCGCGGTTGCCGTGGCGAAGGGGTGAGTCTACGGATAGAATGGCCGGCCCGGACAGGCCAGTTTTCTTCTTGTGAGCAGACCGCATGCCTAAGACCTTCGAGCTGGATACGCTGAAGATGCGCATGAACGATGCAGAGCTCCAGCGCCTGGAGCTGCATCAGAGGATTCAGCGGGCGCTGCGCGCCCTGATCCTGGACGGCGCGCTGGAGCCGGGCCTCAGGCTGCCCGCGACCCGCGGATTGGCCAAATCGCTGGGTGTCGCGCGCGATACTGTGGAGAACGCCTATGTGCAGTTGCATCGCGACGGCTACATCGTGCGGCGCGAGGGCTCGGGCAGCTACGTGTCGCAGACCGTGAGCACCGAACTGCGCGGCGCCGCGCGCAGGCGTGCGAAGTTGGATGGCAAGCTGGGCGCGCTACCGGCAGGGGCGGGGCTGAGCCGGCGCGGGCGCATGATCCTGGACAGCGGCGGTGTGGCGGACCAGCAGGTCATCAAGGCGTTCGCCACGGGCCTGCCGGAAACCCGCACCTTTCCCACCGACGTCTGGGAACGGCTGCAGCGCCAGGTCCTGAAGGACTACCGCAGCCATGTGCTACTGCATGGCGACCCGCAGGGCGCCGAGCCCTTGCGCCGCGCCATCGCCGCCTACCTGAACCTGGAGCGCGGGGCCAAGGTCTTGCCCGAGCAGGTGCTGGTGTTGAGCAGCACCCGCCAGGCCCTGTTCCTGTGCGCGCAATTGCTGGCGGACGCCGGCAAGCCCATCCTGATGGAAAACCCCGGCTACTTTGGCGCCCGCAAGGCCTTCGAATCCGCGGAAACGCGCATCGTGCCCATTGACGTCGACGCGCAGGGCATACGCATGGACCTGCTGCGCGCGGACCGCAGCGGCGCCAACTGCGTGTACGTGACGCCGTCGCACCAATACCCCACCGGCGTGACGTTGTCGCTTGAGCGCAGGCTGGATCTGATCGGCTGGGCGGCGGAACACGGCAAGTGGATCATCGAGGACGACTACGACAGCGAATTCCACTACGACGGCCTGCCTACAGCCTGCGTGCAGGGGCTGGACATGCACCAGCGCACCCTCTACCTGGGCACGTTCAGCAAGACGCTGTATCCGGGCCTCAGGATGGGATACATGGCGCTGCCGCCCGGCCTGGTCGATGCCTTTGCCCGAGCGCGCAGCATCATGGACGGGCATACGCCGCAGATCCTGCAGCTGACGCTGGCGCGCTTCATGGACGACGGCCATTACAACTCGCACGTGCGAGCCATGCGAAAACTGTACGCGGGACGACGGCAGGTGTTGCTGGAGTCGCTGGGCAAGCAGCTCGGCGGCGTCGTGCAGGCCTACAGGCCTCCCGGAGGGTTGCAGATCCCATGCCTGCTCGAGCGCGGATGGTCCGAGGAACAGACCATCCGCCAGGCCGAGGCCGCAGGCCTGCGGCTGCCCGGACTGAGCCGGCTCTATGCGGGCGATCACAAGCAGCAGGGCTGGCTGCTGGGCTATGCCTCGCTGACGGCCTACGAGATCGAAGCCGCGGTGCTGCGGCTGTCGAATGCGTTGAAGCGCTAGGGCGCTTCAGTACGGCAGCGGGAAGCGCATGGCCAGCCCGGCCACGCCTTCGCGGATGGCGCTTTCCGTGCGGGTGTCGACGGCCCCGGCGCGCACGCCGCCCAGCAAGGCCAGGATCATGTCGCCGATTTCCTGGAATTCGGCGGGCCCCATGCCGCGCGACGTGCAGGCGGCGCTGCCCACGCGTATGCCGGAGGTGACGGCAGGCTTGGCGGCATCGTTGGGGACGGCGTTCTTGTTCAAGGTGATGCCAACCTGTTCCAGCGCTTGCTCCGCCGTATTGCCGGCCAACCCCCAGGGCCGCAGATCGACCACGCCCAGATGGCAGTCCGTGCCGCCAGACACGATGGACAGGCCGCCTTCGGCCAGCCGGCGGCACAGAACGCGCGCATTCTCGACCACGGCGTGGGCGTAGGTGCGGAAGGCGGGCTGCAGCGCTTCACCCAGGGCCACGGCCTTGGCGGCGATGATGTGCATCAGCGGACCGCCCTGCAGGCCCGGGAATACGGCCGCATCGATCTTGCGGGCGAGCTCGCTGTCGTTGGTCAGGATCATGCCGCCGCGCGGACCGCGCAAGGTCTTGTGGGTGGTGGTGGTCGTGACGTGCGCATGCGGCACCGGCGAGGGATATGCCCCGGCCGCGGCCAGGCCGGCGAAATGGGCCATGTCCGCCATGAAGATCGCGCCCACCTCATCGGCAATGGCGCGAAAGCGTGCGAAGTCCAGCGTGCGCGAGTAGGCCGAGCCGCCGGCGATGATGAGCTTGGGTCTTTCCTGGCGCGCGATGCGCTCGACCTCGTCCATGTCCACCCGGTGCGTGGCGGGATCGACGCTGTAGCTCAGCGCCTGCAGCCAGCGTCCCGACATGTTGACCTTGGAGCCATGGGTCAGGTGTCCGCCCGCCTTCAGGTCCAGGCCCAGGATCTTGTCGCCGGGCGCCAGCAGCGCCAGGTAGACCGCCTGGTTGGCTTGGCTGCCGGAGTGGGGCTGTACGTTGGCGTAGCGCGCGCCGAACAGACGCGTGGCGCGCTCGATTGCGATTTCCTCGGCCACGTCGGCGTTGACGCAGCCGCCGTAATAGCGGCGGCCGGGGTAGCCTTCGGCGTACTTGTTCGTCAGCACGGAGCCCTGGACTTCCAGCACCGCACGGCTGACGAAGTTCTCGGAGGCGATGAGTTCTATCGAGTGTCTCTGCCGGCGCCGTTCGGCGTCGATGGCGCCCCAGATGCCGGGATCGGCCTGCGCCAGGGGCTGGGCGTTGACACTAGGCAGCGCGAGGCTGTCGGGAAGATCGGTGTTCGTCACGGTGGTTCCTGTTTCGATTGGCAAGTGGCGACGGGAGGTCAAGAATTGGCGGCCAGCGCTCGCTGGCCCCCATGGATCAGCAGGTGCGCGGTCAGGCCGGCGACCAGGCCCCAGAACGCGCCGCCCACGCCCAGCAGCGTGACGTTGGCGGCAGTGGCCAGAAAGGTGATGAGCGCGGTTTCGCGGGTGCGGGCGTCGGCCATGGCATTGGCCAGGCTGCCGCCGATCGCGCCCAGCAGGGCAAGGCCGGCCAGCGTGGTGATGAACGCCTTGGGCAGCACCATGAACAAGGTCGCCAGCGTGACACCGAAGGTGCCCACCAGGATGTAGAACACGCCGCAGGCCAGGCCCGCGAGGTAACGCTTGGCCGGATCCGGATGCGCATCCCGGCCGGTGCAGATCGCGGCGGTGATCGCCGCGACGTTGAAGGCGTGCGCGCCGAAGGGCGCCATGATGAGCGAGCCCAGGCCCGTCACGGTGAGGATGGGATTCGCGCTGGTCTGGTAGCCGTCGTTGCGCAACACCAGCATGCCGGGCATGTATTGCCCTGTCAGCGTGATGATGAAAAGCGGCAAGGCGACGCCCAGCAGCGCCTGCAGCGAGAACCGCGGCATCTCGAATACCGGCGCGGCCAGACTGAGGTGGACCGCCGAGAAGTCGATGCGGCCTTGCGCGATGAGCAGCCCCAGGCCGATGACCAGGATGCCGACCACCGCGAAGCGCGAGGTGTAGCGCTTGAGCAGGGCGTAGGAGATGACCAGCACGATCACCAGCAGCGGATCGGCGCTGGCCCCGCCGAAGGCATTGACGCCGAATTGCAGCAGGATGCCGGCCAGCATGCCGGCGGCGATGCCGCCCGGAATCATGCGCACCAGCTTCTCGAATGCGCCGGACAGGCCGAGCACGATGAAGCCCAGCGCCGACAGGATGTAGGCGCCGATGACCTCGCCGTAGGGCGTGAACGGCATCACGGTCGCCAGGAACGCCACGCCGGGCGTGGACCAGGCCGTGATGACGGGCGCCTTGTAGCGCCAGCTCAGCAGCGCGCCGGTGATGCCGACGCCGATGGAAACCGCCCACACCCAGGACGCGGTCTGGGCCGGCGTCAGCCTGGCCAGCTCCGCCGCCTGGAACACCAGCACGAAGGTGCCACCGTAGTTCACCAGCACCGAGATCAGGGCTGCGACGGTGGGGGAAAAGAAATCGGCGGGTCTAAGGCCAGCCGGTGATGCGTTCATGGTTCACTCCGCGTTCGTGGTGGGGCCAGGCCGCGTGGCGGCCGGGCTTGAACGGGGAGTCTAGGGTGCTGGCGGTATGTCGATACCTGCCACATTCAGGAAAGTGAGCAGACCGCTTTCTGACGGGAACAGCGCTGCGCGGAATGCGGGACAGGATCAGCGCCAGGCTTGCCGCAGGGCTTGCGCGATCGCCGATGCCTGGCGCAGCCCGGCCTCGGCGGCGTCGGCGCGCCGCGCAGGGTCCAGCACGTTGTCGCCGATGGCCTGTACGCTGGCCGCGTCGGGCAGCACGGCGTGGACCAGGCTGCCGGCCTCGCACAGGGTCTGCAGTTCGCGCCGCAGATGGCCGCTGACAGGATTTCCTTCCCGATAACCCAGCGGCGCCAGCACCACGACCTGCTGGTAGCCGGCCGCCATATCGGCATTGGTCATGGAACGGATGCCGCCGTCCATGTAGGTCGCGCCGCCGATGGGCACGGCTGGCCAGGCGCCCGGCACGGCGCAGCTGGCGGCGATGGCATCGATGAAATCGACCTGGTCGGCGGCGCTGAAACTGCGCCCTTCGCCGGTGGCCGTGTCGACCGCGACCACCAGCAATGGACGGGAGGGCCAGTTGCTTGCGCCCAGACGGGAGGCGATGATGGCGCGGCGTTCTGCCAGTGTGGGCGTGGCGGAGCGCCGCGCATAGGCGCCGATGCGCCGGCGCGCCTGCCCCAGGTCAGCGCCCACTTTGCCGTACAGCTCGCGGTTCTTGTCGTCAGCCGCCTGTTGCGAGTACGGACGGTATTGTTCGGCGCCTGTCCCGCACAGCTGCGTCGCCAGCAGCTGCATGGGCGGGACGCCCAGCGCCAGTTGCGCGCCGGCGACGGAACCGGCGGAGCAACCGATGAACAAGTCCGCGCAGCAGAGGTCGACGTCGTGGCGCGCCAAGCCCGCCAGAATGCCGATCTCCCAGGCCAGCCCTGTCACGCCGCCGCAGCCCAGCACCAGGCAACGCTTCTTCTGCGCTTGGGGCATTCAGGCAATCTCGACGCGGTCGGATGCGGACGGCTCGGCTTCATTCACGCGAGACGCCGGGCGGTAGTGGTAGTCGCCCATGTCCGTCTTGCGCAGCATGTGCCAGTAGTCGTCGTTGCGGAACGGGGTGGGCGCCACCACCTTGCCATGCGCGTTGCGATACCAGTTGCTCATGCCTTTGTGGGTCCAGATCATGCGGTCGTGGGCGGCCTGGACGCGGGCGTTATAGGCGTCGTGCCTGTCCCTGCGGACTTCAATCTCGAAGCGTCCGCCGGCCTTGTCCAGTCCTTGCTGCAATAGGCCCATGACATAGCGCACCTGGGTCTCCAGCAGGGCGACGACGCTGCCGCCATGGCCCAGCGCGGTGTTGGGACCGGCCAGGATGAACAGGTTGGGAAAGCCGGGCGCCGCGACTCCCATGAAGGCCTCGGCTCCCTTTTCGTCCCAGGCCTCGCGGATCGAGCGTCCGCCGCGGCCATAGAGCTTGAACGAGGACAGCAGATTGATCGCGTCGAAACCGGTGGCGACCACCAGCACGTCCAGTTCGTGCGCCTGGCCGTTGTCGCTCACCACTGCGTTTTCCGTGACCCGCGCGATGCCGCCAGTGACCAACTCGACATGGTCCCGCGCCATGGTTCGGAACCAGCCGTTGTCCATCAGCATGCGTTTGCCGAAGGGCGGGTAGTCGGGCAGAACGTCGGGCAGCAGATCCTGGCGTTCGCCGAGTTCCGCCTTGATGTAGCTGGTGAAGTGTTCGCGGTGCTTGTCGTTGATCTCATTGATGGCGCGCTCGGGGTGCGGCCATTGCGGATCGATTTGCAGCGTCGCGTGGACCCGGTCGTTGAAGATCCAGGCCAGGCGTTGGCGATACCACTCCTGGTAATACGGTACCTCGCGCAGCAGGAAGCGGACGTCCTCTGGCACGGGCTTCTGGAATTTCTCGAACGGCGCGGCCCATTGCTTGGAGCGCTGGAACACGGTCAGGGAGCGGACCTGGTCGGCGATGGCGGGCACGACCTGCATGGAGCTGGCGCCGTTGCCGATGATGCCCACGTTCTTGCCGCGCAGGTCCAGGCCTTCCGGCCAGTTCGCCGTATGGAAGCAGGGGCCCTTGAAACTCTCCAGGCCGGGTATGGGGGGCAGCTTGGGTACGTTCAACAGACCGACCGCGCTGATGACGATGTCCGCCACATAGTCCTGGACCTGGCCGTCCTGCCCGACCGTGCGTACGTTCCAACACAGTGCGGCTTCGTCGTAGCGGGCGGACTCCACGCGCGTGTTGAAGCGGATGTTGGAGCGCACGCCATGCTGGTCGGCGACGCTTTCGAAATAGCCCTGGATCTCGCCTTGCAGGGCGAAGTAGCGCGACCAGTCGTGCTTGGCGAACGAGTACGAGTAGATGTGGTTGGGGGTGTCCACGCCCGCGCCGGGGTAGCGGTTCTCGTACCAGGTGCCGCCGACTTCGGCGTTCTTCTCGATCACGACATAAGGAATGCCCGCGCCTTGCAGGCGGATCGCGGCGCACAGGCCGGCCACGCCGGCGCCGATGACCAGGACCCGATAGCCTCGCGGCACCCGGAACGCATTGCGTTGCTCCAGCGCGAAGTCCGGATCCAGTCCCAGCCAGGCGGCGATCATGGGGCCGTACGAGTCGGGAACGATTTCCCCGATGCTGGTGCGCAGCATCGCGACCAGCTGTTCGTGCGTGGGGGCGGGCAGTCTGGGCGGGTGGCCGCTGCGGCTGCGCAGGATGGCCGAGTACGCGGCTTCACGGATTTCCTCCTGCACGGCTTGCGGCAGCCCGCCGGGGTCGTTGTCTTCGAGGCCACGGATGCGCGAACACTGGTAGCGTTCGGACAGCCACTGCGTGTCGCCCGTCAGGTGCACCAGCACCATGAGCAAGGTGGGGATGTTGGCGCTGGCCAGCGCGCGCTTGAGCGTGGCCTCCCACACGTCGTTGCCGAGCGGTTTTGCCGGGGCCGGAGTATCGCGATGCATGTAAGGGTCCTTCCTGGAATGGCGTGGGGGTTGGGGGTGTCGGCCTACTCGGCGGTTGCGCCGGACTTCTTGATCAACTCGGCCCATTTGGCGCTGTCGCTGACGATGAAGGCGCCGAAATCGCCCGGCTTGGTGAACAGGGCGTCCAGGCCCATTTTCTTGAACTGCTCTTGCACGTCGGGCGCCGCCTTCATCTTCTGCAGGGATGCTTGCAGCCTCGCGACGACCGCGGGCGGCGTGCCGGCCGGGGCCACGATCCCCAGCCAGGGCATGGCGTCGTAGCCGGGCAGGCCGGATTCCTCGACCGTGGGCAGGTCGGGCAGCACCGAGGACCGCGTCTTGGTGGTGACGGCGAGCGGCCGTACCTTGCCGCTGTCGAGAAAGGGCTGCGCGGCCGCGATGTCCACGAACAGCATGTCGACTTCACCGCCTGCCAAGGAGGTCAGCGCCGGAACGCTGCCCTTGTAGGGGATGTGGGTCATCTTCAGGCCGGTCAGCGCGGCAAACAGCTCGCCCTCCAGGTGGTTGGACGTGCCGTTGCCGGAAGAGGCGAAGGTCGCCGACTTGCCGTCTTTCTTGAGCGTGGCGATCAATTCCTTCACGCTGGACGCCTGCACCTGCTTGCCCGTCACCAGCACGTGAGGCACGCTGGCGATTAGCGAAACGGGCTGGAAATCCTTGACCGGGTCATAGTTCGCGGTGTTCTTGTACAGGCTGGGAGCGATGCCCAGGGACGATGCCGCCATCAGCAGCGTATAGCCGTCGGCCGGCGCCTTGGCCACATAGGCCGAGGCGATCATGGTGCCGGCGCCGGGCTTGTTGACCACTACCACCGGTTGGCCCAGATCTGCCTGCAGCTTGGCCGCGACCTGCCGGGTCATCACGTCGGTGACGCCGCCCGGCGTGAAGGGCACCACGATGTTGATGGGCTTGTTGGGATAGTCCTGGGCGTGGGCGGCTGCGCCCGTGCAGATCAGGGTTGCGGCCAGGCAATGCGATAGCCATTTCATGGATTGTCTCCTGTGGTTTTCTAGGTGGGGTGTTCAGATGGCGCCTGCGCTGAGGTTCCGGTGCCGGATCAATCCCCAGACCGTGTTGGCGTGGGGCATGTCCAGGTTCAGCTTTGCTGCGATCTCGATCATGGCGCCGACAATGGCGTCGATTTCCAACGGCTTGTTTTGCAGCGCGTCCTGCAACATCGAGGTCTGGGCGGCGCCCGCGGTGGCGGCTGCCTGCATGCGTTGCTCGACCGTCACCGGCAGCGCAAGCCCGAGCGCCTGGCCCAGCGCCAGGTACTCGCCCAGCATGGCGCGCGCCAGTTTGCCGAGATGGGGATCGCGAACCATGGCCTCCATGGTGGCGTGGGCCAGCACGCTCAAGGGGTTAAAGGTGGCGTTGCCCATCGCCTTGACCCAGACGGCTTGGTGGATGTCGCCGCTGACCTCGCATTGCAGGCCTGAAGCTTGCAACAGTCCGGCGAGCCGGTCGGCCCGCGCAGACCTGAAGCCGTCCGGTTCGCCGAGTATGAGAGTGTTGCGTGCGTTCTGGGCCGCGATGCCAGGCGCGGTGGCGTTCGCCGCGATGTACACCACGGCGCCCAGCACCCGCTCCAATGGCAGCGCTTGCCTGAGGGCACCGCGGCCATCCACCGTTTGCAGCGGCATGTTGCCCAGCGGGCTGTCCAACGTGGGCAGATACCACCAGGGGATGCCGTTTACGGCCGGCACCACGGCGCCTTGCGGCGCCAGCATCGGCGCCAGGTGCGCGGCGATATCGTCCAGCGCCTGTTGCTTGACCGCAAGAATCAGGTAGTCCGCGCCGCGCACCTGACGCGGATCGTCGGTGGCGCGCACCGGGTAGTGGCGCGTGGCGCCGTCAGCCGTCAAGCCGACGCCATGCTGCCGCAGGGCGGCCAGCGTTTGTCCGCGGGCGATCATGGTCACCTCGCAGCCAGCCTGGGCCAGGCGCGCGGCGAGCAGACAGCCGATCGCGCCCGCACCATATACCGCGACGCGGCATTGATGAGCATCTTCCATTTCTACTCTACGAAAAGTGGCCGCCAGGGGCGGCGCGGTTGCCGCTATTCCTGGTATTCGGGCCGGATGCGTTGCAGCAGCCGGAGCAGGGGAGGCCAGTGCTTGTGGCGGGACGGACGGTCGAGGCGGTCGAACTGGCGGCCGACCTTCTCGGCAACTGCGGCGGAGGGTGTTACCAGCGGCAGGCCGCCGGCCAGCGCCGCGACCTGCGCCTGGCAGGCGCGCTCCAGATAGAACATGGCGTCGAAGGCGTCTGGCACGCTGGCGCCGCAGACCAGCAGGCCGTGATTGCGCAGGATCATCGCGCTGTGGGGGCCGAGATCGGCGATCAGGCGCTGCTGTTCGTCCATGTCGAGCGCGACGCCTTCGTAGTCGTGGTAGCCGATGCGGTTGTGAAAGCGCATGGCATGCTGCGAAATCATGAGCAGGCCGGCCTCTTGCGCGGATACCGCGATGCCGGCCGCGGTATGCGTATGCATGACGCAGGCCGCGTCGTGGCGGACGCGATGGATGGCGCTATGGATGACGAAGCCGGCGGGGTTGATGCCCAGGCCGGTCTGGTCCAGCAGGATGCCGCCGTCTATGTCCACCTTGACCAGGTTGGACGCGGTGATTTCGTTGAACATCAGCCCGTAGGCATTGATCAGGAAGTGCGGCTGGGCGCCGGGAACCCTCGCCGAGATATGCGTATAGATGTGGTCGGTCATACGCATTTCGACAGCCAGGTTATAGGCTGCGGCGAGGTCTACGCGCACTGCCCATTCCTCGGCCGAAACCTGGTCCTTGATCGATGCCTCTTGCACGGCAGCTCCTCCAGTTTTGCATTCTTCTTGGTCTGGCCGGCGCTTCTGCTGCGTGGCCTCTTTGAACCGGAGTATAGGTTTTCCGACTGCTGGCGACTAAGCAAACATTTTGATGGAAAAGCATAAATCCCATCAATCATTCAGCCTTGCCGGCATGCATGAAAAACCTTGATGGATATGCATAAAAACGTTTAGCTAGTGCCGCGAAATGCCGCTACCTATACTGATTTTCCTACTCATGGGCGCAGCCGCAAGGAGCCGGCGCGCCGTTGAAAAATCAGAATAGCCGGAGGCTGGATGGACGCAGCAGGAAACCGCGGGATCACGGATTTGCTCGATGAACAGGCGCTGTGCCACGGGCATAAGCTGGCGATCGTGCATGAGTACCAGAACGGCGACATCAGCCAGTTGAGCTTCATCCAGTTGCGCGAGGCGGCCCGCGCATTCGCCGCGGGCTTGCAGGCGCGCGGCGTGCAGCCGGGCGACCGCGTATTCGTTTTCATGGGCAACACCGCAGAGTACGTGCCGCTGTGGATGGGCCTGATGCTGGCGGGCGCCGTCATCGTGGCCGGCAACATCCATCTCACTGCGCCGGAAGTAGCCTATCAGCTTGAGCATTGTCAGCCCGCGCTGGCGCTGGTCGAGCCCGCGCACGAAGCGTTGATCCGCGAAGTCCGCGACGCGATGGATCAAGGCCCGGAAATCGTGCCGGTGGCGCGCGGCAGCCTGGGGCCGGAAGGCGTGAGCGGCGCGCTGGCGGCGACGTCCGCGGATTACCGCGAGCCCGAGCTATGCAGCGACGACCTTGCGCAGATCCTGTACACGTCGGGTACTTCGGCGCGGCCCAAGGGGGTGATGCTCACGCACGCCAACCTGCTCTGGTGCGGCCAGGCGGGCGCGGCCAACAGCGGCATAGGCCGCGCTGACCGCGTGTTCAACAACAAGCCGCTGTTCCACGCCAACTGCCAGGAAACCGTGCTGTCCTGCCTGACCGCGGGCGCCACCGCGGTGATCGGGGAACGCTATAGCGCCACGCGCTACCTGCGCCAGCTCATCGAACACCGCATCACGATATGCAGCCTGTCCGGCATGCTGTGCCGAACCTTGTTGAACCAGCCGCCCACGCCTTTCGATACGGCGCATCAGGTGCGGTACGCGGGCTATGCCATCAATATTTCGGAAGCCGAGATCGCGGCGTTCATCGAGCGTTTCCGTATCCCGTTGCGCAACGGCTACGGGCAGTCCGAGACCATGCTTTACATCACCTTGCAGCCGCATGCCTCGCCCTCGGCCTATCCGTCCATCGGGCGCGCCACGCCCGACCGCGAAGTGTTCGTGGTCGACGACGACAACCGGCCGGTGGCCGTGGGCGCAGTCGGCGAGATCGTGGTGCGCGGACGTCCTGGGCGCACGCTGACCCTGGGCTACTACCGCGACCCGGCGGCGACGCAGGCGGTGTTCGAGGGCGGCTGGCTGCACACGGGGGACCTCGGCTACCAGGATGCCAAGGGCAACTTCTTTTTCTTCGGCCGCAAGAAGGAAGTGATAAAGCGGGCTGGCGAGAACATCTCGGCGGCGGAGGTGGAAGAGGCCTTGATGGGGCATCCCGCCGTGCGCGACGTGGCCGTGGTGGGCATACCCGATCCGGTGCGCGACCAGTCGGTCAAGGCTTTCGTCGTGCTGCACGCCGGGCACCAGGCGGATGCGGATGCCATCAAGACCTATTGCGCCGGGCGGCTCGCATATTTCAAGGTACCCGAGCACGTGCAGTTCATGACTGAGTTGCCGCGCAACGCCAGCGGCAAAGTGCAGAAGCGCGCGCTGCTCGACGCCTGAGCGCGGCCGCAAGTCATCAGGCGTGGCCGGTAGCCGCCTTGCCCAGGCGGGCAAGGGCTTCGGCGACCTGATGGACGACGGACTGGCCCTGGTTGCGGTGGATGGCGATGGTGAACTCCAGCGTCAGCGGCGTCTGCGCCGGGTCCACCAGCACCAGAGTGCCGGCGCGAACTTGTTCGGCCACCATCATTTCCGGCAACTGCGCGATGCCGCCGCCGGCCTCGACGACTTCGATCAGGCTGTTCAGGCGATTGCAGCTGCAGATGTTGTCCAGGTTGGCGCCCATATCGCGCAGCTCGTCCTGCGCCGGTCCGAAGAAACCCGACGGGCGCGATACGCACCACAGCGGCTCGGTTTGCAGTAGCGATTGCATGGTGCGAGGCTGGCCTTCAGCGTTGCTCAGCAGCCGGGACGAGACCATCCACGACATGCGGGTCGTACCCAGCGACTCGCAAATGAACTGGTCGTCGCGCAGATGATTGGCCATGATCGCGATGTCCAGCGCGCCGGACGTCAGGTGCTCCTGCAGCTTGACCGCGAGGTCCAGCTCGATCTCGTAGGAAACGCGCGGCAGGGCGCGGCGCAGCTCGGGCACTACGCGTGAAAACCAGGTCATGGAAATCTCGCCCATGCCGATGCGCACCGTGCCGGCAGCGTTATTGACGGCCTCCGCGTCGGTGAAGGCGTCTTCCACTGCCAGCAGCAGCGGTTCCACGCGTTCGACGAAACGGCGCGCGGGCACCGTAAGTTCCAGCCGGCGACCGCGCTTCTCGAAGAGAGGAAAGCCCAGCGACTGCTCCAGCTCCTTCATGCGCGCCGAGACGGCGGGTTGGGAAGTGTGCAGCCGTTCGGCTGCGGCGCGGAAACTGCCCAGCTTGGCGATCTGGCACAGGGTTTCGGCGTTGGTCAGATTCGGACGGGGCATGGGCGCATGGTGTGGTTTTTGGGCGGTATGTTAAGGCCAAAGGACGCGGACGGGCTGTCCGCGCCGCGGTTTCATTCGGATTTCTGGCTCTCTTCGCGCAGTATCTGGCCCAGGCGGCGCGCGCCAGGTCCTGCTGCGTCGGGATCGGGGTAGACCAGGTACAGCGCGCCCCAGCGCTGCGCGCCATCCAGCAGCGGCAGCGGCTTCAATTCGCCCGAGGCCAACTGTTCGCGGATCCAGTCCTGCGGATACCACGCGAAGCCCATGCCCATGCACGCCGCGCGTATCGACGTGCTCTTGTGACTGACGGTGATGCGCTGCTCGGCGACGTCCCAGACGCTGGGCCGCACGCGCTGGCGGCCGCTGTCGCGGATCACCAGATGGCGATGCGCCTTGAGGTCTTCGAGCGACAGCGGACGGTTCATCTGGTGCAGGGGATGCGACGGCGCGGCCGCGGCGATCGCGCAATAGCGCAGCAGCGCGTCGCCGACATGGCCGGCCGGAATGTGATCGGCGCAGATGGCGAGGTCGGCCTCGCCCGAGAGCAACAGTTCATCCGTGCCGCCGACCACTGATTCGTGAAGTTCGATGCGTGTCTCGGGGAACTCGCCGGCAATCCTGTCCAGGCAGCGCAACAGCAGGTCCGTCGGGAACAGGCTTTCCACGGCCAGCGTCAGCATCTGCTCCCGTCCCTTGGCCAGATTGGCCGCCGCCCGTTCCAGGCGTTGGGCCTCGCCCACCAGCGACTTGCCGCGCCGGTAGAGGATCTTGCCGTCGTCCGTGAGCAAGGCCTTGCGCCCGTCCATGGCGAACACGGCCACGCCCAGCCGCTCCTCGATCTGGCGGATCGCGTAGCTGATGGTCGACTGCGATTTGCTGAGCGCGTCGGCGGCCTGGGCATAGCCGCCCGCGTCCACCACGGCGACCAGGGCCTGCCATTGCTCCAGCGAAATCCGAGGCGGCATATATATCTACCAGTTAGATAGGTTTTAACGAAATATTGAACTATTTTATCTGATGGGTAGATGATTCAATGGCTCATCGTCATCGCGACACAAAGGGCCGACATGAACATCCTGGTTATCGCCGCCAGCGCGCCTGCTGGCTCTTACTCCGCCACGCTTGCCGAGCGCTACGTGGCCGGCGTCCTGGCTGGCGGCCGGGCCCGCGTCGTCTGGCCGGACCTGGACGCGGAGTCCTTCGACCCGCGCATGACCGCGGCCGACCTGGCCTTCTATCGCGGCAACGGCAACTTGCCCGGCGACGCGCGGCGTGAGCAATTGCGGGTGGAGGCCGCCGACCTGATCGTGCTGGCGTTCCCGGTCTACTGGTGGAGCATGCCGGCGCTGGTCAAGGGCTGGATCGATCGCGTGTTCACCAAGGGATGGGCTTTCGGCGTCGGCGACGGGCAGCCCGGCCGGCTGGCCGGAAAGCGCGTGCGCCTGATCGCGACCGGCGGCGCCGGCGCGCAAGCCTATGACGGACACGGCTACCGCGCCGCGATTGCCACGCAGATCGAACACGGGGTCTTCCATTACAGCGGCGTGAGCGATGTGCGCACGCACCTGTTTCTTGATGTCGAGAGCGGTGACGACGAGGCGCGCGTGCGCGGCCTGTCGGATGCGCACGCGCTCGGCTTGTCGTACGCGGCGCCTGGCTCACGAGCCGCGCGCTGACCCTTTCTCTTCCTACTCTTTTCAATGAGGTCCGCCATGTCCATCGCCACCCGGGAAATCCACTTGAAGCATCGCCCCACGGGGCTGCCCACGCCAGCCGACTTCGCGCTGGTCGAAACAACGCTGCCCGCGCCCAAGCCGGGGCAGATCCTGGTCCGCAATCTGTGGATGTCGGTAGATCCGTACATGCGCGGCCGCATGGATGAACGCAAGAGCTACATCGATCCGTTCGCGCTGGATCAGGTGATGGACGGCGCGGCGGTCGGCGTGGTCGAGCAGAGCGCCGATCCGCGCTTCGCCGCAGGCGACCGCGTGGTGCATTTCGCCGGGTGGCGCGAGCACGCGCTGATCGACGCGGCGCACGCCACCCCTGTCGCCGACGACGGCATTCCCTTGCAGACCTATCTGGGCGCGCTGGGCTTTCCGGGCTTGACGGCCTACGTGGGGCTGACGCGGATCGCCAACGCGCAAGCAGGCGAGACCATTTTCGTGTCCGCAGCCAGCGGCGCGGTCGGCAGCGTGGTGGTCCAGATGGCCAAGCAGATGGGGTTGCGCGTGGTGGCGTCCGCGGGGTCGGAGGACAAGGCGCGCTGGCTGCGCGACGTGGCCGGGGCCGACGCGGTCATCGACTACCGCAACGCGCCTGACCTGACCGCGGCGCTGGCGCAGGCCGCGCCGCAGGGCATCGACATCTACTTCGACAACGTTGGCGGCGACCACCTGGACAGCGCGCTGGCGCTGGCTCGCGATCATGCGCGTTTCGTGTTGTGCGGCATGATCTCGGGCTACAACGAGGGCAAGCCGGCCGTCGGCGTGCGCAACCTGTTTTCGGCCATTGAAAAGCGCATCAAGCTGCAGGGCCTGATCGCATCCGATCACATCGACGTACTGCCGGAATTCATCCCCCGGATGAGCGCGTGGATCAAGACCGGACAGGTGCAGCTGCGGGAAACGGTGGTGGATGGGCTGGAGCGTGCGCCCGAGGCTTTCATCGGGTTGTTCAAGGGCGCCAACACGGGAAAGATGCTGGTCAGGCTGACCAAGTCCTGAAGATCCAGCCGGCACATGCGGGCGGATGGCTCGGTGAAATCCGCCATTTCCCGCCGCCAGGCCTGCCGATACACTGGCCGCTCGCCATCCTAACGAGACAGCCATGAGACATCTACTTCCCGCCCTGGGCGCCGCGCTTGCCTTTACGTTCGGCGCGCAGGCATCGGCCCAGCAAGCCCAGCCCGCGGCCTCCGTGCCGCGCGATCCGTTCTTCTGGCTGGGCGAGATCAACAAGGCCACCGCCGTCATCAACACGGACGAGGGGCTGCTGGACAAGTCCATGGCGCCGCGACTGGCGGCCGGCGTGGCCAAGGTGATCAACGACGGCAACCAGCCCGGCGCCAAGCGGCCGGCCAGCGTCATTACCTTCGAGCCGCTGCTGATCAAGGCGGCGGGCGAGGACGTGACGCTGCTGCACGCGGGGCGCTCCAGCCAGGACATGCACGCGACCTACCGCAGCGCCATCCTGCGCGACAAGCTGCTGGACCTCGCGGCCCAGTTGAACGCCACCTCCACCACTCTGGTGGAACTGGCGGGCAAGCATGCCGCGACCATCGTGCCGAACTACACCAACGGCGTGGCCGCGCAGCCCAACAGCTATGGCCACTATCTGCTGGGGCAGGCCGCCGGCCTGGCGCGCGACGCCCAACGCATCCGCGAGGCCTACGTGCGCATCGACCGTTCGCCCATGGGCACGACGGTGCTCAACGGCACCAGCTGGCCGCTGGACCGCAAGCGCATGGCGCAATACCTGGGCTTTGCCGCGCTGGTCGACAACGCCTATGACGCCTCGCAGATCTCGTCCATGGATCAGCCCGTCGAAGTCGCGTCCATCGTCACCAGCATCGCGCTGCGCACGGGCAATTTCGTCGAGGACGTGATGACGCAGTACGCCCAGCCGCGTCCCTGGATCCTGCTGGAAGAGGGCGGCGGCAATACCTACGTGTCCAGCGCCATGCCGCAGAAGCGTAATCCCGGCTTGCTCAACGACACCCGCAGCGATGCGTCCACCGCCGTGACGCTGGCCATGGGGCCGGTAGTGCAGACGCACAACATCACGCCCGGCATGAGCGACCCGAAGGACGTGAAGCAGAATTCCGCCATGGTGGACGCCGGCATTTCGGCGCTCAAGCGCTGGGACCGGGTGCTGAAAGCGATGGTTCTCAGCCCCGAGCGGGCGCTGGAGGAACTGAACAGCGACTGGACCGCCTCGCAGGAACTGGCCGACGTGCTGATGCGCAAGTACAAGCTGCCGTTCCGCGACGGCCACCACTTCGCGTCCGAGGTCGTCAGCTACGCCAAGACCAACAACATCAAGCCGCTGGACTTTCCGTACGAACAGGCGCGCCGCATCTATGCGGACGCCATGAAGGACTCGAAGTACGGCAACGAACTGCCGATGAGCGAGGCGGAGTTCCGCTCGACGCTGGACCCCGTGGCCATCGTCAAGAACCGCGCCACTTCGGGCGGTCCGCAGCCGGCGGAAATGGACCGCATGCTGAAGGAGGCGCGCGCGCAGCTGGCCGAGCAGGACGCCTGGATCAAGGCGCGCCGCGCCTACATCAATGATGCGCTGGCGGAGCTGGACAAGAAATTCGGCGCGCTGGTGGCCAGCGCGCCGAAGCAGTAGAACCAGCAGGAAGGGCGCTTCCCGGCGTCTGCCGGGAAGTCCCGCTCAGCCGCGGGCCGGGAAGGGCGCCGCGAAGCGGCGCAGCCGCAGCGCGTTGCTCAGGACGAACACGCTGGACAGGGCCATCGCGCCCGCCGCGAACACCGGCGACAGCAGGCTGCCATTGACCGGGTACAGCAGGCCCGCCGCTACCGGGATCAGCGCCACGTTGTAGGCGAAGGCCCAGAACAGGTTCTGCTTGATGTTGCGGATGGTGGCCTTGGACAGGGCGATGGCGTTGGGCACGCCGCCCAGGTCGCCCGACATCAGCACCACGTCGGCGGCTTCGATGGCGATGTCCGTGCCGGTGCCGATGGCCAGGCCCACGTCCGCTTCGGCCAGGGCCGGCGCGTCGTTGATGCCGTCGCCCACGTAGGCGATGGGGCCGTACTGCTGCTTCAGGCGCTGCACCGCCGCGACCTTGCCGTCGGGCAGCACTTCGGCGACGACTTCGTCGATGCCGAGCTGGCGGGCGATGGCTTCGCCGGTGCGGCGGTTGTCGCCGGTGATCATGGCGACCTTCAGGCCCAGGTCATGCAGGGCGCGAATGGCGGCGGCCGTGGTTTCCTTGATGGGGTCGGCCACGGCGATCATGGCGGCCAGCTTGCCGTTGATGGCAGCGTACAGCGGCGTCTTGCCTTCGTCGCCCAGGCGCGCGGCGTCCGAGCCGAAGGATTCGACGCTCAGGCCCAGTTCGCGCATGAAACGGTCGGCGCCGATCTCGACCAGGTCGCCGTCGACACGGGCGCTGACGCCAAAGCCGGTGATCGATTCGAATTGCGAGATCGTGCCCAGCGCGATGTTCTCGGCGCGCGCCGCGTCCACGATGGCTTGCGCGATCGGGTGTTCGGACTTGGCTTCGACGGTGGCGACCTTGCCCAGCACGGCGGCGCGTTCGAAGCCCGGCGCGACGATCAGGTCGGTCAGCTCGGGGCGGCCCTTGGTCAGCGTGCCGGTCTTGTCCACGGCCACGACCTGGGCGTCCTTCAGCGACTGCAGCGCTTCACCCTTGCGGAACAGCACGCCCATCTGCGCGGCGCGGCCCGTGCCCACCATGATGGAGGTCGGCGTTGCCAGGCCCATGGCGCAGGGGCAGGCGATGATCAGCACGGCCACGGCATTGACCAGCGCGAAGGTCAGGGCGGGGTCGGGGCCGAACGTCAGCCAGATGATGAAGGTCAGGACGGCGGCCGCCATGACGGCAGGCACGAACCACATCGTGATGCGGTCCACCAAGGCCTGGATCGGCAGCTTGGAGCCTTGCGCCTGTTCGACCATGCGGATGATTTGCGCCAGCAGCGTGTCGCCGCCGACCTTGGTGGCGCGGAACGTCAGCGCGCCATTCTGGTTGACGGTGCCGCCGACCACTTCGGAGCCGGGCTGCTTTTCGACCGGCACGGGTTCGCCGCTGATCATGGACTCGTCGATGTAGCTGTTGCCTTCCACGACCTCTCCGTCCACCGGGATGCGCTCGCCGGGGCGGACTTCGATCAGATCGCCCGCCACCACTTCCTCGATGGCGAGTTCCAGCGTCGTGCCGTTACGCACGACGCGCGCGGTCTTGGCTTGCAGGCCGAGCAGGCGCTTGATGGCTTCGGACGTATTGCCCTTGGCGCGCGCCTCCATGTAGCGGCCCAGCAGGATCAGCGCCACGATGACCGCGGCGGCCTCGTAATAGACGTTGACGGTGCCGGCGGGCAGCAGCCAGGCCGCGAAGGTGGCGACCACCGAATAGGCATAGGCGGCGGAGGTGCCCACCGCGACCAGCGAGTTCATGTCGGGCGCGCCGCGCAGCAGCGCGGGGATGCCCTTCTTGAAGAAGCGCAGGCCGGGGCCGAACAGCACGATGCTGGCCAGCACGAATTGCAGGTACCAGCTGTTCTGCGTGCCGATGGTTTCGGCGATGACGTGGTGGAACGCCGGCACGATGTGCGCGCCCATTTCCAGGATGAACACGGGCAGCGCGAAGATCGTGGCCACGGTCAGGGCGCGCTTGAGCGACTTCAGTTCCGCGGCCTGGCGTTCGGCCACGGCGTCGGTGTCGCTGGCTTCGGCGGCCAGCGGCTTCGCTTCGTAGCCGGCCTTGGCCACGGCCTGGATCAGGGCGCTGGCGGGCACGCCGCCGGCTGCGGTGATGCTGGCGCGCTCGGTGGCGAGGTTGACGCTGGCGCTGCTGACGCCGGGCACCGCCTTCAGGGCTTTTTCGACGCGGCCCACGCAGGAGGCGCAGGTCATGCCGGTGACCGACAGTTCGATCGTGGTTTCGGCGACGGCATAACCCGCCTTCTGCACCGCCTGCACGGCGGCGGCAACGTCCGGCGTGCCTGCAAACGTGATGTCGGCGCGTTCGGTCGCCAGATTGACGCTGGCCTGGTTGACGCCCGGCACGGCCTTCAAGGCCTTTTCGACCCGGCCCACGCACGAGGCGCAGGTCATGCCTTCGATAGGCAGGCTGACCGCGACGCTGTCTGCTGGGATGGCACTCATATCCGCTCCTTGAAAACTTGGAATTTCCTGCTGATGGGTGTCACTATAAAGATTCCAATGATGTCAAGGTCAAGCGTTTGATCGGACGGGTTTTGACCTGGCTCAGCCCAGATTGCCCAAGGCGGGGAAGGTCAGCAGCATCCAGATGGCGAAACGGGCCAATTGGCCGGTGGCGATGGCCCAGCCCATCACGATCAGGATCAGCCCGGTCAGGATCCGCAGGATCCGGCCGGCGCGCTTCAAACCCTGCATGCGGCGCAGGAACGGACTCATGAACCAGGCTGCGGCTAAAAAGGGGACGCCTAACCCCAGCGCATAGACGCCCAGCAGGGCCACGCCCTGGCCCACGCTGGCTGACGCCGCGCCCAGCGCCAGGATGCCGGCCAGGATCGGGCCGATGCAAGGGGTCCAGCCGAAGCCGAACGCCAGGCCCAGAACGGCGGCGCTGCCGGGGCTGCCCTTGCCCGCCGGATCGAACCGGTAGTAGCGTTGGGTCCAGGCGGGCAGGCGCAGCACGCCCAGCAGCATCAGGCCCGCCAGCGCAATGATGGCGCCTGCGGCCAGGTTCAGTTCGTAGCGGTAGGACAGCAGCAGGCGGCTCAGCGCCGTGACGCTGGCGCCGAAGATGACGAAGACGGCGGAGAAACCGGCCACGAAGCAGGCCGCCAGCCCCAGCATGCGCCAGCGCAGCGTGCGGCCATCGTCCGCGGACGCGCCGGATCCGCCCGCGATGTAGGACAGGTAGCCTGGCACCAGCGGCAGCACGCAAGGCGACAGGAACGACGCGGTCCCCGCGATGAAGGCAGTGGCGAAACCGACGAGGGACAGGTCAAGCATGACGCGCCGCCGCGGTCATGGCGCCGCGCCTTCGCGCTGGCGCTCGCGGGCCAGCGCGATGCCCTCGTTGACCGTGCGCGCCATGTCGCTGCCGGCAGGCAGCCTGGCCAGCAGGCGCTGCCAGAAATCGATGGCTGCCGGGAAGTCGCGCTGGTCGAAGCGGCTTGCGCCCGCCAGCATCAGGGCCAACGGCTCCTCGGGGTTGAGGTCCAGCGCGCGCCGCAACAGCTGGTCAGGCTGCCCGCCGAAGCCCCGGTTGGCGCTGAGCACCAGGGATTCGGCGTATTCGGCCAGCGCTGCCGGGTTGCTGTCCACCACCGGCGCGGCCCGAGCAAAGGACTGGACCGCGTCGGCGTGCCTGCCGAAGTAGCGGTGGGACCGGGCCAGCATCAGCCATCCCTGATAGTCGTCGGGATTGGCGGCCAGCCGGGCCTCCAGTTTGGCCACCATGGCCTGGATGTCGGCGGCGGTGACTTGGGGCTGGGCGGCAGGCGCTGGGGGCGGCGCGATGGCGCCAGGATTGCCCAGGGCGACATAGACCAGTATGGCTGCCAGCGGCAGCGCGATGGCCAGGCTGGCGGGCAGCAGACGGCCGCGGCCGGGCGCGGGTGCATGCCCTTGCGCCTGGCTGGCTTCTTCCAGCGCCAGGCGCTGCAGTTCGGTGCGCGCTTCCACGAAGGCGTCTTGCGACAGGATGCCGTTTGCGCGGTCCCGTTCAAGTTCGTGCAGCTGGTCGCGCAGCACCGCCACGTTCGCCGCCCGGCGCTTGTCCGCGGCGCTGGCGGCGGGCGTGCGCCGCAACGCGGCGATCAACCATAGGGTCACGACGGCGGCCATCAAGGCGGCCGACAGATAGAAAAACTGCATCATGTTCCAGGTCCTTTTTCAGCGTCGATGCCGAGCAGGGCGTCGGCGGCTCGGCGCTCCGCAGGCGTCAGCGCGGGGCGGTGCTGGCGCAGCCTGCGCCGGCGCAAGGTCAGGGCCAGCGCGGCCAGCCCGGCGGCCAGCAGCGCGGCGGGGCCGAACCAGAGCAGCAGCGTGGAGGCTTTCAGGCGCGGCCGGTAGAGGATGAAGTCGCCGTACCTGGCCTCCATATAGGCCAGGATGTCGGCCTCGGACTTGCCGGCGTCCAGTTGCTGGCGGATCTGACGCCGCAGATCGACGGCGAGGTCGGCGCGCGAGGCGGCGATGGATTCGTTCTGGCAGACCAGACAGCGCAGTTCCGAGGCGATCTCGGTGACGCGGCGGTCCTCGGGCGAGCCATGGGCGGCCGCGCCGTGGCCCAGCGCCAGCGAGAGCGCGAATACGCGCAGGAGTATCTTCATTGCAGCCCCCGGATCAGCGGAAGCAGGGTGTCGCGCAGGGATTCGCGCGTCACCGGGCCGATGTGCTTGTAGCGGATGGTCCCGGCCTGGTCGATGACGAAGGTCTCCGGCACGCCGTAGACGCCATAGTCGATGCCGACCTTGCCGTCGGTGTCGGACACGGAGGCCTCGTAGGAATCGCCGTTGCGCGCCAGCCAGGCGATGGCTTCGTCCCGGATGTCCTTGTAGTTCAAGCCTATGACAGGCACGCCGTGCTGCGATGACAACTCCTGGATATAGGGGTGTTCCGTCAGGCAGGCATAGCACCACGACGCCCAGACGTTCAACACCCAGACCCGGCCTTTCATGCTCTCAGGCGTGAAGGTCTTGCGGGGTTCATGCAGTTCGGGCAGGGCGAAAGCGGGCGCGGGCTTGTCGATAAGTGGAGACGGCACTTCGGACGGGTTGAGGGTCAGGCCTATTCCCAGAAAGAACACCAGCACCACGAAGCCCGCCAGGGGCCAGATGTAGCGGCTCATGGCCGAGCCTCCACCGGCGCCTGCGGTGCTGTGCGTTGCGGCTGCTTTTTTTCGCGGCGTTTCAGGCGGTAGCGCGGATCGCTGATCGCCAGCAGGCCGCCCAGGGCCATGAGGATGCAGCCGCCCCAGATCCAGTCCACGAAGGGCTTGTAGTACAGGCGCACGCTCCAGGCGCCTTGCTCCATGGGTTCGCCCAGGGCGACGTAGACGTGGCGCAGGCCGTTGGCGGCGATGGCCGCCTCCGTCATCGGCAGCGCCGAGGACGCATAGGTGCGTTTTTCGGGATGCAGGTCGCGCAGGCGCTTTTCACCGCGGTAGAGCGCGAAGGTACCCATATCGGATTCGTAGTTCGGGCCGCGCACGCGTGCCACGCCCATGAACTCGACGCGGTAGGAGGCCACCGGCGCGCTTTGCCCGGGTTGCAGCAGCAGATCCTGTTCGGTCTCGTAGCTGCCTACCAGCGCAACCCCGGCGACGAATACCGCCACGCCCAGATGAGCCAGATGCATGCCCAGCCAGCTGCGAGGCTGGCGCCACCAGCGGTCGCGGGTCGCGCGGATGCGCTTGGCCACGTCCGCGGCGATGGCGGCCGCCAACCACACGGCCAGTCCCAGCCCCAAGGCCGCGCCCGCGGACCAGCGGCCGAAGAGCAGGGGGGCGCCCGCGGCCGCCAGCACGGCCAGCAATGCGGGAATCGCAAGGCGCTTGAGCAGGCTGGCGGCATCGGCCGATTTCCAGTTGGCGATAGGCCCCACCGCCATGAGCAACAGCGCGGGCACCATCAGCGGCACGAAGACCGCGTTGAAGTAGGGCGGTCCGACCGACAGCTTGCCCAGGCCCAGCGCGTCGATGATCAGCGGATACAGCGTACCCAGCAGCACGCTCGCGGCGGCAACCGCGAGCAGCACGTTGTTGACCAGCAGGAGCGACTCGCGCGATACGAACGCGAACTGGCCGCCGTGACCTATCCGGGGCGCGCGCAAGGCATACAGGAACAGGGAACTGCCGACCGTGACCGTGAACAGCGCCAGGATGAAAACGCCGCGCGCCGGATCCGTGGCGAACGCGTGCACCGAGGTCAGCACGCCCGAGCGCACCAGGAACGCGCCCAGTAACGCCAGCGAGAACGTGCCGATCGCCAGCAACACGGTCCAGCTCTTGAAGCTGCCGCGCTTCTCGGTCACGGCCAGCGAGTGGATCAGCGCCGTGCCGGCCAGCCAGGGGATGAAGGAGGCGTTTTCCACCGGGTCCCAGAACCACCAGCCGCCCCAGCCCAGCTCGTAGTAGGCCCACCAGCTGCCGACCGCGATGCCCAGGGTCAGGAACAGCCAGGCCGCCGTGGTCCAAGGCCGCGACCAGCGGGCCCAGACCGCGTCCAGATTGCCCGACAGCAGCGCGGCGATGGCGAACGCAAACGCCACCGAGAAGCCCACATAGCCCATGTATAGCAGCGGCGGGTGGAAGATCAGGCCGATGTCCTGCAGCAGCGTGTTCAGGTCCAGCCCGTCGGCCGGGGCCGGGACCAGGCGCTCGAACGGATTCGACGTCAGCAACACGAACAGCAGGAAACCCGCGCTGATCAAGCCCAGCACGCCCAGCACGCGCGCGACCATGGCGTCCGGCAATTGCCGCGACAGCAGGCTGACCGCGCAGGCCCAGCCGGTCTGCATGAACAGCCACAGCAGCAGCGAGCCTTCATGCCCGCCCCAGGTCGCCGCGATGCGGTAGAACAAGGGCAATTGGGAATTCGAGTTGTACGCCACATAGGCCACCGAATAGTCCTTGGCCGCGAACGACCAGACCAGCGCCGCAAGGCTGAAGGACACCAGCAGGAATTGGATCCGTGCGGCGGGCCGGGCAATGGCGATCCAGTCCGCACGGTCCAGGGCCGCGCCCCGCAGCGCGAGCGCGCCTTGCGCCAGTGCCACGAACAGCGTCAGGATCAGGGCGAAATGAGCGAGTTCCGGAATCATCGGGAGCGGGCCTCCTGGGGGGCGGTCTTCGGTGCGGCCTGCGATACGGCCTGATCGATCGCGTGCTGCGCCTCGGGCGGCATGTAGTTCTCGTCATGCTTGGCCAGCACTTCGTCGGCGCGGAACAGGCCATCGCCGTCCAGCCGGCCCTGCGCCACGACGCCCTTTCCTTCGCTGAACAGGTCCGGCAGGATGCCTTCATAGGCCACGGGGACGGTGTGGGCCGTGTCGGTCACGACGAAACGGACGGTCAGCGCGCCCGGCGTGCGCTGCACGCTGCCGGCTTCGACCATGCCGCCCACGCGGAAGGCGCGTCCTGCCGGCGCTTCGTTGTTGCTGACCTGGGTGGGCGTGTAGAAGAACACCAGATTGCTCTGGAAGGCGTTGAGCACCAGGGCGCTGGCTACGCCCACCGAAGCCAGGCCACCCAGGGCCAGCCACAAGCGCCGCGTCCGCTTATTCATCGTTGTCCTCCCGCCGTTCAGCGGGGTGTGGCCCCGCCAGGATCGCGCGGCGGCGGCGCGCCAGCAGCAGCTGCTCGCTGCCCAGCAGGAACGCCGTCATCAGCAGCGATCCCCACACGTAAACCGCGTAACCGCCCATGGCGAGGAACTCGCCCAGACTGGACCAGTGCATCATTCGCTACTCCATTGTTCGCGGATCCAGGCCGCGTGCCGCTCGCGTTCGAGCACGATGCAGCGCAGGCGCGCCAGCGCCGTTGCGATGCTGTACATCCACGCGGCCAGGGACATCAGCAGCATGCCGGCGAGCATGATGCCGGCCATGCTGGGCGCTGCGGTCAGCGAGACCGAAGCGCCCTGGTGCAGGGTGCTCCACCATTGCACCGAGAAATAGATGATGGGAATGTTGACCACGCCGGCCAGCACCAGCACCGATCCGGCGCGGTCGGCACGCTGCGGATCGTCGATGGCGGCCTTCAACGCGATGTAGCCCGCGTACAGGAACAGCAGGATCAATTCCGAGGTCAGACGCGCGTCCCAGACCCACCAGGCGCCCCACATGGGCTTGCCCCACAGCGCGCCGGTCCATAGCGAAAGAAACGTGAACAGCGCGCCGGTGGGCGCCAGCGCGGCGATCATCATGGCCGACAGTCTGCTGTTGAAAACCAGGTGGATCAGCGCCCAGAACGCCATCACCAGATAAACGAACATCGACATCCAGGAGACCGGGACGTGGACGAAGATGATGCGGTAGCCCTGGCCCTGCTGAAAATCGGCAGGCGCGGCGATAAAGCCGATATAGAGGCCGGCCGCGGCCAGCAGGACCGTGGCCGTGGCGAACCAGGGGATCGCTTTTCCGGCCAGGGGATAGAAGGCCTTGGGCGAGGCATAGTGAAACCAGCGGATCATGGGCTCCTCATTCAAGCGAGATGCGTATGGCGGCCGCCGCGCCCAGCGGCGCGAGGAACAGGGACAAGGCCAGCACGGCGCCCAGCAGCGACAGGTGCGCATTCGCGCCCAGGCCGCTTTGGGCGGCCTGTACCGCGCCCGCGCCGAATACCAGAATGGGAATGAAGAGGGGCAGCACCAGCAGGGCCAGCAGCGCGCCGCCGCCGCGCGCGGTCAGGGTGAGCGCCGCGCCTATGGCGCCGATCAGGCCAAGCGCGGGCGTGCCGATGGCCAGGCCCAGCGTCAGGATCAGAAGGGCGGCGGCATCCAGGCCGAATTGCAGGCCCAGCACGGGCGCAAGCAGGGTCAGCGGCAAACCGGACAGCAGCCAGTGGGCCGCGACCTTGCCCAGCACGATCACCGGCAAGGGCGCGGCGGACAGCATCAACTGCTCCAGCGAACCGTCGCGATGGTCTGCCTCGAACAGGCGGCCCAGCGACATCAGGCAGGACAGCAAGGCCATCACCCAGAGCACGCCTGGCGCAATGGCGCGCAGCATTTCCCGTTCGGGGCCGACAGCCAGGGGGAACAGGCTGGCGGCCACCAGGAAGAAGGCCAGCGGTGTCAGCGTGTCGCTGGCGCGCCGTTGGGCGATGCGCAGGTCGCGCAGCGCAATGGCTGCGAACGATTTCGTCATGGAACTCATGCGCTAGGGGCCAAGCCGGATCTGCTGGTGCGCATGGTCCAGCGCGATCTCCTGATGACTCGTCGCCACGATCGCGCCGCCATCGCGCAGATGGCGATCCATGGCGCGTGCCAGCCATGAGTGGGCGGCGGCGTCCAGGGCGGTCACGGGTTCGTCGAGAATCCAGAGGGGGCGGAAATCGGCAAGCAAGCGAGCGAGGGCTGCCCGCCGCCTCTGGCCAGCCGACAGGACACGGATCGGAAGATGCTGCCTGCTTTCGAGGCCTGCGTCGCGCAGCGCGGACGCAATCGCCGCGGGACGGTCCGCGTCTCCGCTTGCGGCCTGCAGCGCCCGCAGATTCTGGATGGCGCTGAGTTCGCCACTGAGGCCGTCGGCATGGCCCAGATAGAAGAACTGGCTGCGATACCTGCTGCCGGATTGCGAGATGCCGAGTCCCTGCCACAGCACCTTGCCGCGGGCGGGCCGCGCCAAGCCCGCCAGAATGCGCAGCAGGCTGGTCTTGCCGCTGCCGTTGCGTCCGTGGACGAACAGGCATTCGCCGGGCGCCACGCGCAGGGTCAGCTGCTTGAACAGCGGGCGCTCAGCGCGCATGCAACCCAGATCCATCGCTTCAAGCATTGCCGCCCCGCCGCTGTGTGGACAAAGGGGAAACTATAGGGAGGCGCGTCTGACCGCCAGATTGCTGGCGGTTTACATTCCTGTAATGTTCGAGCGGAAATGGCCGTGTTTCAGCACAGCTTGCGCGGATGCGGGCGTAGCAGTTGAAAAAGTTCTGACCGGCGCCGCGAATCGCGGCGCCGGCGATGCTTAGAACCAGATGCGCACGCCGGCCAGGATCGCGCGTTCGGAACGGCTTTCTCCGGCTTCGCTGGCGTAGCTTGCGGTCTTGCCGAACTTGCGTCCGAACGACACGCCGACATAGGGCGCGAACTCACGCGTGACTTCGTAGCGCAGCCGCAAGGAGAACGAGGCGTCGGACAGTCCGGAACCCACGCCGCGCGCTTCGTCATTCTTGCCGTACAAGCTGGCTTCGATCTCGGGCGTGAGGATCAGGCGCTGGGTAAGCAGCAGATCGTATTCCGCCTTCAGCGCCAACGCGGTCCTGCCGGATCCGCCGACATAGCCGGTGATCTCGGTTTCGATGCCATAGGGCGCCACGCCCTGCACGCCGAACGCGGCCCAGTTGCGTTTCGGACCCGTGCCGAAATCGCGCCGCGCACCCAGCTGCAGATCCCAGAACGGAGAGATCGTGTGACTCCAGAAGGCCTCGATCTTGGCGTCCGTGCTGCCGTTCAGCCGATCGCCTTCGCTCTTGATCCAGAGCTTGTTCAGGTCGCGGCCGATCCAGAACTGGCCGTCCCATTGCAGGCTGGTTTGTTCGTTGCGGTCGTAGGCGACGCCGAGCTTGTCGAACAGCAGGTGGCTGGTGACGACGTTGTCCATCATGTGCGGATGGATGCGATAGGCGGCGTAGCGCTGCTCCGTGCTGCCGTCGCTGGAGGGCAGCGAACCCACCGGCGGGCCTTTGGGCGGGGCTTCGTCCATGCCGGGCATGGCGCTGTGATCCATGCCCGGCATCGAGCTGTGGTCCATACCCGGCATCGTGCTGTGATCCATGCTCTGCTTCGCGGCTGGCGCCTGGCTTTGCATCGATCCATGATCCATGCCTTGCATCGAACCATGGTCCATGCCGCTCATGGTTCCCGCCGGCGTCTGCGCCACGGCCAGTCCGGATGCGGCGGAAAGAAGGGCGGCGCCCGCGACGAGCCCGGGCCAGTGCTTTCTGGAAGTCGTTGTTCTCATTATTCCTCCTATTCCACGACGACCGCGCGGAACATGCCGGCCTCCATGTGGAACAGCAAGTGGCAGTGATAGGCCCAGTTGCCGCGCGCGTCCGCGCTGACGCGGTAACTGAGGCGCTGCGCCGGGTTCAGGCTGATCGTGTGCTTGCGCACCTGGAAATTGCCATCGGCGGATTCGAGGTCGCTCCACAAGCCATGCAGGTGGATGGGGTGCGTCATCATGGTGTCGTTGACCAGCACGAAGCGCACGCGCTCGCCGTACTTGAGCACGATGGGCTTGGCTTCGGTGAACTTCAGTCCGTTGAACGACCACATGTAGCGGTCCATGTTGCCGGTCAGGTGCAGCTCGATCTCGCGGGTCGGCGGGCGGTTGTCGGCGGGTTCGACCATGGAGTGCAGGTCCGCATAGGTCAGCACGCGGCGGCCGTTGTTGCGCAGGCCCACGCCGGGATCGTCCAGCCGGGTCGAAACGATGTCGGGCACCATGGAGTTGGCGGGACTGTATTCGGCGGGGTAGGGGTGCTTGACCTCGACCATGCCGCCTTCGTTGCCGCCCGCGCCATGGTCCATGCCTGCCATGGAGCCATGATTCATGCCGCCCTGGGCGCCATGGTTCATCGCGCCCTGTGCGCCGTGGTCCATGCCGCCGGCCTGCGAGCCGCCCATGTCCATGCCGGGCATGTCGTGCGCCATGCCCATGTCCATCATGGTCAGCACCTGCACCGGATCCAGCGCCGGGATCTCGGCCTGCATGCCTTCGCGCGGCGCCAGCGTGCCGCGGGCATAGCCGGAGCGGTCCATGGCCTGCGAGAAGATCGTGTAGGCGCGCTCGTCTTGAGGTTCGACGATGACGTCATAGGTCTCGGCCACCGCGATGCGGAATTCTTCCACTTCCACCGGGCGCACGGCCAGGCCGTCGGCGGCCACCACCGTCATCTTCAGGCCGGGGATGCGCACGTCGAAGTAGGTCATGGCAGACCCGTTGATGAAGCGCAGGCGGATCCGTTCGCCCGGACGGAACAGGCCGGTCCAGTTGCCGGCTGGCGACTTGCCGTTGGTGAGGAAGGTGTAGGTCGCACCCGAGACGTCGGCCAGGTCGGTCTGGTTCATGCGCATCTTCTGCCACATGAGCCGTTCGTTCAGCGCGTTCTTCCAGCCGGATTTCTCGGCGTCGTCCATCAGGCTGCCGACCGTGGGCTGGATGTAGTTGTAGTAGTCGGGCATCACCTTGAGCTTGCGGAACACGCTCATGGGGTCCTCGTCGGTCCAGTCGGACAGCAGGACGACGTAATCGCGGTCCGCGCGTACCGGGTCCGGGCGCTTGGGATCGATGACGATGGCGCCGTACAGTCCCGTCTGCTCCTGGAAGCCGGAATGGCTGTGATACCAGTACGTGCCGCTCTGGCCCACGTCGAACTGGTAGGTGAAGGTTTCGCCTGGCGCGATGCCGGGAAAGCTCAGGCCGGGCACGCCGTCCATGCCGGTGGGCAGGATGATGCCGTGCCAGTGGATCGAGGTATCTTCGCGCAGGCGGTTGGTGACGCGCAGCGTGACGCGGTCGCCTTCGCGCCAGCGCAGCGTGGGCGCGGGCAGCATGCCGTTGACCGTGGTTGCGATGCGGGGAGCGCCAGTGAAATTGGCGGGGCTCTCGCCGATCTCCAGGTTGAACTCGGTGCCCGACAGCACGCTCTGCCGGGCGGCGCCGGACTGCGCCCATGAGGACGGACTCCACAGACCCATGCCGGCCAGCGCGCCGCCCGTGGCCAGGCCCTGCACAAACCGGCGGCGCGGATTCGAAACTGCTCTACTCATGCTCTATCTCCCCGGTAGCCGGACCGGCATCCCGGCTGTGGATTACTTGACGGAAACCGCGCCCTTCATGCCGGCGGGATAGTGTCCGGGTTCGAGGCAGGCGAAGGCGACGGTGCCCGCCTTGTCGAAGGTCCAGACGATGTCGCCGGCCTTGCCCGCTTCCAGCGACACGGAGTTCGGTTCCTCGTGGCGCATGCCCGGATCCTTGAGCATCATCTGGTAGTGGCTGTTCAGGTCCGCCGTGGTGCCCAGCACCATTTCGTGGCGGATCTTGCCGGAATTGCTGACCTTGAAACGGATGGTCTCGCCTGCCTTGACGTCGATCTTGTCCGGCGTGAAGCGCATCGCATCCGTCATGTCGACCACGATCGTGCGCGAGACCTTGGCGGGGTTGCCGGGCTTGCCGATGGGGGCTGCGGCTTCATGGCCGCCGCCGTGGCCCGCGCCGTGGCCGGGGGCAGCCATGGCGCCGAAGGAAAGCAAAAGGGCGCCCGCGGCGACGGCGCCCTGCGCGAGTTTCACCAGTTTCTTCATGCGTATCCTCTAGACTCGAATTGGGGGTAGGAGGCGCCACTTTAGTGACGCGCTCCACACCGCAACCTGTCGGGAGGATTACTTTCCTGTAATGTTCGGCGTCCGGGACAGCGTGAAGCCGACCTCGGTGCCCTGGCCGCCGCAACGGGCGAACGCGTTGCCGCCGTGCATGCGGGCAATGGCGCGGACGATGGCCAGGCCCAGGCCGTGTCCGTCGGCGCGCCGGCTGCGGGCGTCGTCGCCCCGGTAGAAACGGTCGAAGATGCGCGGCAGCGCCTCCGCTGCGATCGGCGCGCCGGGGTTCCTGACCCTGATTTCGATCTCGTCCTGCCGGGTGATGCAATAGAGGTCGATGCCGCGTCCGTGGGGCGTGGCGCGGATGGCGTTGCTGAGCAGGTTGGCGATGGCGCGCCGCAACAACCGCGGGTTGGCCATCAGGGTGGCGGCGCCGTGCGCGGTCAGGGAAACGCCGGCTTCGTCCAGCGCGGCCTCGTAGTATTCGGCCACGCGGGCGACCTCCCGGCGCACGTCCACTTCCTGCAGGTCCCCCGCCGGTTCGCCGCCGTCGGCGCGGGCCAGGAACAGCATGTCGTTGACCAGCGCCTTCAGCCCTTCCAGTTCCTCCAGGTTGGATTCCAGCACCTCGCGCAGCTCCTGCTCGGAACGCGGGGACGACAGGATGACCTCGGCGCCGCTGATCAGCGTGGCCAGGGGCGTGCGCAGTTCGTGCGCCACGTCGGCGTTGAAGCCTTCCATCTGCTGGTAGGCCGTTTGCACCCGGCCCAGCATGCCGTTGAAGGTATGGGTAAATTCGCGCAGCTCGCGGTCTATGCCCTGTTCCGGCAGGCGCACGGCAAGATTGTCCGGCTGGATCCGGGCGGCCTGCTGCGACAGGCGGCGGATGGGCGACAGCGAGCGCCGCACGGCCCACGCCGACAGCACCAGCGTGGCGCCGACCCAGATGGCGCAGATCAGGACCAGCGCGGTGGCAAAGGCATACAGGAACTGCGTGCCGGGACGCAGGTTCACGGCCACGGTGAGCTCGGCGCCAGGCAGCAGCGTGCCTTCCAGCGGCACGCGCAGTCCGCGCATGTTCCAGCCGTCCTGGGAGTGCAGCCTGATCTCGCGGCCGGATAGGGGGCGTACGTCCACGGGCGGCGCGTCGCCGTAGAACACGCTGCCGTCGGCGAGCGTGATCCAGGTCTTGAGGTTGCCGTGACCGACCATGATGTTGTCCAGGGCGCCGCGCAGATCCTGCATCTGCGCCAGCGTGGCCTGCATGCCGATGAGGTGGTTGATGAGCTCCAGCTTGCCCGCCACCTCGGTGATCTCCTGGCGCTGCACCTCGCGCTTCAAGGCCCAGAACAAGGTGTAGCCGGCGACGCTGGACACCACCAGCGCAATGACGCCGAGCAGCAGCGTGAGCCGGATTTCCATGGACGCGATGCGCGGCAGCTTCATTTTTCACGCAGCTCCAGCACGTAGCCCATGCCGCGCACGGTATGCAGCAGCTTGGTCTCGAACGGATCGTCGATCTTTGCCCGCAGGCGCCGCACGGCGACTTCAATGACGTTGGTGTCGCTGTCGAAGTTCATGTCCCATACCTGTTCGGCCAGCACGGTACGGGACAGCACCTGGCCATGGCGGCGCAGCATCAGCGTCAGCAGCGTGAATTCCTTGGCGGTCAGGTCCAGGCGCATGCCGCCTCTTTGCGCCTTGCGTCGCGCCAGGTCCATCTCCAGGTCGGCAAGCCTGAGCAGCGTCGATTCCTGCCCGCGGCCGCGGCGCAACAGGGCCTGGATCCGCGCCAGCAGCTCGGAAAAGGCGAAGGGCTTGACGAGGTAGTCGTCCGCACCGCCCTCCAGGCCGCGCACGCGGTCTTCCACCTTGTCGCGCGCGGTCAGCATCAGGACCGGCGTTTCCTTGTGCTTGCGCAGGTCCGCCAGCACGCCGAAACCGTCGACGCCCGGCAGCATCACGTCCAGCACCACCACGTCGTAGTCGCCTTCGATGGCGGCATGCCGTCCGTCGACGCCGTCGCGGGCGATGTCGACCACGTAGTTGTGCTCGGTCAATCCTTTGCGGACGTAGTCCGCCAGCTTTCTTTCATCTTCGATCAAGAGGATACGCATGGGGCGCCTCGCTTTCCTTGCATAAATGTAATGAGTCGGTCCGGCTTCTGTAATTGCCGACTGCGTAGAGTTCAGCGGGTCAGCCAAGTTCCTGCTTGGCGGCGCTGAAATGCAAGGAACGATCCGTGAGTGCTCGAAAATCTTTCTCGAAGAGCTTGGCAACGGCCAACGATGAAATTGCCGTTGCCGCGCATTATGCATCCTGCGCGCCAAAATGTGCATGGCGATATGCGCGGATGCCTGCCGGCGGGGCTGGTCCGTCCAGGATCTGAACAGGCGTTCCGCGATGAAGATCCTGTACACCAATTTCCATCGCGGCGACGGCGGCGGGCACACCACGTATGTGCTGTCGCTGGCCCGCGCGCTGCGCGGCGCGCACGATATCGTCGTGGCGGCGCCGCCAGGCAGCCGGTTGTTCAACGCGGCCTTGGCGATGCCAGGCGTGCGGGCCGAAGCGCTGGATTTCCGCGGCGGCCTGCTGGCCGCCCTGCCCAATGCGCGCCGCCTGCGGCGACTGCTGGTGCAGGAGCGTTTCGACATCGCGCACGTCAACGGCTCTGCCGACCACCGCGTGTGCATGCTGGCGGGCTTGGGTCTGGGAGCGGACAGCCCCGCGGTGGTGTACACGCAGCACAACGACCGTACCGCCAGCAGCTTGGGCACGATGCTGCGCGCCCGGCTGGCGACGGACCGCGTCATCTGCGTGTGCGAGCACACGCGCCGCAAGCTGGCGGGCAGCGCATTCGGGCGCTGCGGCCTGCGCACCGTGCGCAACGGCGTGGACGTGGAGCGGTTCAGGCCGCCCTCGCCGCAAGCGGTGGATGAAGCCCGCCGCCGTTGGCTGCCGGCCGCGCATGTTGGCCGCCTGGTGGTCGGCAGCAATGCAGGCACCGCGGACTACAAGCGTTGGCCGGACATGGTCGAGGCGGTGTCCTTGCTGCCTGCCCAGTTGCGCGCGCGCATCGTCGTCATGATCGCTGGCGAGCCGCCCGGTGAACATCAGCGCCGGCGGGTGCGCGAACTGGGCATGGAGGATCAAGTGATCTTCACAGGCCTGCTGGATGACGTGCGGTCCTTCGTGGCCGCGCTGGACGCGGGCTTTGTGCTGTCCTCGGAGATGGAGACCATCTCGTTCGCGTGCCGGGAGATGATGGCCATGGGCGTGCCGGTCATCGTCAGCAATGCCGGCGGGCTGGCCGAGAACGTGCATGCGGGGCTGGACGGCTGGGTGGTTCCGGCGCGCGCGCCCGAGGCCGTGGCGGGCGTGCTGCGCGAGATCCTGGCGCAACCGCAGCTATTGGGTCCCATGGGGCGCGCGGCGCGGGAGAAAGCCCTGCGGGACTTCGCCCTGTCGCGCTTCGTGGCGGACACGCACGCGGTCTACCTCGAGGCGCGGGCGCAGGCCCAGCGTCCGTTGCGGCTGGCGTGAATGGCAACGGACCCCGGCTCACGGCCTCAGACCATCGCTTTGCCGCTACGCCTGGCCGCGCGGATGTCCTGCCATAGCGTCACGCACAGCAGCGCCAGGATGAGGGCGGAAATGGCCGGCCACACCAGAAAATAGAACGTCAACCACATATCGGTCTCCTTGTTGCGGGATGGATGCTCAGCCTTGGGCTGGCTGGACTTCGGGGCGTTGCACGGCAGGGGCGGACAGGGCGTCCTGCGCTTCCTGGAAGGAAGTCACGCGGTCGGCCAGCAGGCTGAAATCGAAGCGTTGCTGGTTGCGCAGGCTGAGGCCGGCGCAGACCGTGGCGCTGACGCCGTAGGCGGTCAGCGAGCCCATCAGGACGATGTATTCGCGCAAAGTGCCCACGAACAGGGGCAGCATGACCAGCATGCCCAGGGCGCCCACGGCGAGCGCCGCGGAGCGGCCGAAGAACCCGAAGGTCATGAGGCCCAGCACCACGCCGCCGCCGATGGCCGAGCAGATCTCGAAGAACACGGCGACGGCGCCGGTGATGGGCAGCAATTCAAAGCGCACGACGGTGAACAGGAACACGGCGCTGAGCACGGCGCTGACGAAGGCGCGGTTGTCGACGCGGTCCCTATAGAAGCTGGCGATGACGGGGAACACGATGGCGCCCCACAGCGCGCCGACGAACACCAGCATGACCAGGATATCCAGGCGCAGGCTGGCGAAGATCACGCCCACCATCGTGGCGACGATCATGGTGATACGGCCCCACCACAGCATGCGGCGCGGATCGGGGCGGCCGCCAGCCAGGTTCTTGGCGTACACATCGGTCATGACGATGGCCGACAGCGCGGCCAGGTCGGAGTCGGCGGTCGAAGACAGCGAGCCCACCACCAGCAGGAAGAACAGCGCGATGCCGAAGGGCGGCAGATAGGTCGACGCCATCTGCGGGATGATGTTGTTCATGTCGCCGTTGGCGGGTTCCAGGCCGACGAAGAGCGCCAACAGACCCAGCATGCCCAATCCGATCACGACGGCGCCATATCCCGCCGTGGCCGTCAGGAAGGTGGGCTTGATCAAGTCTTCGCGTACCGCGAACAGGCGCTGCGCGATGGTCTGGTTGCCGATGGCGTAGGCCAGCACGGCCACGAAGTAGGGCGCGCCCTGTTCCAGGATGGCGCGGGTGGAATAGAAGTCCGCCTGGTCGGCGCTCAGCCGCCACATGTTGGCCGACAGCACGTCGGGTCCGCCCGCGTTGAAGAAGATGAGCGGGATGATGACGACCGCCGCGATGATCATGGCGGCCAGTTGCGCGAAGTCCGTCATCACCGAGGTGCGGAATCCCGACCACAGCGTGTAGGACAGCACGCCCAGGCCGGCGATGAGCACGCCCTGGATGAAGCTGAGCGGACTCAGGATCGAAACCAGCGCGCCGGCCGCGGTGAAGTTCACCATCAGGCTGATGCAGCTGCCGACGATGTTCGACACCGCCATGATCATCTGGCTGGAGGTGCCGTGGCGCGCGTGTATGACCTCGGCCAGCGTATGGGCCTTGGGCGCCAGCTTGCGGAAGCGCTTGCCGAAGGGATAGATGAAGAGAATCATCAGCGCGCCCCAGAAGCCATAATGCAGCGGGCCGGACAGGCCGTATTTGTAGCCCGAGGTGGCGCTGGCGTAGAACGACGCGGCCCAGATCCAGGTGGCGATCATGCTGGCGGTGGACAGGCCGAAGCCGACCGCATTGTTCGACACCATGTAGCCGTCTACGTTCTCGTTCTTCTGGCTGATCAGCAGCGACATGAGGAAGGTCACCCCATAGAACCCCACCAGCAACAGGATGGCTGTGGTGGCGGATAGCTGAAAGAATTCTGTTTCTTGCATCGTCTTCGTCCTTTCTCCTTGACAGCGTGTTCATGACGGACAGTCATGGCTGCATGAAGGCCGTTTCCGCGGGATGCGATGGGCGGCAAACCCCTGTGACGCAGCCGAAACACCAGGCGAGCGGCCGTAGGCGCGATCGCATGCCTGCCCGGCGCGGACGTGATTGGACACGCCCTCGGACGGACAGCAATAAGGCACACCGTATAGGTGTCTTACTGCCGCATAGCGCAGAACGCTGGTTGCTTTTTTACGTTGCCCGATGCGGCGAGCGATGGTCCTGCCTGGTAAGCAGGAGTTTTGTTCCGCAGCCTTTACGGCTGGGTATGGGTGTTTCGGCGTTACACGCCGGGCCGCTGTGCGCGGCCGTGTGATGGATGCTTCCAGCGATGTGCATCGTCTGGCTGCATGCGTAATGAACTACAACAGGCGCAAAGTATAGGGACATACCCCGCGCTAGTCCAGCATGCGTCCATCAGGTGTGCATGCGCGGGTATCGCGATTCGCATTGACGGGTATCGCAACACTTAATTGGCCGCGGCGCGAGTCCTCCGATAAGGTGTACGCAAGCCCGGGCCATGCGTACGGCATGGCCGCGCAAGACCGAGACGACACATGACTGACCGCGTATACCTCAACGCCGTGGGAGCAGACGGCAATCCCCTATTCATGCACGTGCGCGATGGCCGCATCTTGGCGCTGGGCGCCGAGCCGCCTGCCGCGGGCGCAGCGCAGGTGACCGACCTGCGCGGACACCTGGTGCTGCCGGGCTTTGTCGACGGCCATATCCACCTGGACAAGAGTTTCGTCGGCGACCGCTGGCGGCCGCACCGGCCCGCAACCAGCCTGCGCGAACGGCTGGCCATCGAGAAGCAGGAACTGGCCGCCGCACCGCCCATCGAAGGGCGCGCCGATGCTCTCATCGCGCAAGCCGCGGCATTCGGCACGATGGCGATGCGCTGCCATGTGGACGTGGACGCTACGACCGAACTGGCCAATCTGCATGCCGTCATGACGGCGCGCGAGAAATGGCGCGGCATCGTCGACATCGAACTGGTGGCCTTTCCACAGGCCGGCGTGATGTCCTGTCCAGGCACGCCGCAATGGCTGGAGGCGGCTGTGCGCGAAGGCGCCGAGGTGGTGGGCGGCATCGATCCGTCGACATTGGATGGCGATGCCGAAGGCCAGCTGGATTGCATTTTCGGCATTGCCGAGCGGCTGGGCGCGAAGATCGATATCCACCTGCACGAGCCGGGCGTACCGGGCGTCGCGCAGATTGCCCGCATCGCCGCGCGGACGCGGGCGCTGGGCCTGGCGGGCCGGGTCGCCATCAGCCACGCCTATGCGCTGGGCGACGTCGACCAAGGGGCGCTGGATGACGTGGCGCGCAAGCTGGCCGACGCCGGCGTGGCCATCATGACGAACGCGCCGGGCGACCGGGCTTTTCCGCCGGTATTGGCGCTGCGCGCGGCGGGCGTGCAGGTATTCACGGGCAACGACAACATCCAGGATTGCTGGTGGCCTTATGGCAATGGCGACATGCTGCAGCGCGCGATGCTGATCGGCTACCGCTCGGGCTTCTACACGGACGACGACCTGTTGACGGCCTTGCACATGGCGTCGCATGCGGGTGCGGCGGTGCTGGGCCTGGACGGCTACGGCCTGCGGGCGGGCAACGAGGCGAACTTCGTGGCGTTGCCCGCGCCAAACGGCGCGGCAGCGGTTGCTGCGGTGCCGGCGCAGCGCTTTCTGTTCCGCAAGGGCGAGCCCGTGGGCGAGGCGGCGCAAGCTTACGCCAGCGTCACGCCGGCGGCGTGACCTGCGCGGCGCGCTGCGTGCAAAAGTCCGTCAGCGCGCGGCGCAGCGCGTGGCCCGCGTCGCTGAGCCGTGAGCGCGCATACAGCGACAAGTGCAGGCCGCGTGGCGCCGGAAATCCTTCTTCTGGCGTGAGCAGCCGGTGTTCGGCGGTGGCACAGGCGGCGGGCAGCAGGCTGATCCCCAGTCCCGCCGCGACGGCGGCGCTCAGGCTGGGGAGGCTGGGGCTGGAGAAGCGCACGTGCCAGGGCTTGCCGCTGGTTTCCAGCATGGCGGTCATTTCCTGACGGTACAGCGCGCCGGACGGAAAGGCCACCAGCGGCACTGCGGTGTCGGGCGCGGGCGGCGGTGCGCCTCGGGCGGTGATCCAGCACAGGGGTTCGGGCCAGTGCGCATCGCAATCGGCGTCCACTTCCCATTGCTTGACCAGCAGCAGGTCCAACTCGCCATCGCGGTAGCGCCGCAGCAGCTGATGGCTGAGGCCGCCTTCTACTTCCACGCGCAGTCGCGGATAGGCCGCTTCCACGGCGGCCAGGGTAGGCATCAGCGTGGCGCCCATGAAATCCTCGGGCGCGCCCACGCGCACCACGGCGCTGGCCTGGGCAGCGGCCACGTTTTCGCGCGCTTCCTCAGCCAGCCGCAGGATGCTGCGGGCATAGCCCAGCAGTCGTTCGCCTTCCTCGGTGGGCAGGACATGGCGCTGCGTGCGGTCCAGCAGGCGGCAGCCCAGGTTCTCTTCCAGCCGGATGACGTGCTGGCTGACGGTGGATTGCGTCAGGTGCAGGTGTTCGCTGGCGCGGGTGAAGTTGCCCGTGTCCACGACGGTAAGAAAGCTGCGCAGCAGAACCGGATCTAGCATTGGGATGTCCACTCGAATCTATCAAGCCAATTAATTTCATAATACTTGGGCCGGCCGCCATACTTGGAATCTCACGAGGCCGCGAGTCGATGCGCCGAGCCTCAGGCTGTTGATCTGGAGGAAATACCAATGTCTATCTTTCGCGCGGTCCGGCTTTGGCTGGCGGCATTCCTGTTGGGCATGGGGGGCGTGGCCGCGGCCGCGGACCCGGACACCGCGCTGTTGACCGCCGCGGGCAATGGCGACGCAGCCCGCGTCAAGCAGCTGCTGGGGCAGGGCGCCGCCGTGGATATGCGCGATGCGGACGGCAATACGCCGCTGCTGCGCGCGACCCAAGGCAATCATGTCGAAGCGGCGCGCGTCCTGATCGAGGCCGGCGCCAACGTCAATGCGCAGAACGCGATCCGCGACAGCGCCTATCTGCTGGCTGGCGCCCGTGGCTATCGCGAGATCCTGGCGCTGACGCTGGCGCATGGCGCCGACCTGAAAAGCACCAATCGCTACGGCGGCACGGCGCTTATTCCCGCCTGCGAGCGCGGCCACGTCGAAGTGGTGGACATGCTGCTGCGCGCCGGCGTGGACGCGGATCATGTGAACAACCTGGGTTGGACCGGCCTGCTGGAAGCCGTGATCCTGGGCGATGGCGGCGCGCGCCATCAGGCCATCGTCAAGCGGCTGATCGAAGCCGGCGCCGACGTCAACCTGGCTGACGGCAAGGGGGTTACGCCGCTGCGCCATGCGCGTGAGCGCGGACAGACCGAGGTCGTGCGTCTGCTGGAAGCGGCGGGAGCGAAGGGCTGAGGCGCGGGCGCCGCGCAAAAAAACGGGGCTCTCAAGCCCCGTTTTTCATGCCGCCGACCGCCGGCCGGTTTAGAAGCCCTCGCGCGGCACGTGGACGCGGCCTTCCATCAGCACGCGGGCGCTGCGGCTCATGATGGCCTTGGTGACCTTCCATTCGCCGTCGACCAGCTTTGCCTCGGCGCCGACGCGCAAGGTGCCGGACGGATGGCCAAAGCAGACGTTGTCGCGTTCGCCGCCGCCCGCCGCCAGGTTGACCAGCGTGCCAGGCACCGCCGCGGCAGTGGCGATGGCGACGGATGCGGTGCCCATCATGGCGTGGTGCAGCTTGCCCATGGAGAGCGCGCGCACCAGCACGTCGATGTCGCCCGCGCCGATCTTCTTGCCGCTGGAGGACACGTATTCCTTGGGCGCCGCCACGAAGGCGACCTTGGGCGTGTGCTGGCGGCTGGCGGCCTCTTCCAGCGTCTTGATCAGGCCCATGCGCAGCGCGCCGTGGGCGCGGATGGTCTCGAAGCGCGCCAGCGCGGCGGCGTCGCCGTTGATGTCGTCCTGCAGTTCGGTGCCGCGGTAGCCCAGGGCCTCGGCGTCCAGGAAGATCGTGGGGATGCCGGAATTGATCATGGTGGCCTTGAAGGTGCCGATGCCAGGCACTTCCAGGTCGTCCACCAGCTTGCCGGTGGGGAACATCGAGCCGCCGTCGCCTTCCTCGGCCGGGTCCATGAATTCCAGGCGCAGCTCAGCCGCCGGGAAGGTCACGCCGTCCAGTTCGAAGTCGCCGGTTTCCTGCACCGCGCCGCCCGTCATGGGCACGTGCGCGATGATGGTCTTCTGGATGTTGGCCTGCCAGATGCGCACGACGGCCACGCCGTCCTGCGGCACGCGGGCGGAGTCGACCAGGCCGTTGGTGATGGCGAACGGGCCGACGGCCGCGGACAGGTTGCCGCAGTTGCCGCTCCAGTCCACGAAGGGCTGGTCGATGGAGACCTGGCCGAACAGGTAGTCCACGTCGTGGTCCGGGCGCGTGCTCTTGCCGATGATGACGGTTTTGCTGGTGCTGGAAGTGGCCGCGCCCATGCCGTCGATCTGCTTGCCGTAGGGATCGGGGCTGCCGATCACGCGCATGAGCAGCGCGTCGCGCGCGGCGCCGGGCGTGCGCGCGGACTCGGGCAGGTCATCGAGCTTGAAGAACACGCCTTTGCTGGTGCCGCCGCGCATGTAGGTGGCGGCTATCTTGGTCTGGGGTGCATGGGTCATGGGGCAGTCCTGATGATGGGTGTTGGGGCGGGCGCCGCGGCGCCCGCCCGGCCGATGGCGGATCAGCCGGCCTTTTTGTCGGCGCCGGAAGCTTCCAGGAAGTCCTGGGCGAAGCGCTGCAGCACGCCGCCGGCTTCGTAGATCGAGACCTCTTCCGCGGTGTCCAGGCGGCAGGTCACGGGGACTTCGACGGTTTCGCCGTTGCGGCGGTGGATCACCAGCGTCAGGTCGGCGCGCGGCTTGCGCTCGCCGATGACGTCATAGCTTTCGGTGCCGTCCAGCCCCAGCGTCTTGCGGTTCACGCCCGCTTTGAATTCCAGGGGCAGCACGCCCATGCCGATCAGGTTGGTGCGGTGGATGCGCTCGAAGCCCTCGGCCACGATGGCTTCCACGCCGGCCAGGCGCACGCCCTTGGCGGCCCAGTCGCGCGACGAGCCCTGGCCGTAGTCGGCGCCCGCCACGATGATCAGCGGCTGCTTGCGGTCCATGTAGGTTTCGATGGCTTCCCACATGCGCATGACCTTGCCTTCGGGTTCCACGCGGGCCAGCGAGCCCTGCTTCATCGTGCCGTCCTCGTTCTTCACCATTTCGTTGTAGAGCTTGGGATTGGCGAAGGTGGCACGCTGCGCGGTGAGGTGGTCGCCGCGATGGGTGGCATAGGAGTTGAAGTCCTCTTCGGGCAGGCCCATCTTGTGCAGGTACTCGCCGGCGGCGCTGTCCATCAGGATGGCGTTGGACGGCGACAGGTGGTCGGTGGTGATGTTGTCGCCCAGCACGGCCAGCGGCAGCATGCCGCGCAGCGTGCGTTCGCCGGCCAGTGCGCCTTCCCAGTACGGCGGGCGGCGGATGTAGGTGCTCTGTGCGCGCCAGTCGTACAGCGGGCTGACGGCGGCCTTGCGGTCGTCCTGGATGCCGAACATGGGGGCGTAGACCTTGCGGAACTGCTCGGGCTTGACCGCCGACTTGACCACGGCGTCGATCTCTTCGTCGCTGGGCCAGATGTCCTTGAGGCGGATCTCGCGGCCGGCGGCGTCCGTGCCGAGCACGTCGCGCTCGATGTCAAAGCGGATGGTGCCGGCAATGGCATAGGCCACGACCAGCGGCGGCGAGGCCAGGAAGGCCTGCTTGGCATAGGGATGGATGCGGCCGTCGAAGTTGCGGTTGCCGGACAGCACGGCGGTGGCGTAGAGGTCGCGATCGATGATTTCCTGCTGGATGACGGGATCCAGCGCGCCCGACATGCCGTTGCAAGTGGTACAGGCGAAAGCGACGACGCCGAAGCCCACCTGTTCCAGTTCCGGGGTCAGGCCGGCTTCGTCCAGGTACAGCGAGACGGCCTTGGATCCGGGCGCCAGCGAGCTCTTGACCCAGGGCTTGCGGGTCAGGCCGGCGCGGTTGGCGTTGCGCGCCAACAGGCCCGCGGCGATGACGTTGCGCGGATTGCTGGTGTTGGTGCAGCTGGTGATGGCGGCGATGATGACGGCGCCGTCGGGCATCTGGCCGGGATTGTTTTCCACCACGCCGGAGATGCCGCGCTCGGCCAGGTCGCTGACCGGCAGGCGGCGGTGCGGATTGGACGGGCCGGCCAGGGTGCGCACCACGCTGGACAGGTCGAAGCGCAGCACGCGCTCGTATTCGGCGTGCTTCAGGCTGTCGGACCACAGGCCCGTGGTCTTGGCGTAGTTCTCGACCAGGGCGATCTGTTCGTCCTCGCGGCCGGTCAGGCGCAGGTAGTCGATGGTCTGCTGGTCAATGGAGAACATCGCGGCCGTGGCGCCGTACTCGGGCGCCATGTTCGAGATGGTGGCGCGATCGCCCAGCGTGAGGCTGGCGGCGCCTGCGCCGTAGAACTCCAGGTAGGCGCCCACGACCTTCTCCTTGCGCAGGAATTCGGTCAGGGTCAGCACGATGTCGGTGGCGGTGATGCCGGGCTGGGCGCGGCCGGTCAGCTCCACGCCGATGATGTCGGGCAGGCGCATCCACGAGGCGCGGCCCAGCATGACGTTCTCGGCTTCCAGGCCGCCCACGCCGATGGCGATCACGCCCAGCGCGTCCACGTGCGGCGTGTGGCTGTCGGTGCCGACCAGCGTGTCGGGGAAGGCCACGCCGTCCTGCGTATAGATGACGGGCGACATCCGCTCCAGGTTGATCTGGTGCATGATGCCGTTGCCCGGAGGCACGACTTCGATGTTGCGGAAGGCCTGCTTGGTCCAGTCGATGAAATGGAAGCGGTCCTCGTTGCGGCGGTCTTCCACGGCGCGGTTCTTGGCGAAGGCGTCGGGATCGTCGCCGCCGTACTCCACGGCCAGCGAGTGGTCGACGATCAGCTGCACCGGCACCACCGGATTGACCTTGGCGGGGTCGCCGCCCTTGTCGGCGATGGCGTCGCGCAGGCCGGCCAGGTCCACCAGCGCGGTCTGGCCGAGAATGTCATGACAGACCACGCGCGCCGGAAACCACGGGAAATCCAGGTCGCGGCGGCGCTCGATCAGCTGCTTGAGCGCGTCCGTCAGCATGGCCGGATCGCAGCGGCGCACCAGGTTTTCCGCCAGTACGCGCGAGGTGTAGGGCAGGCGGTCGTAGGCCCCGGGCGAAATCGCCTCGACGGCGGCGCGGGTGTCGAAGTAGTCCAGGCGAGTGCCGGGCAGGGGCTTGCGGTAGTTTTGGTTCATGCCTCGGTGCGCTGCAGGTTGCCCTGCGCGATCTGCTGTTCGATGTTGAGACGGGATGCGCGGATGTGGCGGCGCATCAGGATTTCAGCCAACTCGCCATCGCCGTCGGCGATGGCGTCCAGAATGCGGTGATGTTCGGCGTAAGCCTGCCGGGGGCGGTTGGGGGTGGTCGAATACTGGATGCGGTACATCCGCGCCAGCTGGTAGAGCTCGTCGCAGAGCATGCGGAACAGCATCTGGTTGCCGCTGCCCTTGACGATGCGGTAGTGGAAATCGTAGTCGCCTTCCTGCTGGTAGTAGCCCAGCCCGGCCTGGAAGGCTTCATCGCGTTCGTGCGCTTCCAGCACGGCGCGCAGCTCGGCGATTTCCGAGGGCGGCATGCGTTCGGCGGCCAGGCGGCAGGCCATGCCTTCCAGCGATTCGCGGATTTCGTAGAGTTCGGACAGTTCCTGCTGCGACAGCGACACCACGCGGGCGCCGGCATGGGGCACGCGCACCAGCAGCTTCTGGCCTTCGAGCCGGTGCAGGGCTTCGCGCAGCGGGCCGCGGCTGACGCCGTGGATGCGGGCCAGCTCGGGTTCGGAAATCTTGCTGCCGGGGGCGATTTCACCCTTGACGATGGCGGACTGGATCTTGCGGAAGATGTGTTCCGCAAGCGTCTCGTTATCGGCGGGGACGGCGCCAGGCAGGGTCAGCACCTTACTCATTGTGTTGACAATCTGTCCTGAAAATATAAAAAAATAGGGGGGTTGAAGCGGTTGCTTCATAAGATTGTCAACAATTTACCCGCGCTGGCCGTCAGGCGCAAGCGCGGATGCGGCTTTTTCAGCCGGCGGCCTCAAGCGCCATCGCCTGTTCGGCCTGCAGGCGTTTCTGCACCCACGAGGCTTCGCGCCTGAGCATGGCGACGATGGCGGGGATGCGTTCGGGAGGCATGCGCGCATGGAAGGTCGACAGGCTGAACGCGGCGAAGGGCGTGCCGTCGCCGTCCAGGATGGGCACGGCCACCGTGCGCACGTCAATGCCGTGGATATCGCGCTGGGCGTAGCCCTGCCGGGCGAATTGCGCCAGTTCTTCGTAATAGCGTTCGTCTGGCGCCTGCTCGAACAGCGCGATGGTCCTGGCATTGGCGTCGAGGATCTCGCGCGCTTCAGCGGGCGGCAGCGCCGACAACAGCGCCAGACTGCTGCCGCCCACGCCCAGCGGGCGGCGCACGCCGACGTCCAGCACGAAGGCCTGGGACGGGTGGGTGCCTGAGCGCCGGTCCACGCAGACCATGTCCAGGCCGCTGCGCCGCGAGGCGAACACGGTGTCCTCGCTTTCGGCTGCCAGGCGGCTGACGGACGCCCGGAACAGATCGCTGGTGTCGTAGCGCGCCGCGGCGGTCAGGCCGAACTCGGCGATGACCTGCCCCAGGAAGTAGCGCTTGCTCTCCCGGTCCTGCGCGACCAGGCCTTCGTGCATCAGTCCGGCGAGTATCCGGTGCACCGTGGGCTGGGCCAGGGCGGTGGCTGTGGTGATGTCCGTCAGCCTGGCGCCGGCCCGATTGTGGTGGCTGACGATGCGAAGTATCAGGACCGCTCTTTCCAGGCTTTGCGCGCCAATCATAGGTTCTCCATATAGTGGAATATAAATAGGTATTTATCGGCTTAATTTTTTATTGACACTGCTTTTTTACGGGAATAGTCTGTGATTTCATTGATTTACCCGCTTTAATTAACTCCATAATATGGACTTTATTTGGAAAAGGCAATGAGCAATATGCACAGCACCCCCACTACCCCCGGCGCCCGTTTCCGTGCCGCCTTGCAAGAAGAATCTCCGCTGCAGATCGTCGGCGCGATCAATCCCTACACCGCGATGATGGCCAAGACGTTGGGGTATCGGGCGCTGTACCTGGCCGGCGCCGGGGTTGCCAATTACTCGCACGGGCTGCCGGACCTGGGCATCACCACCTTGAACGATGTGCTGGGCGATCTGCGTCGCGTGACCGACGCCTGCGACCTGCCCGTGCTGGTGGACGTGGATACGGGCTTTGGCGGCGCCTTCACGATTGCGCGGATGATGAAAGGGCTGATCAAGGACGGCGCGGCGGCGCTGCACATGGAAGATCAGGTGCAGCTCAAGCGCTGCGGCCACCGTCCGGGCAAGGAGATCGTCAGCAAGGAGGAAATGCTGGATCGGATCAAGGCGGCGGTGGATGCGCGGACCGATCCGTCGTTCTTCATCATCGCGCGCACCGACGCGCTGGCGATCGAAGGGTTGGACCGGGCCCTGGACCGCGCCGAAGCCTACATGGAGGCCGGGGCCGACATGATCTTCGCCGAAGCCTGCACCACGCTGGACGAGTACCGGGCTTTCGTCACCCGCCTGAACCGCCCGCATTCGGTGTTGGCCAACATCACCGAATTCTCCAAGACGCCGAACTTCACGACGGATCAATTGGCGGACGTGGGCGTATCGGCCGCCCTGTATCCGCTGTCCGCGGCGCGCGCGATGAACGCCGCTGCCTTGAAGGTCTATGAAGCGATCCGCCATGAGGGCACGCAGAAAGACACGTTGGGCATCATGCAGACGCGCGAAGACCTCTACAAGTTCCTGGACTACCACTCCTACGAAGCGCGCATCGACGCGCTGTTCTCGAAAGCAAAATAAGACGGGCGTCCGACCCGTCCCTGGAGGAGACAGAAAATGATCACAGCAATGCTCAGGCGGTTCGGCCTGGCCGCGCTGCTGGGGGCGGCGGTCGGCGCGCCAGCGGTTGCCGCCGAGCCCGCCTATCCCGCCGGCCCGATCCGGCTGGTGGTCCCGTTCGCCACGGGCGGGGGTACCGACGTCGTGTCGCGGGTGCTGGCCAAGGAGTTGACGGGTTCGCTGGGCAAGACCGTGTTCGTCGACAACAAGCCGGGCGCGAACGGCACCATCGGCACCATGTCCGCGCTGCAGGCCGCGCCAGACGGCTACACGCTGCTGCTGGCCATCGAGGCCACGGTCGCCATCAATCCCGGCCTGTACAAGTACGTCAAGTACCGGCCGGGCGACTTCGAGGCGATCTCGCTGGTGTCCAAGCAGCCTTACCTGATCGTGGCCAATCCTGCGCTCAAGGCCGGTTCGCTCGCCGAGCTGGTCGCGCAGGCCAAGGCCGAGCCCGGCAAGCTGAACTACGCCACCGGCGCCAGCGCCGCCTTCCTGGCGGGCGAGCTGTTCAAGTCCACGGCCGGCGTCGACATCGGCAACGTGCCCTACAAGGGCTCGGGCGAAGCGATCACCGACGTGCTGGGCGGCCGTGTGGAGCTGATGGTGGCCAGTCCCGTCTCCGTCATGCCCCAGATCAAGAGCGGCAAGCTCAAGGTGCTGGCGGTCACCAGCGCGCATCGCTACGCGTTGTTGCCGGACGTGCCCACCGTGGCCGAACAGGGATACCCGGGGTTCGACGCCGAGGGCTGGTACGGCCTGGTCGCGCCCAAGGGGACGCCGGCGCACATCGTCGCGATGCTGAACGCCAAGATCGCGGCGGCGATGCAGTCGCCGGAACTGCAAGCCCAGTTCCAGACCGCCGGGGTCGAACCCGCGCAAAGCGGCGCTGCCGAGTTCGCCGACTACATGCAGTCCGAGTCGGCGCGCTGGGCGGGCGTGATCAAACAGGCGGGCATAGAACCGCAATGAGGCGCCGGGGCTCAGGCGCAAGCACATTCAACCTACGAATCAAGGAGACCACCGTGCCGCACGCATGGATCGAATACAGCGCGAACATTCAGCAGGAACCCGAAGTGCAGGCCTTGAAGCAGACCCTGCGCGACGCGATCGTGGAAGCGGGCATCTTTCCGCTGGCGGGCGTGCGCATCCGCGCCGCCGCCATCAACGACTATCTAGTGGCTGACGACGACCCCGAGAACGCCTTCGTGCACGTGGTGCTGCGCGTGGGAGCGGGGCGCGACGAAGCCACCCGCAAGAAGGCGGCCGACGGCATCTTTGCCCGCATCACCGCGGCGCTGGCGCGCCTGAGCGCCGCCGGCCCGCTGGCCATTGCCTTCGAAGTGCAGGAAATGGACGAGCTGCTGAACTACAAGGCCAACAACCTGCACGACTACCTGAAACGCCGCGCCGCCGCGTGACGGTCTGTTCCAACCTTACTTTCATCCTATGACTATGCAATTCGTTTCCTATCTGCGCGATGGGCAGGCCGGTTTCGGCCTCATGTCCGGCAATGGCCAGGGCATCATTGAACTGGGCGCCCGGCTGGCCGAGGCCGATTGCGCGACGCTGCGGCAAGCCATCGAAACCGATCGCCTCGACGCGCTGGCTGAAAAATACGGCGCGCGCGCGGCCGACCTGGACGCCGCCGCCGTGACGCTGCTGTCTCCGGTACCTCAGCCCGACAAGATTCTCTGCGTGGGCGTCAACTACGGCGAACGCAACGCCGAGTACAAGGACAACTCCGACGCGCCCAAGTACCCCAGCCTGTTCCTGCGCACGCCGGGCACGGTCGTGGGTCACCGGGTTCCGCTGGTCAAGCCGGCGGTGTCCGAACAGTTCGACTACGAAGGCGAGATCGTCCTGGTCATCGGCAAGGAGGGACGTCACATTCCCGAAGCCAGGGCGCTGGAGCACGTGGCCGGCCTGAGCATCGCCAACGAAGGTTCGGTGCGCGACTGGCTGCGCCACGGCAAGTTCAACGTGACGCAGGGCAAGAACTTCGAGCGCAGCGGCAGCATCGGCCCCTGGATGACGCGGGTCGGTTCGCCCCAGGACCTGCAAGGGCTGACCGTCAGCACCCGCGTCAACGGCGAACTGCGCCAGCAGGACACGACGGACAACATGATGTTCCCGTTCGCGCGCCTGATCCACTACATCTCCACGTTTGCGCGGCTCCTGCCCGGCGACCTGATCCTGACGGGCACGCCGACCGGCGCCGGCGCCCGCTTCGATCCGCCGCGTTATCTCAAGGCAGGCGACGTGGTCCGGGTGGAGGTGTCTGGCGTCGGGGCGCTGGAGAACGAAGTGGTGGACGAGGCCGCGCCCGCCGCGGCGCGCTGAGCATCCAGCACGCCCGGCGGCCGCGCTGCCGGGCGTCTAGCGCTTGTGATGCACCTCTTGCAAGCCGTAGACCTGCACGGGCATGCCGACCTGCCGCGCCTTCAACTGCAGCGACAGGTACTGCGAGTAGTGCCGCGACTGGTGCAGGTTGCCGCCATGGAACCAGAGCGCCTCCTGCTGCGTGGGCTTCCACATGTTGCGCTGCTCGCCCTCCCAGGGGCCGGGGTCCTTGGTGGTGTCCGAGCCCAGGCCCCAGCACTTGCCAACCTTGTCGGCGACTTCGCGGTTGATCAGGTCGGCGGCCCAGCCGTTCATCGAGCCGTAGCCGGTGGCGTAGACCACCAGATCCGCGGGTAGCGTGACGCCGGACTTCAGCACCACGGCGTCGCGCGTTAGGTGGCTGACGTCGGTGCGCGACTGCAGCTTGACGCTGCCGTCGATGATCAGGTCGCAAGCGCCGACGTCGATGTAGTAGCCGGAGCCGCGCCGCAGGTACTTCATGAACAGGCCCGAACCGTCATCGCCCCAATCCAACATGAAGCCGGCTTCTTCCAGCTTGGCGTAGAACCCGGCGTCGCGTTCGCGCATCTGGTCATAGAGCGGGATCTGGAACTGCGCCATGATCTTGTAGGGCAGCGAGGCGAACGTCAGGTCGGCCTTGCGCGTGGTCATGCCGTTGGCCAGCGCCTGCTCGGAATACAGGCCGCCCAGGCCGATGTCCATCAGCGTGTCGGAACGCACGATATGGGTGGACGAGCGTTGCACCATGGTGACGTTGGCCCCGCCTTCCCATAGCGCCGCGCAGATGTCGTGCGCGGAGTTGTTGGCGCCGATGACGACCACGTTCTTGCCGCGGTAGGCGTCGGGGCCGGGGTGTTGCGAGGAGTGCTGCTGTTCGCCCTGGAATTCATCCTGGCCGGGGAAGCTGGGTACATTGGGCTTGCCGGACATGCCGGTGGCCAGCACCAGCTGCTTGGGCCGCAGCACCACGGGCTTGCCCTCGCGCAGTACCGTGACCTCCCATTCCTGTTTCTGCTCGTCGTAGCGCGCCGACTGGCAGACGGTGGAGGTCCAGTAGTTCAGTTCCATGATCTTTGTGTACATCTCCAGCCAGTCGCCGATCTTGTCCTTGGGCGCGAAGACGGGCCAGTTCTCGGGAAAGGGGATGTAGGGCAGGTGGTCGTACCAGACCGGGTCGTGCAGGCACAGGGACTTGTAGCGCTTCCGCCAGCTGTCGCCGGCGCGTGCGTTCTTTTCGATGATGATGGTCGGCACGTCCAGTTGGCGCAGGCGCGCGCCCAGCGCGATGCCGCCCTGGCCGCCGCCGATGATGAGCACGTAGGGCTGGGTCTGGTAGCCGAGTTCGGCGGCTTCCTGCTCGCGCTTTTCCAGCCAGGTCTGGCGAGTGCGGCTGCTGCCGTGCTCGGCGCCCTTGGGGCGGCGCAGGCCGCTGGGTTCCTCATGCCCCTTGAGTTCGGACATGGTGGTCAGCAGGGTCCAGATCTTGCCGTCCTGGACGCGGATGTGACCGTAGCCGCGGGCCCGGTTGGTCTCGATCTCGATCCAGCCTTGCAGCAGGCCGGCGTCTTCCGATACGGCTTCCTTGGGATCCAGGCTGAAGCGCACCGGCTCCACTTGCGGCAACTGGTGTTGCAGCATGTCGCGGATCTGGCCATGGCCTTCGAGCGTGCGGATGTTCCAGGTGAACAGCACCAGGTCGCGCCAGTAGCAGTCGTCCTGGAACAGCGCCGCGACGCCATCGATGTCCTTGTTGCCCAGCGCCGTGTTCAGGCGCGCGAGCACGGCGTCCAGGGCGGCGCCGGCTTGATCGGTCTGCATGTCTAGTCTCCTTGCCCGTGGCGGGCGATCGTTGTCGTGGCGGACCGGGGCATGGTCCGCTGGCGGCCCCGGCCTGTGCCGGCCGGTGGGCGTCGATAACGATCAAGCAATCGGCATGCCAGCCCCGGCGCACAGGAGGACGGGGGCGGGATGCCGTGGCGTCGCGCCACACCTGTGGCGCCCGGGTGTGGCACCCAGCTGTGGCGCCCGGCCGTGGGCCTCAGGAGCGCGAGGCCAGGCCGTGGCGCCGCATCTGGCGATGCACGGTGGAGCGGTCCACGCCCAGGCGCCGCGCGGCTTCGGAGACGTTGCCGCCGCAACTGGCCAGCATGGCGCGCAAGGCCGCCTCCGCGGGACTGGCGGCGGCTGCCGCGGGCGCCAGCGCGTCGGGAAGGTCGGCGGGTTCGATCACGCCGTTTTCGCACAGCGCGGCGGCGACCGCGATGACGTTGGCGAGTTCGCGGATGTTGCCGGGCCAGGCATGCGCCTTCAACGCCATCAGCGCGGCAGGCGCCAGTACCGGGGCGCCGGACTCGTCCTGGTGGCGCGCCAGCAGGCGGGAGATGAGCCATTCCAGGTCGGCGCGCTCGCGCAGCGGCGGCACCGTCAGGGTGGCGGCATTGATGCGGTAATAGAGGTCTTCGCGGAAGCGTCCCTCGCGCACCAGCGCGGCCAGGTCACGGTGCGAGGCCGACACCAGGCACAGGCGCACGGCGCGCGGAGCGTTCGCGCCGATGGGCGTGACCTCGGATTCGGCCAGCACGCGCAACAGGCGGCTTTGCAGCGCCAGCGGCATGTCGCCGATCTCGTCCAGGAACAGCGTGCCGCCGTCGGATTCCTCGATCAGGCCCTTGCGGCCCTTGGCCGCCGCGCCGGTGTAGGCGCCGGGCAGGTAGCCGAACAGCTCGCTTTCGATCAGCGATTCGGGAATTGCTGCGCAATTCACGGCGACGAAGCGCCCGGCGCGCTGGCTGCCGTCGTGGATGGCGCGGGCCAGGTATTCCTTGCCGACTCCGGTTTCCCCTTGCAGCAGTAGGGGCAGCCCCTGCCGGGCCAATTTGGCTGCGCGCGTCAGCAGGGCCGCCATGCGGGCGTCGCCGCCATCCAGGCCGCGCAGCGCGGACGGCGCGCCGCGCACCGCGACCGAGGCGCCGCGCGCGTGCCGGTTGGGTTCGATGGCGTGCGCGAACAGCGCGTTGCCGTCGCGGGCCGCGATAAGGCGTTGCTGCGGCGCATGGGCGCGGGTGTAGCGCGGCAGGTCATCGAGCTGCAGGTCGAAGAAACGGGTGACGGGCTGGCCGATCAGGCCGGCGGGATTGCGCCAGTCCAGGCCGGCGGCGCGCGCCAGCAGTTTGGCGCCGGTATGCGTCATGCCCAGGATGCGGCCGGAGCCGTCCAGCGAGATCGCGGCCTCCGGATCCACGTCCAGGAATTCCGGTGAACGCGCGAAGCGCAGCACCCATTCGTTGCTGGTGCGCGCCATCAGGTTGGCCATCTCGATGCGCCGCGTGGTGCTGGTGACCAGATGCAGCGCCAGGTTCTGGCTGGCTTTCAGAATGGGCGAACTCAGCAGCGAGATGTCCAGCACGGCCGCGAGTTCGCCGTCGGCGTTATAGATGGGCGCGGCGGTGCAGGACAGGGGGGTGTGGGTGTTGTCGAAGTGATCGGTCTGGTGGATGGTGAGGGCTTCGCCGCTTTCCAGGCAGGCGCCCACGGCGCAGGTGCCGGCGCGGCGCTCCGACCATTCCGACCCCAGATACAGCCCAGCCTTGCGCAGGCTGGCGGTCTGCTGCGCATCGCCCAGGAATTCCACGGTGACGCCCTGGCGGTCGGCCAGCAGCAGCACGTAGTTCTGGCCGGCGACCTGGCGGAAAAGATGGTCCAGGCCGGACCGTGCAATGGAAATCAGCGCTTCGGACTGCTGGCGGTGTTCGCGCAGCCGGCCATCCGGCACGATGTAGGCCTCGCAGGCCTGGGCGGGATCCAGCCGGTACTGGTCCAGGCAGCGCAGCCAGCTGCTGACCACGTGCGCGTCGCGCTGGGTGGGGCGGCCCTGGCCGACTTGTTCGATCTCGCGGATATGGGCGGAGTGCAGGGATTCCTGACTAGGCATGTCGTCTCCATGTTGCGCCCGATCTGCGCCGGATCAACGGGCAGCATGCACAGAGGACGACATGCCTGTAAATGCTGGTTATCCAGCATCGGGACGTATGGGGACGCTACAGGTCGACCTTGACCTTGCCGGCCTGCACCAGCCCCGCCACGTCGCGGATTTCCGCCAGCAGCGCCTGTTGCAGCTGCGCGGGCGTGCCGCCGGTGGGCTGGAAGCCCTGTTCGCCCAGCTTGGCGCGCACCGTCTCGGTCTGCAGCGCGCGGTTGATGCCCTGGTTCAGCGCCGCAATGGCGGTTTCCGGCGTGCCGGCCGCGCAATAGGTGCCGAACTGGATCTGCGCCGAGAAGCCGGGGTAGCCGCCTTCCGCCACCGTCGGGATGTCCGGGTACTTGGGCAGGCGTTCCGGGCTGGTCACGGCCAGCACGCGCAGGCGTCCGCCCTGCAGATACGGTTCCACCGCCGCCACGGTGGCGACCACCACCTGGATCTGTCCGCCCAGCAGGTCCGTCATCATCGGGCCCGTGCCGCGGTATGGCACGTGCAGCATGTCGATGCCGCAGGCGGCCTGCAGCAATTCGGTGGCCAGATGCTGCGGCGTGGCGTTGCCGGGGGAACCGAAGGTCAGTCCCTTGGGCTCGCGCTTGGCCTGGGCGACGAGTTCGCCCAGGGTCTTGGCCGGCAGGTCGGCGTTGACCGCCACCATATAAGGCGAACGGGCAATCGGGCAGACGGGCGCCAGTTGCTTGAGTACGTCCTCGGGCGGCTTGGCGTAGTAGCGCACCGAGGGCACCAGGCCGGCGAACAGCAGCACGCTGCCATCCTTGGCGCCGTTGGCGGTGTAGTCGGCGCCCAGCATGCCGCTGGCGCCGGGCTTGTTCTCAACTACCACCGGGCGGTCGAGCGCGCCTTCCAGCGTGGCGGCGATCACCCGGCCCAGCACGTCGGTGCCGCCGCCGGGCGGGAAGGGCACGATGACGCGCAAGGGGGCTTCGCGCGCGCTGGCGGCGCCGCCGAGCGCGGCGCCCAGCGGCGTGAGCGCCAGGGCCGCCATGTTCTTCAGGATGGTTCTGCGATTCATATTGTTTGTCTCCGTATCCACTCTACGCGGGCTAGGCCGCGCTTGGCGCGCCGGCAGCCGGCAGAAAAAACTCATGCAGCGCCGCCGCCACGATGGCGGGCTCTTCCACCGGCAGCATGTGCCGCTGGTCCGGCACCACCTGCGCCTGCGCATGGGGCAGCGCCTTGGCCAGTTCCCGCGTCATGCGCGGGGTCGAGCCGACGTCGAGCGCGCCCGTCAGCACGAGGGCGGGGCAGGCGATATCGGGTGCGGCCTGCGCCAGGATCGGGTCGCCCTGCGCGAACACGCGGTAGGCGGCCAGGAAGCTGGCGCGGTCGTTGTCCAGCAGGCGCTGGCCGATGCCGGCCACGCGCTCGGGACGCCGGGCCTGGAACGCGGGCGTGAACCAGCGCTGCAGCGAGACCTGGGCCGCGGCTGCGGGATCCTGCGTGGCCGCCGCTTCCAGCCGCGCCAGCACGGCACGCGTTTCGTCCGCGCTGCGGCGGAACACCGTGCTCAACAAGGCCAGGCGGGTGACGCGCCGCGGGCGGGCGGCGGCATAGGCGCCCGCGATCAGGCCGCCCATGGAATAGCCCAGCAGATTGGCGCTTTGCCAGCCGGCGCGGTCCAGTTCCGCGTCCAGCTGCGCAACGTAGTCCTGTACCGTCACCCCATCGGCGACGGCGGGGGCGCGGCCATGGCCCAGCATGTCGTAGCGCAGCACCTCGAAATGCGGTTCCAGTAGCGGCGCCAGATCGTCCCACAAGGTGTGGTCCAGGCCGACGCCATGCAGCAGCACCAGCGGCGCGCCGCGGCCCGAACGCCGAACATGCGCGCTCATTTGGCTTGCGCCTCGCGTTCCAGTTCCTGCAGGTCGGAGTAGCGGTTGCCGATCCGATGATGCGGACGGCCCGAGGTCGCCGCGCCCAGGGCGATCACGATTTCGTCCGGCGCGGGCGCGTCGTTGATGGTGGTCTGCACGGTCAGGTAGTGCGAGCGCAGGCCTTCGTCGAGCTTGTGCATCAGCGGCACGGTGATCACGCAGCCGGGGCCGCCGCGCATATTGGTGAAGCTCAGGTAGCTGGTGCCGCCGACCGCGCCGCGATAGGCATTGCCAAAGCGCAGCGTGTGGATCAGGGCCGAGGCGTGTTCGACTTCGCCGGCAGTGCCCACGACCGCCGCCTTGCCATAGGCTTCAACCTGGTCGGCCGAGCCGGCCTGGCGCAGGATTTCCGCGACCAGCAGCTCGCCCAGCGGCGGCGCGGCTTCCAGGATCTTGGGCCTCAGGTCTTCCTGGAACGGCAGGCCGGCCCAGGGATTGCGGATCACGGCCGCGGCGATGACCATCACCAGGGGGCGCTCGGCGGCGCGGCCGCCTTCGATCAGGGTTTTTTCCACATAGCTGACTACCTTGCGCACTTGCAAAGACATAACCGCTGCTCCAGTACCTGTAGGAATGAAAGACGCGGCCATTGTTGAAGGCGAAGCGGATTTTTGACAATCCAAATTAACTCAAGTTAATTTCGGAAAATCCGAATTTTCTGCAGCCTTCAAGCCATGTCCGCGCCCTTGAAAATCCAGCATCTGCGCCAGTTCCTGTTGGCGGCCGACCATGGCAGTTTCCGCCTGGCGGCCGAAGGCACGTTCCGCTCGCAGGCAGCCGTGTCGGCGGCCATGCAGGATCTGGAGCAGCAGCTGGGCGCGCCGCTGTTCGAACCCGGCAAGCGCGCGCAGCTCACGCCCCTGGGCATTGCCGTGGCCCCGCTGTTCCGCGAACTGCTGTCCACCCACGACCGGGTGCTGGACGCGGCGCGTCAATTCGGCCTGGGCAGCCAGGGACCGGTGTCGCTGGCGGTGATGCCGTCGCTGGCCGACGAGTGGCTGCCGCGCCTGCTGGAGCGCTACGCGCGCAGCCACCCCGCGATCCGCATCCGCGCCGTCGACGAGTCCTCGCAGGACGTGCACCGCCTGGTGCTGAGCGGCGAGGTCCAGGTAGGGGTGGCGGGACAAGTACCGCGCACCGCGGAAGTGGCGTTCGCGCCGGTGGCGCGCGACGCGTTCGGCCTGGTGTGCCGCAAGAGCCATCCGTTGGCGCGGCGGCGCGGCTCCGTGCCCTGGTCGGCGTTGGCGGACGAACGCCTGATAGGCAATGCCACCTTCGACACGCTGAAGAACCGGCAACTGGGCAGCGCCATCGAGGACCCGTTCATGGTGGTGTCGAACCGCGCGTCGTTGCTGGCCAGCGTGTTCAGCGGCCTGGGCGTGACCGTGCTGCCGGTGCTGGCGCGGCCGGCGGCCGCGACCGGCCTGGCCTTCGTGCCGCTGGCCGAACCCACGGTCGAGCGCATCGTCGGCGTGCTGACCCGCAAGGAAGAAACGCTGCTGCCGTCCGTGGCGGCCATGCATGCGCTGGCCCTGCGTTCCTTGGCCCAGTTCACGCGCCGCAAGGGCGCGATCCTGGTATAGCGGCCAGGCGTGCTGCGGCGCTAGACGCCGCAGGCGTAGATCATGAACTGGCGGAAGGCCTCGGCGGGCTTGGCCAGCCGCGCTTGCGGATGCCAGAGCAGCCCGGCCTCCATGGGCGGGACGGCGTCGGTAATGGGTACGGCCTCGATCTTGCGGCCTTCCAGCGACCACGGACGGTAGACCATGTCCGACAGCATCGTGACGCCGAAGCCATGCGCAACCAGCCCGCGCAGCGCCTCCATCGAACGAGTGCGGAACGCGATGTCAGGCTGCAGGCCATGGGCGCGCCAATAGGCCAGCGCGGAGCGCTCGCCTTCGTCCATTTCCAGCAGGATGTAGGGATAGCCGGCAATATCGGCCAGCGACGGCGCCGACGCCTGCGCCAGCGGATGGCCGGACGCGGTCCATAGCTGCCGCCGCGAGCGCACCAGCACCTGGTTTCCGAAGCGCTCGCGCCGTTCCACGTTGGACAGCAGCGCCACGCCCAGTTCGACCTCGCCGCTGGTCACCGCGGCTTCGATCTCGGGCCGGTCCAGGTCGACCAGGTCCAGCTCCACGTCGGGATAGCGCCGCCGGAAGCGCGCCAGCAGATCTGGCAGGAAGTAGCCCAGCACCGTGTAGGACGCGGCGATCCTCACTGCGCCGCGCAGCGCATAGCGCTGGAAGCCGGGCTCGCGCAGGGCGTCGTCCAGCGAATCGAGCACTTCACGTGCGCGCTGGTGGAAGTTATGCCCTTCGGGCGTCAGGGTGACGCCATGCGGATGGCGGTCGAACAGGCGCACGCCCAGTTGCGCCTCCAGCGCCAGCACGGCATTGGTGACCGCGGATTGGGAGACATGCTCGTCGGCGGCGGCCATGGAAAACCGGCCGGTCCGGGCGGCGGCCGCGAAGTAGCGCAGCTGACGCAGGGTGACGTCGTTAGCCATCTGTTTATCGCATACCTGATACATGAATATATGAATATACGATAACCAGCCAGGTTCCTACACTGCGGCAAAACACCAAGAACCGGAACGCAGGAGACAAGCGTGGACACCCCCCTTTCCGCAGGCGCGGCCGATACCCATGGCCTGACGCTGGACGACAAGTACACCCGCAGCCACGGGCGCATCTATCTGAGCGGCACCCAGGCCCTGGTACGGCTGCCGCTGCTGCAAAAGCAGCGCGACCTGCAGGCCGGCCTGAACACCGGCGGCTACATCTCGGGCTACCGCGGCTCGCCGCTGGGCGGGCTGGACCAGGCGCTGTGGAAGGCCAAGCGCCACCTGCAGGCCAACGACGTGGTGTTCCAGCCGGGCGTGAACGAAGACCTGGCCGCCACGGCGGTATGGGGTTCGCAACAGCTGAACCTGTTTCCGGGCGCGGCGCGCGATGGCGTGTTCGGCATGTGGTACGGCAAGGGGCCTGGCGTGGACCGGTCGGTGGACGTGCTCAAGCACGCCAACTCCGCCGGCAGCTCGGCGCATGGCGGCGTGCTGATGCTGGCGGGCGACGATCATGCCGCCAAGTCCTCGTCGGTGGCGCACCAGTCCGAGCACGTGCTGATCGCCAGCGGCATACCGGTGTTGTATCCGTCCAATGTGCAGGAATACCTGGACTATGGCTTGCACGGCTGGGCCATGAGCCGCTACACCGGCCTGTGGGTGGCGATGAAGTGCGTGACCGACGTGGTCGAATCCAGCGCTTCGGTGGAAGTGGATCCGGACCGGGTGCAGATTGTGCTGCCCGAGGACGCCTTGCCCGAAGGTGGACTGAACATCCGCTGGCCTGACACGCCGCTGGCGCAGGAGGCGCGGCTGCTGGATCACAAGTGGTATGCGGCGCTGGCCTATGTGCGCGCCAACAAGTTGAATCGCGTGGTGCTGGATTCGCCGCAGGCGCACTTCGGCATCATGACGGCCGGCAAGGCGTATCTGGACGTGCGCCAGGCGCTCAATGACCTGGGCCTGGACGAGGCCGCCTGTCGCGAGGCCGGCATACGCGTGTTGAAGGTGGGCTGCATCTGGCCGCTGGACGCGCAGGATGCGCGCGAATTCGCCACTGGCCTGAAAGAGATCCTGGTGGTGGAGGAAAAGCGCCAGATCCTGGAGTACGCGCTGAAGGAAGAACTCTACAACTGGCGCGACGACGTGCGGCCGCGCGTCTACGGCAAGTTCGACGAGCGCGACAATGGCGGCGGCGAATGGTCCACGCCGCGCGGCGGCTGGCTGCTGCCCGCGCGCCACGAGCTGTCGCCGGCCCTGATCGCCCGCGCCATCGCCGCGCGCCTGGAGAAAGCCGACCTGTCGGACGCGCTGCGGGCGCGCATCGCGGCGCGGCTGGCGGTGATCGACGCCAAGGAGCGCGAGGCTGCCCGCCCCACGCTGGTGGAAGAGCGCAAGCCCTGGTTCTGTTCGGGCTGTCCGCATAACACCTCCACCCGCGTGCCCGAAGGTTCGCGCGCGGTCGCCGGCATCGGCTGCCATTACATGGCGATGTGGATGGACCGCAAGACCGACACCTTCAGCCAGATGGGCGGCGAAGGCGTTGCCTGGCTGGGCCAGAAGGACTTCACCACTGAGCGCCACATCTTCGCCAACCTGGGCGACGGCACCTATTTCCATTCGGGGCTGCTGGCCATACGCGCGGCAGTCGCCGCGCACGCCAGCATTACCTACAAGATCCTCTACAACGACGCCGTCGCGATGACGGGCGGGCAGCCGGTGGACGGCGTGCTCACGGTGCCGCAGATCGCCGCGCAGATGCAGGCCGAAGGCGTGGTCCAGACCGTGGTGGTGACCGACGAGCCGGAAAAGTACGCCGGCGCCGCCGCGCTGCCGCAGGGCGTGGCAGTGCACCACCGCAAGGCGCTGGACGACGTGCAGCGCGCCTTGCGCGACGTCGCAGGCACGACGGTGCTGATCTACGACCAGACCTGCGCCACCGAGAAGCGCCGCCGCCGCAAGCGCGGCGAGTATCCCGACCCGCAGCGCCGCGCCTTCATCAACGAGTCGGTCTGCGAAGGCTGCGGCGATTGTTCGGTGCAATCCAACTGCCTGTCGGTCGAGCCGCTGGACACGCCGCTGGGCACGAAGCGCCGCATCAACCAGTCGTCCTGCAACAAGGACTTCTCCTGCATGGAGGGCTTTTGCCCCAGTTTTGTCACGGCGGAAGGCGCGACGCTGCGCAAGCCGGGCACGGGCAGGAATCTCCCCGCGTTGGCCGAACCGCCGCAGCCCGACCTGGCGGAAATCCGCCCGCCAGGGGCCTACCGCGTGGTGATAGCGGGCGTGGGCGGCACTGGCGTCGTGACCGTCGGCGCGCTGCTGGGCGCGGCTGCGCATCTTGAAGGCAAGGGCGTGACCGTGCTGGACATGGCCGGGCTGGCGCAGAAAGGCGGCGCCGTGCTCAGCCACGTGCAACTGGCCAATCGTCCCGCGGACCTGCATGCCACGCGCGTGGCGCTGGGCGAGGCGGATCTGGTCATCGGCTGCGATGCGCTGGTGGCGGCGTCGCCGGAAGTGCTGTCGCGCCTGCGGCCGGACCATGGCCGCGCCGTGGTGAACAGCAGCGCCGCGCCGACGGCGGCTTTCCTGTCGCAGCCGAGCTGGCGGTTTCCCGGCGCGCAGGCCGAAGCCGCGCTGGCGCGCAGCACGGGCGGCAATTGCGACTTCATCGAGGCCGGTCCGCTGGCCGAAGCTCTGCTCGGCGACACCATCTACGCCAACCCGCTGCTGCTGGGCTACGCCTGGCAGCAGGGCGGGCTGCCGCTGGCGCTGGACAGCCTGCGGCGCGCCATCGAACTGAACGGCGTCTCGGTCGAGAAGAACCTGGCCGCCTTCGAACTGGGCCGGCAAGCCGCGCATCATGGCGCCGCCGCGCTCAAGCCGGCGCCGCGGGCGCAGGTGATGGCCCTGCCGGAGTCCCTGGACGGCCAGATCCAGCGGCTGGCGCAACACGTGCGCGCCTACCAGGACGAGGCCTACGCCGCGCGCTTCCTGGAGGCGGTGGCGGCGGTGCGCGCGCGTGAGGCCACGTTGGCGGATCCGCAGCGTTTCGAAGTCACGCAGACGGTCGCGCGCAATCTCGCCAAGCTCATGACCTACAAGGACGAATACGAGGTAGCCCGTCTGTACGTGGACCCCGCCTTCAAGGCCCGGCTGCGCCAGCAGTTCGAAGGCGAGCCTGGCCGCGACTACCAGCTGCGCTATCACCTGGCTCCGCCCGCGCTGGCGCGCCGCGATGCGCGCGGACGCCTGCAGAAGCGCGCCTACGGTTCGTGGATGGGGCTGGCGTTTCGCGCGCTGGCGCCCATGAAGCGGCTGCGCGGCACCTGGCTGGACGTGTTCGGCAAGACCGCCGAACGCCGCATGGAGCGTCAGCTGGCGGCCGACTATCTGGCGCTGGCCGGGGAGTTCTCGCGCACGCTGGACGCGGCCAATCGCGCCACGGCGCTGGAACTGGCCGCGCTGCCGGACACGATCCGCGGCTATGGCCATGTCAAGGAGAAAAACGTCGAAGGGGCGCGCGCGCGGGAAGCCAGGCTGTGGGAACAGTACCGCGCACCGGCGCGGGAAACGCTGGCGGCCTGAGTGGCTCGTGGCGTCAAGCCATCTGTTCGAGCAGCACGCAGTTGCGGCCGGTCAGCTTGGCCTTGTACAGCAACTCGTCCGCGCGGCGCGACAGGTTCTCCAGCGCCGCCGTATCGCCGCCGCGGGCATGGGCGACGCCGAAACTGGCGGTCATGCTGAAGGAGGAACCGCCGTCGGCGCGGATCCGCGTTTGCGCGATGCTCAGACGCATGCGTTCCGCAATGTCCCGGACGCGGTCCGGATTGCGGCTGCGACACAGCACCGCGAATTCTTCGCCGCCCACGCGCGCGACCACGTCGGATTCGCGGAAGGTCGTGCGGCACAGGTGGGCCACGGTCTTGAGCGCTTCGTCGCCAGTGGCATGGCCGTGCGTGTCATTGATGGACTTGAAGTGGTCGATGTCGAACAGGATGAAGCCCAGGCCGTCCTGCGCGTCGTTGCGGATGTCGTCCAGCGAAGCTTCCAGGCGCTTCTCGAAGGCGCGGCGGTTCAGCAGGCCCGTCAGGAAATCCGTTTCGGCCATGATGGCGAGGTCTTGAATCAGGCGGTCGCGTTCGAGCTCCAGCTTGCGCACGGCGGCGGCGTTGTCGTTGAGCACGTTCAAGGCCTTGAACATGCCGTTCACTTCGCCGCGGTATTGGTCCGCCGGAATGGCCGGCACGTCGCCGCCTTTTGCGATCGCGCCGATGATGTTCGTGGCGCGCACGAAAGGCCGGATGACGCGCTTGCGGAACATGGACAAGCCGATGATCAACGCGGCGGTGAGCATCGCGGCGGCCGCCAGGGTGGTCAGCAGCACGCGGATCGCGGCCTGGCGGTTTTCGCCGATGCGCCGCTCCACTTCATTGAGCATCAGGTCGCGGAACCGGAGGATGGACTTCATGCGCGGCACATAGTTCGCGCCCAGTTCGTACATCGATACCAGGGATTCTTCGGGCACCCGTTCGGCCATGGCGCGCACGCTGTCGAGGTAGTTCATGCCGTCGCCGAAGTACTGCTGCTGCAGTTCGCGGTAGGCGAGGGAGGAGGCGTATCGCGGCATGCTGGCGATGTTGGCGTCGATCAGCGCGCGTAGTTGGTCGATGCGGCCGATCACGCGTTCTATCCGCAGCTGGTCGCTGGCGGTCAGCGTGCGGCGCTTGCTGAGGGCGGGCGCGAACGTGGAGCCGAGCAGGCCGGCCTGTTCGCGCAGTTCGCCGGCCAGCAGCGCCAGCGACAGCAGGTCGAAGTCTTCGCCCTGGTTCCGGGCGATCAGGCCGATGCCGTCGGACATCGCGGCGCGCAGTTCGGGAACCACCGCGACCATGTCGCCGACCACTGTCGACAGGTTGTGGCCGGAGGTGTGGGCGCGGGGCGCGGCGATGGCTGCGTCGGCGCTGGCGCGGGCGTTCAACAGGGACTCGCGGATGCGCTGGATGTTGGTGAATTCGGGGGCGCCGTTGGGATTGAGGGGCGCGCGGTAGAGCGCAAGCAGGTCGGCGATCTGCGCATTGGTGTGCTGGCGGGCTTGGTCCAGCGCGTGCAGGATGTTTTCAGGGACCGGCAGGTCGGAACCCAGCGCCGAGTTCATGGGGCCGCGTTCGGCGGATACGGCCTCCATCGTCATCAGGGTCGTGCGGACCACGACGAAGCCTCTCAGGGCGTCGTCGGTGGCGGCCAGCGACCGCCAGTTCTGCTGCACCACGATCACGGTCAGCATGGAAACCGGCAGCGCTACGCCTGCAGCCAGTGTCAGGAAATACCTTTCAAGGGATTTGAGAGCAAAGACATTGCGGAACATGCGTAAACATCGGCTCGGAACAATGACTGGTGGCCGGAGGTTACTTGAAATGCGCTACGCATAAGCATTGTTTCCCCTCCACATTCCGACAGGTGGAAGTTTGTATCGCATTAAATCGCATAGTCTCATTTCCGAGCGCATTGCATCACTCTATTGCGAGTCATCACATTGCGTTCGCCGCCCGCGCGCGGCGGGCGGGTCACGGCCGCGCCACGGGCAGCTTTTCCAGCGCGTCCTTGAAGTCGGGGTACTCCTTCAGGAAATCCAGGTTGCGCCCGAACCGCTTCAGCAGCTGTTCGTCCACCGTCAGATTGAGCACGGTTGCGCCGTCCCACAGCCTGGGCCGCTTTTTCACATGGATCAGCACCTTCTCCGTGAACTCGCGGTAGGAATCGTGCGGCTCGCATTGGTCGTAGTCCGTGGCGACGCGTTGCGCCAGTCCGGCCTCCAGGCCGGCCTGGCGCGCCTTCTCCTGCAGCCACGAAGCCGGCAGCGTTTGCAGGCTGCCGTCGCGGTAGCCGCCACCGACGTCCGAATGGGCGCCGATGAACCAGCGCTGCTCGACCGGATGGTCGGGCGGGCGCGGCTCGGAGTTGGCCAGACGGGTCCACAGGGTCGGCGCATACGGTTCGCGGAACTCGTTGGTGGCGATGGCGTGATAGGCGTGATGGACGTGGTTGCTGAGTTCGGTGTCGTGGAAGTTGTAGAACCTGGAGAAGCCCGGAAAAGGAATGCCGCCCACCGGTATGCCCAGGCTGCCGACCGTGTCCCAGACACCGACGAAATGCACGTCGGTCTCGCGCGAAAAATTCAGGCGGAAGGTCGCGGCTTCCAGCGAGGAGGGGATGCAGTCGTCGCGGTAGAGCGCATAGGCTTGTTCCACGTTGCTGTCGGAAGGATCGTTCAGCAGGCCGCATTTGCGCACCATGCCAGCCAGGCTGCGGGCGGAGTAGGCGCCGCGGCTGAAGCCGAGCAGGAAGATGCGGTCACGCGGTTCGTAGCGTTGGCAAAGCCAACGGTAGCCCGCGCGGATGTTGGCCGACAGCCCCGCGCCAAAGGCGCCGCCGGCGAACTTGTCGATGGCCGCCCACAGGCCCTGGCCCTGCGTGCCCACGCCTTCGATGTAGAACGTCTCCTGCGTGGAGGTCTCGGGCGCCGCCTTGTAGAGTTCGTAGACGTTGGTGCGGTCATTGGGTTCGTTCCAGGTCCCGTCGAAGAATACGGCTAGATTCTTCACCATGATCGTTCTCCACAGATTGAGTCTTGCAATGAATCTGCTTGCTGGCATGGCCCGCGTCGTGCGCGACGGTAAGCTAGCACGGCGTTCAGACGCCGCCGGGTGCGTGGTTTCCCTGCTGAACGGACATACACCGCTTTTTTGACTAGCTAATTGGTAGCAATCCATCGCCCCGGCCAGGTTTGCAGGGCGGCGCGGGTGCAGCAGGAAAGTTTCACTACATCAAAAGTTGCAATCCTCATGACAAGCATGGCTAGGCCCGCATGCGTTGGCGGCCTCGGCGCGCATGGAGTATGTTGCGGGCAGGGCGGCCGCGGGCCGCGCATTACCTGAGTAGATGTACATGGGACGTTTAGCCATATTGGGCGCCTTGCACGAAGAGATCGCCGACCTGCTGGCGGCGATGGACCCGGGCGCCGCCATCCATCGCATTGCCATGCGCGACTTCCACGTCGGCACCTTGTGGGGCACGCCTTGCGTGATTGCGTTGAGCCGGATCGGCAAGGTGGCCGCGGCTGCGACCGCCTCCATCGTGATCCAGGAGTTCCAGGCGTCGCGGGTGATCTTCACCGGGCTGGCCGGCGGCTTGCATGAGGATGTGGCGGTGGGCGACGTGGTCGTGGCCAGCGGGCTGATGCAGCACGACATGGATGCGCGGCCGCTGTTCGGGCGGCATGAGATTCCCTTGTTGGGGCGCGAACGCTTCGATGCGGATCCGGTTCTGAGCGGGCGGTTGCTGGAAAGCGCAGGGCAGTTCGTGCGCGGCCATGCCGGCTTGCCGGCGGAGCAGGGCGCACGGCCGCCGCGGGTGCATCATGGACTCATCGCCACCGGCGACGTCTTCGTCAACAGCAATGACTATGCGCACCAGCTACGCCAGCGCCTGCCCGATGCGCTCTGCCTGGAAATGGAAGGCGGAGCGATGGCGCAGGTCTGCTACGAATTTGGCGTGCCCTTCGCGGTGCTGCGGGTGATTTCGGATCAGGCCGATCACGCCGCGAAGGCCGACTTCACTGACTTCCTGGTGAACCTGGCGCGGGTCTACACCGCCGGCATCCTGGCGCCCCTGCTGAAGTCGGGCGCGCTGCGGGAAGCCTAAAGCTGGCGCTTGTCAGCGGCCGGTGTCGGGGTAGTTGGGGCCGGCGTCGTGGAAGCCGCCCTCGCTGTACGGATTGACCGCGCCGGGATGGGGCGGGCCGCCATTGCCTTGCGCGCAACCGGCCAGGACCAGGGCCGTGGCCATGAGAGTAAGCAAGCGGGTCAGGGCGGATTTCATGATGGTCTCCTGCGCGTACCGCTGTTGCGGGGCGCTGCTGGTCTGTCTTGGTTATTTTACGCCTCGGCGCCAGTGGCGGACCTGGTCTTGCGTTTGGTCTGCGGCGCCGCGCAGCGCTGCTGATAGGCCTGCACCTCGCGGGAGCTCGCCGCCTGGAAGTAGGGGTGCGGATGGCGGGCTTCGCGCAGCGCGTCGTGCATGCGCCCGCCCCACACGCATTGCGCCTCGGCCTGGTTCCAGAGCCGGGTGGCCAAGCCTTGCTGGCCGTGGCGCCACAGCGCCAGGCCGTAGTCGGCCACGATTTCCTCGTCGCGCGGAATCTCGCGGTAGGACTGCTTCAGCAGGTCCAGCCCGCCGTCGATATCGCCCTTCAGGGCCAGGATCCAGCCCAGGGTTCCCAAGTTGTAGGGGAGCGGGCCGGCGGTGGCTATCGATTGGCGCGCTTGGGTTTCGGCTTGCGCCAGGTGATCGGGAAAATCCGCCAGGTAATAGGCGATGCTGTTGGCCCAGTCGGGTTCGTCGCGCAGCGGCGTCTCGGCCTGGCGGCGCTGCAATTCCAGCGCGTCCTCCAGCGCCAGGGCGGGCATGCCCAGCAGGCGTTCCAGCTTGAACCGTGCGCGCAGCACATCGCGATCCACGGGCGCGGATCCTGAGCGGGCGCGTTCCAGCCATAGGCGCGCCAGGTCGGCGCGGCCGGCCATCAGCAGCAGGTTGGCCATGTCCAGCTGTTGCTGCGGCTCTGCGCCGCAGGCGGTGGCATCCACCAGCTGCAATGCGCCCTCGGCATCGTCCTGGCTGAACTTGCGGTTGATGGCGTCCAGCTCGTCGAAGCACTGGCGGTTTTCCGCCGCGCTCGCTTCGGTGGATATCGACAGCGTGGCAGCGGGCTGGTCGTGGGTGAAATAGGCGGTATTGCCCTGGGCGGTGGTGTACCCAAGGTCCACCCATTGCTCGCCCCAGCGCACATGCATGGTCGTGACGTAAGGCCAACCTCCCAGCGGCTCCTTATCCCCGCCGCGCTGCAGCTGGAACACACTGCCCCAGGCGCCGCTGCCTATGCGCCGGATCAGGGTGAAGTCATCGGCGGAATGCGCCTCGCGGGTCCAGATCCAGGCGCTGCGGCCCAGCGCGTCGGTGACGCCGTGCACGATGCCGTCGTGGTCGGGCGTACCCTCGATGGACTGGTCTTTATCTGTCAGGAACAGGCGGTATGGCGTATTGGGAGCAATGGCGCCGCCGCGGCTGTTGTCCAGCCTCAGGATCAGGTAGCGGCCATGTTCTCCCTTGCCATACTGCGGCATGCCCTGGGGCGGGGCCGCGGGCGTGCTGCGGGTGGCGGGTTTCCGGGAGGACGAGCCGGCGCAGGCATAGGCCGGCAGAGCCACCTGGGCAAGCGCGAGCGCGCCGGACAACAGCAACGGGTACAGCCTGGATTGCGGAAGCGTCATGGGTGCTGCTTGAGGTCTGAGCGAGAGAGCCTGAGAGACAGGCGGCATTCTCTCAGAGAACGCGTTGTGCCGCTGGTTCGCGCGCAAACACGGCGGCAGCGAAGGATCGGATGCGGCGGACGCGGTCCTGTGGCATTCTTGCGCCCGCACCCCGCCGCCGCATGCGGCGCATTCCCGTTCCATGATGCCGAGAGTCTTCCTGCGGTTCTGTGATTTCCTGCTGCTGTCCGCCGCGGCGGCGCTGTTCGGCGCTTGCCTGACTTCGGTGCTGAAGACCGATGCCTACGGCTGGATGATTCCGGACGCGCCGTACCTGTACGGGCCATTCGAGTTCTATGTCGATGCCGCCTTGGCGGGGCTGGCGGGCCTGCTGACGCTGGCGCTGGCCGAGCGCGCGGCGAGGGTGCGCCGCTCGGCCGCATGGCGGACCGCGGCGACGCTGGCCGCCGCGTTGGTCGCGCTGTATCTGGCGCCGCCCGAGCCTCAGGTGTTCGGCAACACCTGGGCGCCGGGCGAGGCCACGATGGAACTGTTCGTGGCGCAGTGGCGCATGGTGCTGCCGATTGCGTTCGCCGTGCTGGGGTTGCGCCTGGGATTGCGGCGCGTGCTTGCGCGGTCCGCGGCCTAGCCCTGCTCCAGCCGGTAGAACTGCTGGCTTGCGATCAGCGTCGCGCCGCAGGATGTCTTCATGCCTTCCAGCGCGGTGCGGCGGTCCGAACTGACGGCAGCCGCGCCTTCGACGATGGTATGCGTGCCGCTGCACTTGGGGCAGGTGACGCGATCGCCCAGCCGGGCCATGGGCTGGCCGAAGATCATGACTGTTTCGTCGCCCGTGACGACCACTCCGCCATGCGAGGTGCGGTCGCCCTTGCGTATCACCGATAGCTGCGCCATGGCTGCCTGTTGCCCTGTCAGTTTGGTTATGTGTGCTTACAGATAGGTGCCGTCCGGGGCCTGCCGCGGCGTGCCGGTGACGAAGGTGCCGTCGGGCGCCATGCGGACCGGGCCGTCGCCGCCCAGGTAGCGGCCGTCAGGCGCGCGCTGCGGCTTGCCGGCAACGTAAGTGCCGTCCGGCGCGCGCGTGATGGGCCCGCCGTCGCCGACGTAGGTGCCGTCGGGGCAGCGGCGCGGCTTGCCATTGATGAAGCGGCCGTCGGGCATCATGTGGAATGACTTGTTCATCGCGCATCCTTGTCCTGGGGAACCCGCATGATATCCAGGGTCCGTGATGCGTTTTGTAATAGGACGTGTCATCTTCAAACGCAACGTCGTTACAGATATGGGAGGATCGGTCCTCTTATCGCCGCCCGCCGCTGGCCCGGCGGCCGCGATCCTGCCATCCGACCAGATATATATGAGCGATATCGACACATTGCTGCAGCCCATTGCGGGCGAGGCGCCCTGCGGCGTCGACATGGTGTTTTCCGCCGAATTCGACGCCATCCGCGAAGCGCGCCGCCACGATGATCCGAACCTGGACCAGGGCGACTGGGTCATCGACATCAAGGAGGCCGACTGGCCGGAAGTCATCCGCATCTGCACCACCGTGCTGCGAGAACAGAGCAAGGATGTGCGCGTGGCGGCCTGGCTGGCCGAAGCCTGGGCCAAGACGCGCGGCTTCGTTGGACTGCGCGACGGCTATCTGTTGGTGGACGGCCTGTGCCGCCATTACTGGGACGGCCTGCATCCCGTGCCGGACGAAGGCGACGTGCAGCAGCGCGTGGGCAATCTGGCCTGGCTGCTGGCACGCTCGCAACAGCTGATCCGCGAGCTGCCGCTGACGCAGTCCGAGGGCGGGCGCTATGGCGCGGCCCTGTGGGACAGCGCCTCGCAATTGGCCAACGCGGTCAAGCGCGCGCCGCAGAACGCGGCCGAGATCACGCGCGGCAAGCTTACGCTGGACCAGTTCGACGCCGCGCGCCGCGACACGCCGCCGGCCTTCTACTCCGAGCTGGAAGGCAATCTGCAAAGCTGCTTCGCGGCGTTGGATACGCTGGAACAGACGTTGGCGGAGCGCCTGGGCGACGAGGGCCCTGCCTTCTCGCCGGTGCGCGACGCGTTGCGCGACGTCACCGAGCTGACCCGTCGCTTCGCTCGCGACGCCGGGCTGCTGGTGCGCGCGGATGCCGCGGCGGCGGCCGCTGCCCCCGCTGCGCCCGCAGCCACCCGGATGGAGCCGACCTTGTCCGCCGACGCCCCTGATTCCGCCGCGCCCGCAGCCGCGCGCGGCCCGCTGCAAACGCGCGAGCAGGCGCTGGCTCAGCTGCGCGAAGTGGCGGAGTTCTTCCGCCGAACCGAGCCTCACAGCCCCGTGGCCTATCTGGCCGACAAGGCCGCCAGCTGGGGCGAGATGTCGCTGCACCTGTGGCTGCGCACCGTACTCAAGAACGGCGATGCGCTGTCCGGCCTGGAAGAGCTGCTGGGGGTGCCCAAGCCGCCGGACCACAACGGCTGAACGAAAAGTCCCCTTGGCGAGCCGGCCCTTGCGGGCCGCCCTGGCGCCTAGCGGCTGGCGCGGAACTCGATGCGGCGGTTCTTGGCGCGGCCTTCGGCGGTGGCGTTGGTGGCGACCGGCTGGTCCGGCCCCGCGCCCAGCGTCTCGAAGCGCGCTGGCGGCAGGCCCTTGTCCACCAGATAGGTCCTGACCGCATCGGCGCGCGCCTGGCTCAGCGCCAGGTTGGTGCTGCGGCTGCCGGAACTGTCGGTGTGGCCGATGATCTGCACCTTGTCGCTGTGCAGCTTGGGCACCACGTCCGCCACCTTGTCCAGCAGTTCACGGCCGCGCGGCGTGAGCGTGGCGCTGCCGGTCTCGAATTCCACCACGCGGTTGGTCAGGACCTGGTCCAGCAGCCCCTGTTCGTCCTTGCTGGCGGATACGCGCAGGCCGTTGACGATCTTGTAGGTGGGATTGAGCGAGGTCGCGAAGGCGCTGGCGATTTGCTGGCGCGAGGCTTCGTTCTGCACTTCGCCGCGCAGCCGGATCTGGGTGCCGTCGATTTCCAGCTGGCCGCGGTTGATCTGCTTCAAGGGCTGGCCGATCAGTTTGCCGACGTGTTCCGACCAGTTCGGCGGCGCGACCACGCCGCCCACGTCGATCTGGTCGATCACGTTGCCCACGCCGTACACCTGCTGCAGCCGCGCCAGCACGTCGGCCTTGGCGGCTTCGTCCGGCACGGCGCCGCTGGCCACGACCTGGCCGGGCTGGGGGATGACGTTGGCGGGCACTACCGTGGCCGCGTCCTGGGCCGCGGCCGTGCAGGCATACAGCGCCGCCATGAGCATGAAGGAAAGGCGCATGGTCAGGCTCCGGTAAAGACTTCAAGAAAGGTATCCAGCGCCAGGCGCAGGGACAGGCGCGGCTGGTCCAGGTAGCTGGACAGCTTGGCCAGGCCATGGCTGGCGGACACGTGGTTGCGGACCCAGGGCGCGTCCTCCAGCACGATGTGCTGTTCGGCATACGCCTGGGGCGTGGACAGCAGACTGGCCAGCGTCTGGGGCGAGGCGCCGCGGAAATCCACGGCCAGCCGGTGCTTGCCGGCAATGCGGCCGATGAAGAGGGTGATCTCGAAGTCCGCGCGCGACAGGAAGGGCGAGATCAGCGTCATCCAGTAGGCGGCCACCAGGTTGATGTAGAGCGGATCGTCCGGCAGCGGCAGCGACAGTCCCTTGTCCAGCTGCGAAGAGCCGCTGGACATCACCGGCTCCAGCAGGATGCCCAGCGCCAGGATGATGTCGTGCACGCGCGCGGCGTGGCCGTTGCCGCGCAGCATCGCCTCCAGCCGTTCCACGGTTTGCAGGTCGACGAAGGCATCGAAGCCGTCGTCGGCGGCCGTGCGGATTTCGCCTTCCAGTTCGTTGAGCGTCTGCAGCGCCGAGGCGGGATCGCCGTCCTGCATCAGCAGGGCGGCGGCGCCGCTCATGCGGTTCCACATGCGGCTGAAGGCGATGGGGCTGCGGGCAATGAAGGCCAGCGGCTTCTGCACTTCCACCGAGGTGGCCGAGAGGAAGGGGTAGCGGCGGCCCGACAGGTCCTGGCTGGGCTGCAGATGCCCCGCGATGGCCAGCTTGCCGCGCGACCCCAGGATGGCGAACGGCATGGGCTCGGCCTCGTCGTACAGCGCCTTCCAGTGCGGCTCCTGCGCCAGCATCTCCATGGTGCTGGCGACCCAGGCATCCAGCGTGGCCATCAACTGCGGATGCGAGGTGTTCTTCACGAAGTCGCCGCGGCTGGGAATCTTGCCGAAGTAGGCCGTGCGGAACAAGGGGGACTGCGGGTTGCTCATTGCGGCGCTCCGGGTTGCGTCTGGGCGGAGGATTCGGAAGAGGCGCCGATCACGGACGAGGGCAGGCGCAGGTTGCGCAGGCCCTGGCTGCCGCCGGGCTCGCTGCCGCCGGCGCCGGGCGCCTGGGCGTTGCTGATGATGCGCAGCTTCACCGGCACCGTCACGTTGGATTTGCCCCAGCTCATATTGAAGCTGCCGTCGGCGTTGGCGGTGCGCTGGGCCGTGGAGATCAGGCGTTCCAGGCCGAAGCGGCCCGGTTCGTTGACGATCTCGACCACGCTGCCGTCGAAGGTGGTGGCGGTGATGCGTGCGCCGGGGGCGCCCTGGGCGTTGGGCCACACGAAATTGACCCACTGCGGCGGGGTATTGCGGTAGCGCAGCTGCTGGCCGTCGATCTCGATGGTGTACTCGGTCACGCCGGCCGCGGGCTTGGGCTGGATCTGGAACAGCGTCTGCGGCTGGCTGGCCGCGCCGCTGCCGGCCGCGCCACCCGAGAGCGGCGCCACCCACTGCGCGAAGTTGGCCGTAAAGGTGGGTTGCAGGCTTACGCCCATGTCGCCCCAGGTGCGCGCCGTGAGGATGTCGCCGCGGCGCACGGTCAGCGGGCCCAGCGTGTCGTTGACGTACTTGGCGATGCTGCCCTGGGGGCCGAATACCTGGCCGATCTCATCGCTGCTGGCTTCGACGCTGGCGCGGCTGGCGAAGGGGTACTTCTCCGCCAGGGTCTGGTTGAACGGGCGGTAGACCTGCGCGTTCCAGACCTTGTTCAGCTCGGATTCCGCCGGCTGCATGGTCACGGCGTAGGCCTGGATCAGCGGGCGCACCAGCAGCGGGCGCAGGGTCTCGCGCTGCGTCGCCGACATGCCCGCCAGCATCTGCTCGTCCACCAGCTTCAGCGCGTCGGCCAGTTCCGAGTCCTTGCCTTCCAGCGTCTGGCGCATCAGCGTCAGTGCGCCGGGGCCGGGGTCGCCCTGGTTGTTCAGCAGGTTGAAGCGGGTGCGTATCTTCGACAGCGCGCCCATGTAGTTGCCCAGCAGCGACTGGTTGTCGCGCGTGACCACCAGGCGCGCCACGTCGGAGAATTCGCGTCCCACCGGCCCCATCGGAATCGCTTCGCCGTTGGCGGCGGTGGCGGGCGCGGGGGACGGCGGCGTCTGGCGCAGGATGACGCGCTTGAACCAGCCGACCACGCCGCTCTGGGCCTGCTGCAGCCCGGCGTTGATCAGCGAGGGATTGTCCCAGGAGGTCTGCTCATAGGTGGTGTTGATGAGCTTGGCGATGGGCGAGGTCTGCGGATCGCCCAGGCGGTTCATTGCGCCCACCGATTGCTCGAAGCTGGTGAAGGGCTTGATCGTCACGCCGCGCAGGAACTTCTGCCACTCCTCGGCGTACTCGGTCTTGTACATCGTCGCCAGGCTTTTCTGGATCTGCTCCGGGCTGCCTTCCAGCGTCAGGTCGTCGCGCGCGTTCACGCCCAGCACCCAGTCGCTGGTCTGCACTTCCTTCTTGGCGGCCTCGCCGATGGCGGGCTGGATGTACTGCTCCCAGGCTTCGCGCGTGAACGTGCCCGGAATGGCATAGCTGCCCGCGACCACGCCCGCGTCGTTCTCGCCGACGATGCGCGCCACGGTCATGGCCTGGAAGCGCGTCGCGGCGCGGGCCTTGAGCGTGGCGTAGGCGCGTTCGCGCGCCGGCATGCCCTGCATCACGGCGCGCAGGCTGCCGCGGGTCTTTTCGACCAGCGCCAGATTGGTGTCGATCTGCGGCCAGCCTTCGTCCTGCGCGCGGCCGACATAGAACGAGATCAGCCGCTCGGCGCTGCGGATCAACTGGTCGCGCGGCATGGCGCCGCGGTTGGTTTCCAGCCAGCCGCGCCAGAAGCGCGTGATCTGGTCGGACAGGTGCGTGGGGTCCACGTGCTGATGGTTGGCCATCATCAGGTAGGTCTTGAGCGCGTTGTAGGCGTCGTCGGCGTTGGTGGGCGAGGCGTCCTGGAACAGGGTGTCGCCATTGGCCGCGTGCGCGGCGCGGGCTTGCTGCGGCGCCGGTTGCGGCGCGCTGCCGCTGGCTGCGGCGGCGGAGGTGTCGACCTTGGCCAGGAAGTCTTCCAGGCTGGCCTTCACCGGCGTCAGCATGAACTGGCGCGCGCCGTTGTAGTACTCGGCCAGCAGCCGCTCCTTCAGCACGTCGCCCTGGTACAGGCCCAACCCCAGCGACCACGGGCGGCTGGAGGAATAACGGTCCAGCTGCTCGATGCGGTCCTGCAGGATCTCCATCGCTTCCAGCCTGCTTTGCAGGTCGGTGCGCTCGCTTTGCAGGCGCACCACCTTGTCCAGGTCGGCCTGCACGTTCTGCGCCAGTTGGCGGTTGCCCAGATAGGACCAGCTCCAGCCGCCCAGCACCAGGCCCAGCGCCAGCACCAGGCCGAAGAAGGCCAGGTAGCGCATGCGCGTCTTGGCGGGGCTGGCGTGCTGGCGCACCAGTTTCTTGTCCGCGAAGATCACGCTGGAGAACAGGTCGCGCAGGAAGAAGCCGTTATTGGAGGTGACGCTGCGCGACTGCGCGCGCGCGGCGGGACGCAGCTCGAAGCGTTCGGCCAGCCGTTCGGTGGAAGTGCTTTGCGTCACGCCCTCCTGCAGCGCGCTGGTGAAGTAGAAGCCGCGGAACACCGGCTTGTACTGGAACGGATTGGTCTCGAACAGCGTGGACAGGAACGTGCGCAGCGCCGGCTTGATGCCGGCGAATTCCAGCGGGAAGGTCAGCAGGCCGGGCGGCAGGTCGCGGCTGTTGCGCAACGAGATCTGCGCCGTGCCCATTTCCTTCAGGCCTTCATACAGTTCGTCGAAGCGGCTGTCGAACAGCGCCAGCACGTCGCGGTTTTCCTCGGCGCCGTAGGGCAGGGTCGCGCCCCAGACGCGGTCGCGCTCGCTCTGGTCGCTGTCGGAGAAGAACTCGCTGAAGCCCGAGATCAGGTCGGCCTTGGTGAAGATGATGTAGACCGGCGCGAACACCTCCAGGCGGTCGGTCAGCTCCTGCACGCGCTGGCGCAGGTTCTTGGCCAGGTTGATCGCGAATTCCGGGCCCGCGCCCGTCAGCTCGTCGATGCTGGCGGCCACGATGATGCCGTTGATGGGCGCCTTGGGACGATGCCGCTTGAGCAGGTCCAGGAAACCCATCCATTCGTTGCGATCCTCTTCATGCACCGAATAGCGTCCGGCGGTGTCCAGCAGGATGCCTTCGGTGGTGAAGAACCAGTCGCAGTTGCGCGTGCCGCCTACGCCGCGCACCGCCGCGCCGTTCTTGTCCGCAAAGGGAAACTGCAGGCCGGAATTGATCACGGCGCTGCTCTTGCCGGCCGCGGGGTTGCCGATGACGATGTACCAGGGCAGCTCGTACAGGGCCTCGTTGCCCGAGGTCTGGCCGATCTTCGAGGTCTTGATGGTGCGCACCGCCTGGGTGAGCCGCGTGCGCAGCGCTTCCACGTCGTTGCGGTTGGCGGCGGCGCCGGTCTGCACCTGCTGCTCCAGCATGTCGCCCAGGTTCCTGTTGGCGCTGCGTGCGCGCCGCCGGCGCCACAGATAGGCGCACAGCCACAGCAGCACGCATACGCCCAGCGCGATGCCCGCCCAGACCAGGCCGATCTCCACCGTGTCGGCGAACAGGAACAGGAATACCACCAGGGCCACCAGTCCGAGCGCCATGAAGGTGCGCGGATTGGCCAGCGCGCGCGAGGACCAATGTCGGCCTTCGCTGATGGCGCGGGAGGCGCCGGATAGGAGATCGGAGGGGCTGCGCATGGTTTGAGCTATGTTCTTGTGGGTCAGGCGGGAAGGGTTTCGGAAGGCGACACCAGCGCCAGCGTCCGCAGCGCCGGGTCCTGGGTCATGAGGGCGAGCACGGGCGCGCCGGCCTGGGCGCAGGCGACGCCCGCGACGGCCACGGTCAGCAGATGCGCGGCCGCGCCGGTGTGGCCGCAGCCGGAACCTACCGCAAGGCAGTCCAGGTTCGGGTCCAGCGCCGGGAACAGCGCGGTAGCCAGGCCAGCGCTTTCCAGCGGGCGGCTGCCGCGATGGTCGGCGTCGCTGATCAGCGCGGCCACGCCATCGGCGGGCTGGCCTTGTTCGGCCAGGAACTGCGTGGCCAACTCGGTCACTCGGGGCTCATGCAACGCGCCGCGCGCGTCGGCGTCGATCGCGCGCCGTGTTTGTGCAGACAGGATCAGGGTCAGCGCGGAATCGGCGCGTGCGGACTCGCCGCCAGGCGCATGGGCGGCCAGGTCCAGCAACAGGCCCGCCGCGGCTTCGCCTGGCACCTGGCCTTGAGGATTGGCGTTCGACATGAGGCGGCCGGCGGCGTCCCATTGCTCGACGCGCGCGGCATCGATGTAAGAGTCGGCGACGGCGACCAGGCGCAGCGTGGCGCTGCGCGCGGTCAGGGGTTCCTGCGCCAGTTGACGCAGCAGGCCGTCGCAGGCGAGCGCGTTTGGCGCGGCGTGCAGGCGCTGCGCGATGCGGCTGGCTGGCCACGCCGCGGCCGCGCGCGCCTGGTCGGCTGCGTGGTCGCGCACGGCGTCAGGCCATTCGGCTGGCAGCAGCAGTTCCAGCTGCAGCAGCGGCCAGGCTTCGTCGCGTTGCGGTTCGCCTTGCTTCAGTACGATGGCCCGTGCCTCCAGCGACAGCGCTTCCACCACCTCTGCCAGCAGGGAGTTTGCGCGTACGCGTTCTTCTTCGAGCGCGGCGGCCGGAGCATGCGCCTCGCGCGCTGCGGCGCGCAGCGCATCGGTATCGAGCTGCGGCGCCCGCGCGCTGAAGATCGGAAAGCCTTGCGTGTTCTTGAAGGAGGGATCCAGATCCGGGCGCTGCTGCGCG